>NZ_JBEXLH010000009.1:18631-184030 GCF_040609855.1 Nonomuraea sp. NPDC004580 | reverse complement strand
CACGCTGCTGTCCGCGCTCGGCGTCGGCCGCAGGCAACTCGCCGGGGCGGCGGTCGCCGAGGCGGGCGCGCTCGCCGTGCTCGCCACCGCGGTCGCGATCCCGGCCTCCTCCGCGCTGCACGCCACGCTGACCCGGCTGGCGCCCATGTCCGGGGCCGGGCTCGCCACGCCGTTCGGGGTGAACGCCGCCCAGGTGCTGTCCGTCGCCGGTGGCGCGCTGGCGCTGGCGGCGGTGCTCGTCGTGCCGTCCCTGCGCACCCCCGCGACGGCGCTGCGCCGGCGGCGGGAGCTGCTCGCCAGATCAGGCGCCGACGTGCTGCTCGTGGCGCTCGCCGCCGTCGGCTGGTGGCAGTTGCGCGACCAGCCGGCCGGTTCGGGTTCGCCCATCGACGCCGTACGGGTGCTCGCCCCCGCGCTGCTGCTCATCGCCGGATCCGCGCTGGC
This sequence comes from Nonomuraea sp. NPDC004580, assembly GCF_040609855.1. Classification (NCBI taxonomy): domain Bacteria; kingdom Bacillati; phylum Actinomycetota; class Actinomycetes; order Streptosporangiales; family Streptosporangiaceae; genus Nonomuraea; species Nonomuraea sp. NPDC004580. The sequence continues at coordinate 183,586 of NZ_JBEXLH010000009.1, read as the reverse complement.
GTTGCGCCTGGTGTGGCCCGCCCTGCGCGTCGTGGAACGGCTGGCCCGCCGGGCTCGCGGGCTGCTGGTGCCGCTGGCCGCGTTCGAGGCCGCCCGCAGGCCGCAGGCGGTCGCCGCCGGCCTGCTGGTGGGGCTGGGGTGCGCGGCGGCCACGTACGGGATCGGGTTCGACGCCACCTGGCAGCGCTCCCAGCAGGACCAGGCCGACCTGGCCGTCGGCACCGACCTCGCGCTCGCGCTCACCGCCCCGCCCGCCGTCGGCCAGGGCCCGGCGGTCGGGACGGCCACCGGGGGAGAGGTGAGCCCGGCCACCGACCGCGGCATCGCCGTCGGCCAGTGGCTCGGCGGGGCCGGCGACCCGCCCAGGCTGGTCGCCGTGGACGCCACCCGCGCCGATGCGCTGCTGCGCGGCCGGCTGAACGACGGCCGCACCTGGGGAACCGTGGGCGCCGCCCTCGCACCGCCGTCCCGGGTGGCGGGCATCGCCATCCCGGCCGGAGCCGCACTCTCCCTGACCGGGAACGCCACCGGCTCGACCCCGCTCACCACGACGCCCCGGCTGCTGCTCCAGGACCCGACCGGACTGCGCACCCCCTGCACGGGACCGCCCATCCCGCTCGACGGCAAGCCGCACCCGCTGCCGGACTGTGCGAGCGGCGAAGGGCTCCGGCTGGTCGCGGTGTCGCTGCCGTTCGAGCTCGCGACCGGGAACGTCGGCACCGGCCACACCCTCTACGAAACCTCCGCGGCGGACAGCAGCGTCGCCGTGACCGTCACTGTGGCGGGCTCCGACGCCTCGCAAGGACCGTGGACCGCCACCTCGGCCGGCCCGATCCCCAGGCAGCTCGCCAACCCTGCCGTCACGGCCAAGGGCTCGGAGCTGCGGATGACCACCACCGTCTCGCTCCAGGGCCCGCCCGACGCCGCCAGCCTGGTCGCCACCGCCTTCCCCGCCCCAGGGCCGGTGCCGGTGGCCGTCTCCGCCCGGTTCGCCGGTGAGGTGGGCGCCCGTCCCGGCTCCCGGCTCGACCTCACCGTCGGCCTCACTCCGGTACCGGTCCGCGTGGCCGACGTGCTTCCGGCCGTGCCGTCCGCCCCGGGCGCCGCGGCCGTCCTGGCCGACTTCGACGCCCTCACCCGAGCCCTGGCCGTGCGCGGCGACTTCGACGCGCCCGTGGACGCCTGGTGGGTCGGCCACCCCGCCGCCCACGCCCCCGCCGCCGATGCCTCCGGCGCCACCACGCGCGCGTCCGAGACGGCCCGGCTCACCGGCGGCCCGCTCCGGGCGGGCCTCCCTGCCGTGCTCCGGCTGCTCGTCCCGGCCGCGGTCCTGCTGATGCTCGCCGGGATCGTCCTGCACGTGACGTTCGACCTGCGGGCCCGCGCGCTCGAGGTGGCGCGGCTGCGCGGGCTGGGGCTGACCCGGCGCGAGATCCGCAGGGTGCTGCTCGCCCAGCACATCGGGATTCTGCTGCCGCTGCTCGCCGCGGGCGCGGCGGTCGGCGCCCTCGCCACCCACCTCGTCGCCCCTCTCCAGATCCGCTCCGACACCGGTGCGGCCCCCGTACCCGAAGTCCTGCCCGTCTGGCCCTGGGCCGCCGAGTCCACCCTGCTCGCCGGGCTGCTGGCCGTGTGCGTCCTGGCGGTCGGCATGGTGGTCACCATCCAGGCCCGTCGCGCCGACGCCGCCCACCTGCGGGTGGCGTCATGAAGCTCCACCGGCCCGGCATCGTCGGCACGCACGCGTGGTGGGTGATGTCATGAGGCTCCCGGCGCCGCACTGGCCCAGCGTCGCCGGCCGCGCACGCGCGGATGCCGGGCCGTTGCTGCTGGCCGCCGTCGTGGTGGCCGTGGTCACGTTGCTGGCCGCCGCGATCCCGCCCCTGCTGAGCGCGACAGCGGATGCCGCCGTACGGGACGCCGTCCGCAGGGACGGCGGCGACCTCCGGGTGCACGCCCGGATGGAGGACGACGGCGGGCCGAGCGCCAGCCGCATCCGGCACCCGCGCCTCGCCGAGAGCGTGGACGACTTCCGCGCCAGGGCCACCGACGAGCTCGGGCCCGGCCTGCGCGCCGCCCTGCACCCGCCCGTCGCCACCGTCATCAGCCCCACCCTCAAAATCACCGACGGCAGCGTGCTGCGCACGTTCCAGCTCGCCTACCTCGCCCGCGAGGGCGGCCCCGCCGTCACCTGGATCACGGGCGGCCCGCCCGAACCCACCGGCTCAGAGACGGCGTCCGTCCCTTACGGCGCGCCGCCGTGGCCGGTGCAGGTGGGCCTGTCGGAGGCGGACGCCGCCGCTCTCCAGCTCCGGCCCGGCGCCGAGATCCCGCTCGCCGACGACCAGGGGAACGTCAAGAAGGTTCAGGTCAGCGGCATCTTCCGGCCGTCGGACAGCACCGACCCCGCCTGGCGGCCGGCCCCCGCGCTGCTGAAGCCGGTGGCCGGGGCGGACGGAAGGGGAAGCACCCGCTTCGCCGGGCTGCTGTCCCGCGAATCCCTGCCCGACGCCCGCCTCGCCTTCGGACCGGACGAGCTGCGGCGCACCGCCTGGTTCACCCCCGACCCGGCCCGCCTCTCCTGGGACGTCGTGCCGCCGGTCGCCGCCAAGGTGGTCGCGCTCAAAGCGGCCTCAGGGTCCTCCGGCGCGCGGGACGGCTCGCTGAAGTGGGAGACCCGGCTCGACGGGGTGCTGCGGAAGGTGAGCGCGCAGGTCGAGGCCGCGTTCGCGCAGGCGTCCCTGCTGCTCGTCACCCTGCTCACCGTCGCCGCCCTGGTCCTGCTCCTCGGCGCCGACCTCCTGGTACGCCGCCGCGCCCGCCCCCTCGCCGCCGCCCGCCGGCGCGGAATGTCCCTCCCGGCCATCGGCGGCGAACTGCTGCTGGAGTCGGCCGTGACGGCGCTGCTCGCCGCGGCGGTGGGGCTCACCTTGGCCGCGGTCATCACGCCCGGGGTCGCCCTGCCCGGGGCCGGTGTGCCAGGGCCCGGAGCGAACGCCGTCGCGTCGGGGGCCGGCCTGATAGGGGCCGGGGTCTCCTGGGAGTGGATCGCGCCGGTGGTGATCGTCGCCGTCGTCGCCGGACCGGCGTTCGGCACGCTCACCGCCGCCCGCGCCACCCGCGACCGCCGCGTCCCCGCCAACCGGAGCGCACGGCGGTGGATGCGCGACACCGCACGGCTGCGGCGGGCCGCCGCGGAGCTCGGGGTGCTGCTGGCCGCGACCGGCAGCGTCGTCGCCCTCTACCAGCGCGGGATCAGCGGGGGAGTGCTACCTGCCAGCGCCCCGGCATTGGGGGCATGCGTGGGCGCGCTCGTGCTGGCCCGGGCCCTGCCCTTGGGGACCCGCTTCGCACTCAAGCGCCTGCTTCGCTCCCGCCGCCCACTGGCCGTGTTCGGAGCCGCCCGAGCTATGGCGGCCGCAACCCACGTGCTCCCCCTGACAACACTCGTGACCTCCGCGACTCTGACGACGTACGCACTGACCCTCGGAGCCGCCCTCGGTCACGGGATCGCGGCGGGGCCGCTGGCCGCGGGGCTGCTGCGCCTGGCCTGGGTGGTGGGCGTGACGCTGCCGGTCCTGGGGCTGCTGGGGCTGGCGCTGGGTGCGGCGGCCAGTGCGCCGGAACGGTGGCAGACGCTGACCCGGCTGCGGACGCTCGGGCTGCGTCCGCGCGAAGCCCGGTGGGTTGCGGCGGGTGAGCTGCTACCCCCGGTGGCGTTCGCCGCCGTGATCGGCCCGCTGCTCGGGCTTGTGCTGGCCCATCTGACGTTCGGCTCGCTCGACGTCCACCTCCTCACCGGCGCCGCCGTGACCCCGGCACCTCCGTGGTGGGCGCTCGGCCTGGTGGTGATCACGTTCCTGGCAGCGGTCGCTGTCGTGGTGCCCGTCGAGGCGGCGGTGCGGCGCCGTCGGCGGCTGAGCGAGGTGCTGCGCGCGGGCGACGGCTGAGCGATCTCCGGGCCGGGTGCAACCTTTCGTCCCGTGGGTGGCGTTCTGAACGGGCGAGAAGAGATGATCGGGTTGTCAGGATGGTCCTGACGGGCTAAGGTTCGTGTCAGAGTCACCCTGACAAAAGGAGGGCCTATGAGCCCCGCTGTTCCCCTGCCCACCTGCTCCTTCTGCGGGAAGGAGGCCGCCGAGGTCAAGAAGATCATCGCCGGCCCCGGCATCTACATCTGCGACGAATGCGTCGCCGCCTGCAACCAGATCCTGGCCGCCGATGTGGGCCCCGCCCAGCCGGAGCTCCCGGAATGGGCGAACATGTCCGACGAGGAGATCCTGCGCGCCCTGCCCAGGATCGACCGCGTCGGCACCCAGGTCGACGTCAGCCTCCGCCGCCGCGTCGCCGAACTCCGGGATCGAGGCGTGAGCTGGGCCAGGATCGGCGCGGCACTCGGCGTCACCCGCCAGTCGGCCTGGGAACGCTTCGCCGGCGAGGAGAAGCGCCCCCAGGCCGACCAGCGGGACGACGGCGCCTGACACGTCCCCCCGCCCTGCCGGGGCCGGGCGCCCGCCTCGGCACAGGGGGCTGGTAAGGTGCAGGGCATGTCAGCCGCTTCGTGCTCGGCCGCCTGCGCGGCAGTGACCAGGACGTCCCGCTAGCGGCGGGGCGTTCACGTCACAGAAATCCTTCGAGAACGTCCGGTCGCTCCGTGATCCGTCCCGAGCGGCACCTTCGTGCTGCCCGGATTCACCTTCGAGCACCGGAGCGCTTGATGCTTTCCGCACCCGGGCAAGGCCCGGCTTCCTCTTCCTCCACGCGCGCATGGCTGGTGTTGTGCGCGATGTCCATGCTGCAGTTCCTCCTCGCGGTCGACGTGACCGTGGTCAACATCGCCCTGCCGTCGATCGGCGCGGACCTCGGCGCCGGCGGGCACGCCCTGACCTGGGTCGTGGTCGGCTATACGATCGCCGGCGGCGGGCTGCTGATGCTCGGCGGCCGGCTGGCCGACCTGCTGGGCCGCCGTCGCGTGCTGCTGTCCGGCACCGTCCTGTTCGGCGCGGCGTCCCTGCTGGCGGGGCTCGCCCCGTCGTTCCCCGTTCTCGTGCTGGCGCGGCTGCTGCAGGGCGCCGGTGAGGCCGTCGCGCTGCCGGCCGCGATGGCGACCGTCGTCCTGCTGTTCCCCGAGGGGCCGCGCAGGTCGCGGGCGCTGAGCGTGTGGGCGGCGGTCGCGAGCTGCGGGCTGGTGCTCGGGTTCGTGCTGTCGGGGGTCATCACCGCGCACCTGGGGTGGCGGTGGACGTTCCTGATCTCGGTGCCGGTCATCCTGGTCGTGATCGTGGCGGCGCTGCTCCTCGTCGAGGCCGATCGGCCGGTGGCCCGCCCCGGCCCCCTGGACCTGCCGGGGGCGCTGCTGCTGACGGCGTGCCCGCTGCTGTTCGTCTATGGCGTGGTGCAGGCCGGTGAGCCGGGCGCGAGCCCGTGGGTGAGCGTGGTGGCGCTGGCCGGCGCGGCCCTGGCCGGTGCCGCGTTCGTACGGGTCGAGGCCCGCTCCCCGCATCCGCTCGTACCGCTGAGCTTCTTCGCCCACCGCGCCAGGGTCACCGCGAACGTCGCCACGACGCTGCTCAGCGGCGCGCTGTCCACGTCGTTCCTGCTGTTCACGTTCTACCTGCAGGACGTCCGCGGCGTCGGCCCGCTGGAGGCCGGGCTCACGATGCTGTCCATGGGGGCCGCCATGGTCGTGGCCTCCCTGCTCGTCCCTCGGCTGCTCGGCAGGTGGGGACCGCGCGTGTGCGTCCTGGCGGGCCTCGGCTGCACCACTTGCGCGATGGCCGTGATCGCCCTGGTCGCCGTCCTCGGCGCCGGGGCGCCGTGGCTGATCGCGGCGATGGTGCTGATCGCCGCCGGGATGGGCTTCGGGCTCATCGGGCTGCAGTATCTGGCGGTCAGCGGCGCGACCGACGAGGACGCCGGGATCGCCTCCGGGATCCAGCGCGGCGTGGACCAGCTCGGCGGCGCCGCCGGGGTGACGGTCTACGTGGGCATCGGCTTCGCCCCGGCCCTGCACTCGGCGAACCCGTTCGTGACCGCAGCCGGGCTCGCGGTCATCGGGCTCATCGTCGCCGCCCTGGTCATCCGGCGGCTGCCCCAGCATGTGCTCAGCTGAGGGATGAGTCGTCATCCGGGTGGGTGACGACGTACAGAGTGCGCATGGGGGCCTTCCTGGGCTCGATTTGCAGTTGACGTTGACGTCAGGTTTTAGCGTAAGGCGGACATCGACCCGCTGATCACAGTGAAAGGCAGTACGTCATGCGCGCAGTCCGTTATCACCAGTACGGCGGTGTGGAGACCCTGGTGGTCGAGCAGGCGCCGGACCCGCATCCCGGGCCTGGCGAGGTCCGCATCCGGGTCGCGGCGGCCGGCGTCAACCCCGTGGACTGGAAGGTGCGTTCCGGGGCGGTGCGCGAGGTGCTCCCCGTGGACCTGCCCGCCATTCCCGGGCGTGACGCCGCCGGCGTGGTGGACGAGATCGGCGAGGGCGTGGCGGGAGTGAGCATCGGCGACCGCGTCTTCGGGCTGGGCGGCGTGACCGGCGCGACGGCGGAGCTGGCCGTGCTGTCGGCCTGGGCCCACGCACCCGAGGCGTGGACCGACGAGCAGGCCGCCGGCGCCGCGCTGGCGGCCGTGACCGCGATGAACGGCCTGAACGCACTCGGCCCCGTGAAGGGCCGCACCCTGCTCATCGAGGGCGCGGCCGGAGGCGTGGGCAGCGCGGCGGTCGAGATCGCCGTGGCGTGGGGCGCCACCGTGATCGGGACCGCCGGCGAGCGCAACCACGCGTTCCTCGCCTCGCTCGGAGCCGTCCCCACCACGTACGGCGCCGGCCTCGCGGACCGCCTCGCCACCCTGGCGCCGAACGGGGTCGACGTCGTGCTCGACACCGCCGCCTCCGGCTCCCTGACCGACCTCATCGCGATCGCGGGCGACCCCGAGCGGGTCTCGACGGTCGCCGACTACGCCAACGCCCAGCGCCTGGGCGTGCACCTGGCCAACGCGGCCAACGACCCCGCGCTCCTCGCCGAAGCGAGCGACCTCGGCCGGCAGGGCCGCTACACCCCGCGCATCGAGCGGACGTACCCCATCGAACAGATCGCGGAGGCGCACGCGGAATCCGAGCGCGGACACACGCGCGGCAAGATCGTGGTCTGCGTTTAGATGCTCTCGAGGACGTCGCGGAGCTGGGAGCGGGCCGTGATGCCCAGCTTGGGGAACACGCGGTAGAGGTGGGAGCCGACCGTGCGCGGCGAGAGGTAGAGCTTGTCGCCGATCTCCCGGTTCGTCAGCCCGCGGGCGGCGAGCCGGACGATCTGCTGTTGCTGCGGGCTCAGCTCGGTGAGTGCGCCTGGCGCGGTTCGGGTGGCTTCGACGCCGGCGGCGCGCAGCTCGGCCTCCGCACGCTCGATCCAGGGCCGCGCGCCGAGCCGGCGGAACGTCTCCAGCGCCGAGGTCAGCAGGGGGCGGGCCTCGGCGATGCGCCGCCGCCTCCTGAGCCACTCGCCGTAGTCCAGCCGGGTCTGCGCCCGCTCGAACGGCCACTGCTCACCCGCCTCGTCCGCCAGCGCCGCCAGGAAGTACGGCTCCGCGTGGTCCGGCTCGGCGAGCAGGGCCCGGCCGCGGTCGAGCAGCGCGCGGATGCGTACCGACAGGCCGGGACGGGAAGCCGCGCGTTCCAGCAGGCCGGCTGCCTCCTCCCGCCGCCCCCTGCGGACGGCCGCGGCGGCGAGCTCGGCGAGGACGGTGGGGGAGACGTGGTAGTGCACGGGCTCGCCCTCGGCGGTGAAGGCGGAGCGGAACTGGGCGTACGCGGTCTCGTAGTCGCCCTCGGCCACCGCCGCGAACCCCAGGGCCCGGCGCGCGGACACGGCGATCGACCGGCTCTCCAGCGGATCGACCAGGGCCAAAGCCCGCTCGGCACCGCGCCGCGCGCCGTCCGCGTCGCCGCGCAGCGCGAGCACCGTCGCGTCGAGCGCGTGGACGCACGCCTCTGCGTGGTCGAGCCCGGCCGTCGTGGCCGTCGCCGCGATCTCGGCGGCCACCGTACGGGCCTCGGCCCACCGGCCCTGCTCCAGGTACGCCCACCCGACGGCGCTGCCCAGCCCGGCCGGCAGCGCGCCACCGGCCTGCCACCGGTCGTACGCCTCGTCGAAGGTCCTGGCGGCCAGCGCGGTCTGGTCGAGGATCCAGGCCACGATGGCGAGCGCGGTCAGCCGGCCGGGGTCGCCCGTGGCCTCGGCGATGAGCCCGGGCAGCGCAGGGACGAACCGGGCACCCGCACCATGGGGGTCGGAGACGGCCTCCACCCAGACGCGCAGGCCGCTATCGGGCAGGCTGCCGCCGGTCAGGGCGCCGTCGGGTGAGGCGGAGAGCAGGCGCTCGATCCGCTGCCGTTGCGACTCCTCGCCCGAGTAGTAGCGGACCACCGCCGCCGCGGCCAGCGCGTCCATGGCCTTGGACGGGTGCTCGTCCGCGACGCGGGTCAGCAGGGCGAACGCGGCCGCGTGGTTGCTGCGCAGAGCCATGAGCCGCCCGGTGGCCAGCCAGGCGTCGCCGATCAGCGCAGGGTCGTCGCTGTGCCTGGCCACCTCGGCGGCCAGGCGTTCCACCCAGCCGAGCTGGCCGGTGAACACCGCCATGGCGGCGGCCTCGGCCAGCAGCCCGGCCCGGTCCGCCGGGTGCGGGCTCAGCTCGGCGGCGCGTTCGAGGGCGGCGGCAGCGGCCGCGTAGCCGCCCCGCCGGCGTGCCCGGTCGGCCGTCTGACGCAGGGCGTCCGACACCTCCGCGTCGGGACGGATCGTCGCGGCGGCGAGGTGCCAGGCCCGGCGGTCGGGCTCCTCGCTCAGCTCCGCCAGCGCGAGGTGCGCCTGCCTGCGCTCGTCGAAGGAGGCCGCGTGGTAGACGGCCGAGCGGACGAGCGGGTGGCGGAAGGTGATGCGGGCGCCGTCCTGGCGGACGAGGCCGGCCTGCTCGGCGGGCGTCCACGCCTTGTCGTCGGCCTCGGGGAGCCCCTTCGATGCCGTTCGTACGTCCGTCGCGTCGGCGGCGGCGAGCAGCAGCAGGGAGCGGCGGGTCGCCTCAGGGAGGAACTGGAGCTGGTCGGCGTAGATCCGCTCCAGCCGTTCCGTGACCGGCAGCGGGCCCTCGACACCGCCGCCTGTCGGGGTCGCGCGGGCGAGTTCGATCAGGGCCAACGGGTTGCCGGCCGCCTCCTGGAGGATGCGCATCCGATTCCGGCCGGTGGGCGGGGACGGCTGGCGGTCGAGCAGCCGGTTGGCCGCCTCGTCGCTCAGCGGGCCGAGCTCCAGGCGTTCGTCGCCGAAGCCGGGCAGCGGCGCTGCGGAGCGGACGCCCAGCAGCAGCGTGACGGGTTCGGCGTCCAGGCGGCGGGCCACGAAGGACAGCACGTCCAGCGATGCGCGGTCGATCCATTGGGCGTCGTCGACCACGATGAGCAGCGGCGCCAGATTCGAGACCAGGGTGAGGACGGCGGAGCCGGCGAGCATGCCATCGGGGGCTCCATCGTCCAGGCCGAGGACGGCCCTGAGCGCGGAGCGCTGCCGTGGCGGCAGGCCGTCCAGCTCGCCCAGCACCGGGCGGAGCAGCTGATGGAGCCCGGCGAACCCCAGGCACGCCTCGGACTCGCTGCCGGCCGCGCGCAGCACCCGGCCCGCGTGGCCGGCAGCGACGTCGAGCAGCGCGCTCTTCCCGGCGCCGGGATCGCCCGCGAGGACCAGCACCCGGCCGGAGCCCAGACGCCGCAGAATTTCCGCGATCTCGTTTTCCCGGCCCACTATCGAATCGTCTCCGCGGTGATGCACTGATGCTCCAGGAAATGGGGACGCCGATCTCGAGAACTGTGCGCTACAACACAGGAGCCACCGGGATTATTCCGCCGTGCAGTCGGATGACGGATACCGGCCGGCGCTCGAAATAACCACGATGGTGAGTCGAAATGCAACCATCGGAGCTCCTGAATGGGCAGTACGAACAATTCGCGAATTCGGCTGACCGCCGCGACGCGCGCCGTCCTCGGCACCGCCGCGACTCTGACCGTCCTGGCGGCTCTGGGGCAGCCCGACACGTCGCTGCTGGCCGGCGGCTTCACCGTGATGACGAGCGCGCTGGCCGTCGACCGGCTCGGCACCCTGGCGCTCGGTGCCCCGCTCTACCTCGCGGCCCTGGCGGCCGGGGCCGCGGTGGGGCCGTACCCGGTCGCCGCCGCGCTGGTGTTCCTGCCGCTGATCTACGCCGCCGTGCGCGCCCGCCTTCACGGCGCCATCGGGCACGGCGCAGGCGTCTTCGCCTTCATGGGCTTCTTCCTCGCGCAGTTCACCGAGGCGCGAGCGGCCGACGTGCCGCACCTGAGCGTGGCGGTGGTGGTCGCCTTCTGCGCCGTCCTGTGCACGGCCGTGCGCGTCCCGAACCCGGCGGAGCCGCCCCGCGCCGCGAGGCGGCAGGCCCTCCAGGTGACGGCCGCCTCCGCCCTGGCCATCGCCGGCGGTCACCTGGTGTCCCCTGACCACTGGTACTGGGCCGTCGTGACCACCTGGGTCGTGTTCATCAACACCGAGAGCACCGGCGAGGTCCTGCGGCAGAGCGTGCGCCGGCTGGTGGGCACCGTCCTCGGGGCGGGGGCCGGCTACGGCCTGGCCACGCTGGCGGCGCCGTACGGCCCGCTGCTCCTCGTCCTGCTGCTGGCCTGCATGTTCGGCATGTTCTTCACCTCGCCGGACGCCTACTGGGCGGTCACGTTCTTCATCACCGGCATGCTCTGCATGCTGCTCGCGCTGCTCGACACGTTCTCGGCGGACGTGCTCGTCCTGCGCGTGCACGAGACCGCGCTCGGCGCCTGCTGCGGCGTCCTCGCCGCGCGACTGCAGTCACGTGACGGATACCGCGACCATGACCGGCCGCCGCACGATGGCTGAGCCCCTCGACGATCACCGAACTGGAGACGCATCAATGGACACGATCACCCTGGGCGACGTCACCCTGACCCGCGTCCAGGAGTACTTCGGGCCCGTCGACATGACACCCGAGGTGTTCTTCCCGGAGAGCCCGGCCGAGGCGTGGCAGGCCCACAGCGACTGGCTGGTGCCGGACTTCCTCAACGCGCGGACCCGCATCGTCAACTCGGCCATCCAGACCTGGGTGCTGCGCAGCGAGGGCAGGACCATCCTGGTCGACACCGGCGTCGGCAACCACAAGGACCGCCCGTACGCGCCCGTCTGGAACCGGCTCAACACGAGCTTCCTGGACAACCTCGCCCGCGCCGGAGTCCGCCCCGAGGACGTCGACATCGTCGTCAACACCCACCTGCACATCGACCACGTCGGCTGGAACACCTACCTCGACGGCCGCACCTGGGTGCCCACGTTCCCCAATGCCACCTACCTGATGCCCAAGGCGGACTTCGACTTCTGGAACCCGGCCAACGACCACAAGGCGCGGCTCGGCCGGGGCAACCAGAACGTGTTCGAGGACAGCGTCGCCCCCGTGGACGAGGCGGGCCAGACCCGGCTGTGGGAGGACAGCCACCACATCGACCGCAACCTGCGCCTCGACCTCGCCCCCGGCCACACGCCCGGCTCGTCGGTGCTGACCCTGGAGTCGGGCTCGGACCGGGCCCTGTTCGTCGGCGACCTGCTGCACAACCCGTTCCAGATCCACGAGCCCGACGTCAACAGCTGCTTCTGCGAGGACCCGGCGGCGGCCATCGCCACCCGCCGCGAGCTGCTGGGCCGGGCGGCCGACACCAACGCCCTGATCATCCCGGCCCACCTGGGCGGACACGGCGCCGCCGAAGTCGTCCGCGAGGGGGACAAGTTCGCCGTCAAGGGCTGGGCGCCCTTCGCCCCGTACACCGAGCAGGTCTGAAAGGCACCACCATGAGCAACCTCGTCGTCACCACCGCACAGGGAGCCGTCCGCGGCCTGCTCCGGGGCGCCGCCCGCACGTTCATGAACATCCCGTACGCCGCCCCGCCCCGAGGCGCCGGCCGCTTCGCGCCGCCGCAGCCGCACGAGCCGTGGGACGGCGTACGGGACGCCACCACGCCGGGCCCCAACGCGCCGCAGTCGGAACGCCGACTCGGAAACGTGGATATGTCGCCCTATTTCGGCGCCGGTTGGAGCCGCGGGGACGACTACCTGACCGTCACCGTCAACACGCCCGCCTCAGGGGGTGACGCGCTGCCGGTCATGGTGTTCGTCCACGGCGGCGGCTTCGTCGCCGGTTCCACGCGATCCCCGATGTACGACGGCTCCGCGTTCGCCCGCGACGGCGTCGTCCTCGTCACCCTCAACTACCGGCTCGGCATCGCCGGCTTCCTCGACCTCCCCGGCGCGCCCCCCAACCGCGGCCTGCTCGACGTGGTCGCCGCCCTGCGCTGGGTCCAGCAGAACATCGCCGCCTTCGGCGGTGACCCCGGCAACGTCACCCTCTTCGGCCAGTCGGCCGGCGCCACCATCGTCGGCGGTGTCCTCGCCACCCCTTCGGCCGCCGGGCTGTTCCGCCGGGCGATCGTGCAGAGCGGCAGCGGCCTGGGCGCGTTCAGCACCGAGCAGGCCGCCCGCGTCACCAAGGCCGCGGCCGACGTCCTCGGCGTCGAACCCCACGTGGGCGCCTTCGCCGGCGTCCCCGACGAACGCCTGGTCGAGGCCGCCTCCCAGCTCTCCGGCATCGACCTGCGCACCGGGACCCGCACCGACCCGCTCATCGGGCTCAGCCCGTTCAGCCTCGTCCTCGACACGCAGCCCGCCGAGGCCGTCGCCGCCGGGCTGGGCGCCGGCGTCGACCTGCTCGTCGGCACGAACGCCGAGGAGGGCAACCTCTACCTGGTGCCGGTGGGCACGTACGCGACCTCGACCGCCGCCGACGTCCACGCGACGGCGGCGCGCTCGCACCCGTCGCCTGAGCGCCTCGTCGAGACCTACCGCAGGTCCCGCCCCGGGGCGTCGTACGCCGAGCTGCGCTCCGCCATCATGGGCGACGCCCTGTTCGGGGCCGGCAGCCGCGCGCTGGCCGCCGCGCACGCCGCCCACCCAGGCTCCGGCACCTACGCGTACGAGTTCGCCTGGCGCTCCAAGGCCCTGGACGGAGAGCTCGGCGCCGCCCACGCGGTCGAGGTGCCCTTCGTCTTCGACCTCGCGCACCGGCCCGAGCTGAACGGCCCCCACGCCCTCCTCGGCCCCGGCCAGGCCCCCGCCGACCTCGCGACCCGCGTCCACGAGACCTGGATCCGCTTCGCCAGGACCGGCGACCCCGGCTGGACCCCGTACGACACCGGCCGCCGCGCCACCATGCGCATCGACACCGAGTGGACCCAGCACGACGACCCCCGCCCCGAAGAACGCGAGATCTGGACATGATCATCACCACCGAGAACGCGCCCGTCCTGCCCGCCCCCCTGTCGCAGGGCGTCCGCAAGGGCCCCATCCTGCAGGTCTCCGGCCAGCTTCCCCTCGACCCGGTGACCGGCGAGGTCGTCGGCGCCACGGTCGCCGAGCAGACCGCCCAGACTCTGCGCAACGTGGCCGCCGTGCTGGAGGCGGGCGGCGCGACCTGGGCGGACGTCGTCATGCTGCGCGTCCACCTCACCGACCCCGCCCACATGGCCGAGATGAACGAGGCGTACGAGTCGATCGTCGAAGCCCCGTTCCCCGCCCGCACCACCGTCAGCGTGCAGCTCCCTCCGGGCCTGCTCGTCGAGATTGACGCCCTAGCCGTGCTGGACATTCCTCAATAAATGTCGCTACCGTCCCACGGGCCGATGAATGTCTGGGGGTTTGAATGGTGGCAAGAAAGGAGGTATGGCGAGAAATTTCCGGCCTCGCCATTCCGCTCTTCGTGGCCGGATCGCTCAATCTCGCGTCCCAGCTCGGCATCGTCGCCATTCTCGGGCGAATGGGCGGCGAGGCCGTTCATGTGCGTGCCAGGTGCTCACCGACCTGCGCCGCATCGGGCGTGCCCATCGCCCTGTCCTTCCTCGTGATCTCCGCGTACAACCTCGAGAGGCAGTCGTCGCACCCGTCCGACCTACCGCGACCGGAGCCTCCAGCGAGGCTTGAACACCGACAGCGCCGTCGAGGCCAGCAGCATGACGATCTGGGCGCCCAGCACCCAGACCTGGGCCCACTGACTGGACGTCACCGCCTGCCTGGCCCCCTCCGTGGCAGCCGCCATGCCCTCAGGGTCGAACAGGAACATCCCCACGCACACGACGGCCACGAGCAGGCCCAGCTTGATCGCCACCCAGTAGTACCGGATCAGCCCCCAATGGGTGCCCAGCCCGAGCGTGATGCCGCTGGCCAACGCGATGAAGCTGAGCGGGATGCCGCCGGCGAACACCATGGCCGGCATCAACCGGTACGCCATGTGCGCCAGCGCGAGGTCGTCGGTCAAGGTGGCGGCCGTGTTCAGCGCCACCAGCCCCCACACCTCACCGACCAGCGCCACGGACGCGACGATGTGGACGACCAACAGGGTCTTACGCATGCGGGGTGCCATGATCTCGCCTCACCTCGGGGTTGCAGCACTCACCGCCCATCGTCGCGACTGCGCCCCCGTACGACGTCCGCCCGTGGATGACGCTCCCGCTACACCGAATGACGTAGGCCCCGAACGACGGACAACCTCTTTCGGGCTGCTTACGGCTCCCGCCGCCCTCTCCGCACGGCTCGTTACGGCGCGCATCATGACGAGCAGCACAGTTGTCGAGAGAAAGGCCGACGAAATGCGCGTCTACCGGGTCACCGCGGCGGCGGGGTTCCTCTGCGCCGTGTTGCTCGTGGTCAACTCCGCCCGGCGGGGCGGATTCGTGCCGGAGACGGCGTTCACGCACGCCATCGCACCGTTCGCGGCGCTGGCGGGGCTGCTCGCGATCACCGGCCTCTACCTGCTCATCCGTCCGGCGTCGGGCACGCTGGGCCTGATCGGGTACGTGCTCAACAGCGCCGGCCTGGCCGGAGCCTTCGCCATCGAGTACATCCTGCACTTCGTCTTCCCCTACCTCAGCGGCGGCGCGGTGACCGGCCTGCTGGCGGGAAGCACGGGACAAGCCTTCATGATCACAGCGATCGTGCTGCTCGCAGGCGTACTGACCTTCAGCGTGGCCGCCCTGCGTTCGGGGATGCTGCCGGTGATCGGCGTCGTGCTGTACGCGGCGGGGATGATCCCCGGCTCGTTACGGAACGCGGTGCCGCTCCCGGTCTACCTGACCGGCCTGGTGGTGGCGGCGGTGGGGGTCGCGTGGATGGCGGCCCGCCTGTGGCACACCCCCGACGAAGAACCGGCCACCGCCCCGGCGACCGCCTGAACGACCGTCCGCCCTCTCCCGCTCAAGCCGACGGGAGAGGGGGGAGGACGGGATACAGGGCCGCAGGTCAGGCGAACGTCAGGACGTAGCGGCCGCGGACGCCGGGCCGTTCGAGTGCGCGGTGGGCCTCGGCGGCCTGGGCGGCGGGCAGCTGGGCGGCGACGCGGAGGGTGAGGCGTCCCCGGCCGGCGAGTTCGGCGAGCCGGTCCAGCTTCTCCGCCTCCTCGGCGTAGTGGAGGACGAAGACGGGGGCGACGCGGACGCGGTCCGTCCCGTCGCCCTGCCAGCCGCGTACGGTGACCAGCGTGCCGCCGTCCTTGACGGCCGGGAGCACGGCGGCGTCCAGGACGGCGGTGTCGAGCAGCCCGTCCACGCCGTCGGGGTGGAGGCGGCGGACCTCCGTCACGAACGCGTCCCCGCGCGGCACCACCTCGTCGGCGCCGCACGAGCGGACGAAGTCCTCGTCCTGCGGGGCGGCGTCGGCCACGACGACCAGCCCGGCCTGCTTGGCGAGCTGGATGAAGTACCCGCCGAGGATGCCGGCCGCGCCCGTGACGGCGACCGTCGCGCCGGCGGGGAGCGCCAGCGTGTCGAGTGCGTGCTGCGCGGTGAGGCCGTTCATGGGGAGGGTGGCGGCCTCGGCGTCCGAGAGCCCGGCCGGGATCTT
Organism: Nonomuraea sp. NPDC004580; assembly: GCF_040609855.1. Lineage (NCBI taxonomy): Bacteria > Bacillati > Actinomycetota > Actinomycetes > Streptosporangiales > Streptosporangiaceae > Nonomuraea > Nonomuraea sp. NPDC004580. Next base: position 167,600 of record NZ_JBEXLH010000009.1, on the reverse strand, counting down.
CGTGACCGACCGTGCCGATACGACCAGGTCCGCCCGGTAGCCGCCGTGCTCGCCCGAGGGCACCACGATGGCCATGACGGCGTCCCCGGCCGTCAGCGGCCGGTCCACGTCGGGGCCGACCTCGGTGATCGTGCCGGCGACGTCCATGCCCGGCACCCGTACCGTGTCCTTCTCGTTCTGGCGCGGACGTGACCGGATCATGATGTCGGCCGGGTTCACCGCCGCGCTGGTGACCCCGATCCTGACCTGGCCGGGGCCGAGGGGCTGCGGCGGCAGGTCGAGCTCGACGAGCGTGTCAGGTCCGCCTAGCTGCGTTGCTCCGATTGCGTAGACCATGGTGATGCGTCACTCCTTACGGCTGGAGGCCTTCGAGTAGCAGGGTGCACACCTCGTCGAGCTCGGTGTCGATGCCGGGCTCCCGCCATTCGGCGGCATGGGCGAGGTGGTGGAACTTGGCGGTGGCGTGGAAGACCGCGCGGGCGGTGGCCTCCTCGTCGCTCGTGTGGAAGCCGCCGTCGCGGGCGCCGTCGGCGATGATGGCCGTCAGCTGGCCCAGGAGGTCGGCGACGTGGTCGGTGGCGACGGTGCTGTGGGCGGCGGCGAGGTTCCCGTACGCCGCGAACAGCTCGGGGTCCTCGCGGATCTTGGTCTGCTTCAGGGCCAGGACGGCGTGCAGCCACGTACGCAGCCGGCGCGCCGGCGGCATCCCCTGGTCGGCGGCGATGACGGCGAGGGTGTCGCGGTTGTGGTCGAGCCAGCGCCGGGTCACGGCCTCGCGCAGCGCCTGCTTCGAGGCGAAGTGCTTGTAGACGGCGGCGTGGCTGACCCCGAGCGCCCTGGCGACGTCCACGACCGTCGCCTTGTCCGGTCCGTGGCGGCGCAGGATCTCCTCGGTGGCCGCCAGGATCGTGTCCGCGTCCAGGGGGGTTCGCTTCTGCTCCACGCGGCGAACCTACGCCCATCGGTGACAGATTTCAAATCTTGTAACTTGATACTCAGGGGTCCTCCCTCCTGAGCACGAGACCGCAACTCCGACCTGAGGCTCATGACGATCAGCGGGCACGCACCTAGATTCGAAGCATGCTTCCGCGCCCGCCCGAGGCTGACCGGCAGTCCCTTCCCGACCTCCTCCACCGAGCCCTCTTCAAGGCGGTGTCCCTGCTTCCGCCCCGAGCGCAGGCGGTGCTGCTGCGGCGCTACTTCAACTGGTGGCACCGCTCACCCGACCCCTGGCGGCTCCGTACTGACGACTACGAGCAGCACAAATACGCCACGACGTTACGTCTCCTGCCCGCCCGCCCCTATCACCGCATCCTCGACGTCGGCTGCAGCGAGGGCGTCTTCACGCACATGCTGGCCACGAGGTACCCCGACGCCGAGGTCACCGGCGTGGACGTCTCCGAGCGCGCACTCGACCGGGCCCGCGCACGTCCCGCCCGCGAACGCCTGACGTTCACCTGCGCCGACCTGATCTCCTACACGCCGCCCGGCGCCTTCGACCTCGTCTTCTGCGCGGAGACCCTCTACTACCTGGGCCGCGGCGAACGCCTGCGCCTCGCCTCGGCCCGGCTGACCGAGCTCGTCGCCCCCGGCGGCCTGCTGACCCTCGTCCACCCCTGGCCCGAGGCCGAACGCCTCTACACCTACATCAGCGGCATGACGCCGATCCTGCACCACGTCGAGATCGAGACCCACCGGCCGTTCTCCGTCACCGTCCTCCAGGCCGCGCCCGTGGTGAGGTGACGATCGTCGGGCCAGGCCCTTGCCCTTGAGCCTGGCCCGGCTCGTCTTCTACGTGATGCCGCGCTTGCCGTAGAGGGCGGCGGCGAGCGCCACGCCCGCCCCGGCCAGCACGACCTGGATGACCAGCTCGATCCAGTCGATTCCTCCGCCGCCCGGCGTCCCGTCACCCATGCGCCCATCCGGCAGGCGGGCCGTGCCCAGGCGCCGTCGTCCTGATCGCCGTGAACGAGACGTTCCGCAGCCTCATACGCCGGCCCCGCAGCGTCGGCTCGCCGGCCTTCCCCATCACCGGCGCGCCGCCGGGTTCTCGTGTCGAGGAGTATGTCTGCCGTGGACGGCTATTAGGTTCAACTGGGCCTGGTCGTGGTACTGATCATCGTCAACGCGATCTTCGCCGGTAGCGAGCTGGCGCTGATCTCGCTGCGCGACGGCCAGCTGCGCCGGCTGGAGCAGCGCGGCCAGGGCGGGCGGATCCTCGTCCGGCTGGCTCGGGACCCCAACCGGTTCATGGCCACGATCCAGCTCGTCATCACCCTGTCCGGTTTCCTCGCCTCCGCCACGGCGGCGGTCACGCTGTCGGAGCCGCTGGTGCCGCTGGTGCCGCTGCTGGGCTTCCTCGGCGACGCGGCGGGCCCGGTGGCCATCGTGCTGGTGACGATCGTCCTGACGTTCCTCACCCTGGTCTTCGGCGAGCTGGCGCCCAAGCGGGTGGCCATGCAGCGCGCCGAGAGCTGGGCCATGCTGGCGGCCCGGCCGCTCAGCGCGATCTCCACCGTGTCCAGGCCGGTGGTGTGGGCGCTGGGCAAGTCCACCGACCTCGCCGTACGGCTGATGGGCGCCGACCCGCGCCGGCACCGGGAGGAGATCAGCCCAGAGGAGATCCGCGACCTGGTCGCCACCCACCGCGGCTTCACCCCGGAACAGCGCCTGATCATCTCCGGCGCCGTCGAGATCAGCGAACGCGTGCTGCGCGAGGTGCTCGTCTCCCGCCGCCAGGTCTTCACCCTCGACGCCGGCGCCCCGTCGAGCAGGCCCGCCGCCTGCTGGCCGGCTCGGGCCACTCCCGCGCTCCCGTCGTGGGCGCCCGCGGCTTCGACGACGTCACCGGCATCGTCAACCTGCGCGACCTGCTCACCGACGAGAACGCCGTCACCGCCGCGGACGTGGCCAGGCCGCCGCTCCTGCTGCCCGACAGCCTGCCGGTGGCCGAGGCGCTGCGCCGCTTCAAGCCTTCGACGACGTCTGGGCGAGTGCGCACCCCGACCTGGCCGCCTCGCTCATCCACTACGCCTACCACTGGGACCCCGGCTGCACGCGCCGGCACGGGCTCCTCTGCCTGGCAGGCGGACCCCTTCCGGCTATGAGCCGTCGATGAGGCGGATGGCCAGTTCAGGGCTGAACGTCCCGGCCGGCGTGCCGGGCGCGATGCCGCAGTTGCCGTCCGAGTCGCCGGGGACCTTCACCCACAGCAGCAGCTCCGTGCCGCGGTCGCCGCCGACCTGGGCGGGCGTGCCGAGCCGGCGGCCGGCGGGGTTGCACCACTCGCCGTTGGAGCCCTTGCCGTTGCGGCTGGTGTCGATCACCCACTTCGCGCCGCCGCCCAGGGCGGCGTTGACGTCCGACGCGTACGCCGCCGACTGCGCGGTCGTATAGTAGTTCGAGACGTTGACGGCGAAGCCGCGGACGTTGCCCACGCCCGCGTTCCGCAGCCGCTGGGCCATGGTGCCGGAGGCGACCCAGCCGGCGTTGCCCGCGTCGAGGTAGGCCCAGGTGTTGGGCGCGTGGTCGCGGAACTGCTCGGTCGCGTACGTCAGCATGCGGTTGCGCGCCGCGATGTCCTCGTCGTCCATGCAGGCGAAGTCGCCCAGGGAGTCGGGCTCGATGACGACGACGGCGGGACGGTCACCGATGGCGGAGGCGAAGGCGGAGATCCACGCCCGGTACGCGCTCTCGCTCCCGGCGCCGCCACCCGAGTGGCCGCCGCAGGCGTCACGGCCGGGGATGTTGTACGCCACCAGGACCGGCAGCCTGTCGGCGGAGTCGGCCGCGGCGACGTAGGCGGACACGGTGGCGCTGACGTCCCCGAACCAGCCGCCGACCCAGAAGGCCATCGGCTTGGACGCGATCGCCGACTGGATGCGCGCGGCCCGGGGGGTCGCTTATGTACGCAGATCAGGGCCCTGTCACGTACGGCCCGGGAAGCCCGTCCTTGGCGCGCAGCGCGTAGAGGTTGCCGTTCGAGCCGCCCACGTACACCAGCCCATGGGCCACGGCGGGCCGGGTCTGGAAGTGGCTGCCGGTCGGGAAGCTCCAGCGGGACGCCCCGGTGGCCGCGTCCAGGGCGTGCAGCGTGCCGGTGTCGTCCTGGGCGAGGACGGTGTCGCCGTGGACCGACGCCGTGGCGGCGATCGGCCTGCTCCAGCGTTCGCGCCCGGTCGCGGGGTCGAGGGCGTGCAGCTTCTGGCCGCCGACGTAGAGCGTTCCCCGCGACTCGGTGACGCTCCACTGTCCTGTGGTGGCTTCGGGGGTGAGGCGCCAGCGCTCCTTGCCGGTGGCGGCGTCCAGCGCGTACGTGAGCCCGCCGTAATGACCGACGTAGACGGTGTCGCCGATCACGACGGGCTTGAGGGCGATGTGGCCGAACTCCCTCCGCCATCGCGCCTTCCCCGTCGCGGGGCCGAACGCGCTCAGCCGCCCGTCGGAGACCGCGAAGACGGTCCTGCCGTGCGCGATGAGGTGCCCTGTCGGGACGGCGTTCGCGGTACCCATGGGTGAGCGCCAGCGCAGCGCGCCCGTCGCGGCGTCGTACGCGGACAGCACGCCTCGCTCATCGCCGGGCGGGCCTTTCCGGCTGGTCGCGTAGACGGTGCCCGCGGCGACGGCCACGTCGCCCAAAGAGCCGGGGACACGGACGCGCCACCGCCGCTTGCCGTCGGCGGCGTCCAGCGCGAGAACGTGGGAGAAACCGACGCCCGCGTACACGCCGCCGCCCTGGATGACGACATCCCTGGCGTCGAACTCGCGCAGCCATCGGGTTCGTCCTGTCGCGGGGTCGATGGCCGCGACGCCGCTGCCCACGCCGTAGAGCACGCCGTCCACCAGCTCGGGCGCGGCGGGAATGGACCTCCAGATGAAGCGCCCGGTGACGGCGTCCACGGCGTACAGTCCGTCGTCGGCGCCGGCGTACACGACATCGCCGTCCACCACGGGATCGGCGCGGACGCCCGCGTCCGCGAGGTAAGTCCAGCCGCCCGTCCGCACGCGGGGAGGGACGCGCTCGCCTGGCCGGTAGCGGGCCATCAGGTTGTCGCGGACCCGGCCTGCCGCCAGGCGCTGGAGCAGCCGGGACTGCGACGTCAGATGCACGATGACCGGTCCCACGTTGACGAGCGTCGCGCTGCCGGTGCCGCCGGCCCCGTGAAAGGTGTACGAGAAGACGCCCTCGGCTTCGGACGTGGGGTCGTGATCGAAGCTCTCGCGCCCCTTGACCTGCCCGGCCGTCGCGGCGAAGACGGCGCCCGCGTCCTGGGAGACCCAGCTCACGGCGAGCGAGATGACGTCGCCGTCATCCGGCACGTAGTCGCAGGCCGCGGGCAAGGAGAGCCGCCCCAGGGATTTGGTGGCCGGGACGCGGCGGACGTCCTCGCCGAGGTCCTTCGAGGTGAGCAAGGAGCACGCGTCCGGCCAGTCGCGCAAAGGGAGGCCGCCGAGCGCGACCGGGCCTTCTGGCCGTCCATAGACGGGCCGGAACGCGGTGATCCGGTCGTCATGGTGGACGAAGGCGTAACGCGAGGTCGCCCCCACGAGATTGGTGGCGTGCGCGAGCGGCCTGTCCAGGGGAAACCCGACCAGGCGGCCGGTGCCCCGCTCGCGCGAGAGGAGGAAGCCGGGCAGCGGCCAGTCGCCGTTGAAATCGAACTCCGGGCGGAATTCGGCGTCGGGGTGCTCGCCGACCCAGAACGGCAGGTCGTCGCCGGGCCAGCGGGAAAGGGGCAGCCGCGTGCCGTCCTCGTCGAAGAGGAACCGTTCGTCCTGCACCCTCACGACGACGAACCCCTCCGGCGCCGGCTCGGACACGAGCAGCGTGCCGGCGTCCGCGGCGGTGGGCAGCGTACGCGTCCAGTTCCTGCGCAGCGTGCGCGGATCGTAGGAGGCCAGCTGGACGGTGCCGCGCTCGCAGCGGGCCAGCAGCATCACGGACCTGGAGGCTCCGATGGTCCATCCGTCGCAACCCGGCGGGTCGCCGGTACGCCTCCGTACGGCGCCGGTCCGCGCGTCGAGCGAGACCAGCCCGTGGCCGTCCTGGTGGAGGACGACGAGGGGTCCCATCACCTGGACCTGGGGGGAGCCACCGTTCACCCGCGCGGGCACCGCGTACCGCCATAAGAAACGGCCGGAGGCGAGGTCGTGGGCCTGCACGGCCCACTTCGTCACCCCTTCCGCCGAGGAGGTGAGGAAGAGGAGCCCGGCTTCGGCGGAGATCTCGGTGGGGGAGGTGACGCCGGTGGCGATGGTGCGCGAAACCGCGCCGGTGCCGGCGTCGCGTACGGTGACCGAGCCGTCCCCTGCCGCCATGAGCAGGTGGCCGCCGGACAGCGCGTTGAGGGCGGCCATGCTCCCGGCAGGGACCGACCAGGCCTCTTTCCACCCGATGAGGTCCCGCGGCGGCCGGCCGTCGGCGGCGGCCGCGAGCGCGGCGGTCACCGCGAGCGCCGCCAGCGCCCGCAGACCGCGGCCGATCAGCACGGACGGCGCCCGTCGCACGGCCGCCACCCTCCGTGCGGCAGCTCGCGATAGTACGCCTGGTAGCGGGACGCCTCGCCGGTCAGCCGGAACGACCCGCCGTCCGGGGCCTTGACCGTCACCTGTTCCGTACGGCCGTCCGCGAGCACCGTCACCCGCAGCTCGAACTCGTAGTACGCCTCCTTTCCCGTGAAGCGCAGGGTGAAGGTGACCGGCTCGTCCCGTTTCAGGTCGATCTGCTTCTCTTTGAAGTACGCGGCGCCTTTGGCGGTCGTGAACCGGGGAGCGGGACGGTCGAGGTCGGCGGCCAGCTGCACGGTGTCGGTCTCGCCGCCGCCGGTGATCGCGATGAGGCGGGCGCCCCGCGACACCGGCTTGCGGGCGAGGACGCGCGGCTCGATGTCCACGATGCGCGCGCTGCTGCGATTGCCGGTCAGGACGACGGTGACGTCCATCCTGTCGATCAACGCCCTGCGGTGGCGCGCGAAGACGTCCTGCCGCCGCTGCTCGTCGGCGTGGGTGGCGATCATGACCGCCCGGTCGTCCGGCTCGATCACGGGCTCGCGCAGGACGGTGTCGCGTTCCGAGTAGTCGATCTTCACGTGGCCGATGGTGATGGCGGCGGTGCCGCGTACGCGCTCGACCGCGTCGGAGCCGTGGGTGTTGTACCACTCGGTGAACACGACGCCGAACGCGGCCAGGATCACGGCGCTGACGATGCCCGCCAGCCACCCCACCAGCCCCGTCGACCGGCCCTCACCGTCCTGCTGCCGCTCGGGCGCGACGTCACGACCGGCCGATGTGCGCTTGTTGCGGCGAGCTCTGCCCATGGGGACGCGATTCCTCCACAACCGATGGTCAGGATCAGCGTAGGCAGGAGTCCGGGCGCGCAGGAGCGGTTTCCGGTTTTTACGGCGCCGCGTGCAGGGCTTCGTGGGTCCACCGGCCGCAGGGTTGCGCGTGCAGGCGCCAGTAGTGCTCGGCGATGTCGTCGGGGTCGAAGCCGGTGCCAGGGGCGACCGGTCCTGCCACGGTGACGCTCGCGACGTGGACGCCGGCGGGGCCGTACTCCTGGTCGAGCAGCATGACCAGGGTGCGGACGCCGGCCTTGCCCAGGGAGAGGCTCACGTACTGGGGTTTGGGCTCGGGCATGCCGCCGGTGATGAGGATCGTGCCGTGGCCGCGTGCCGCCATGGCGGGCGCCACGTGGGCGGCGGCGTTGAGCGCGCCGACGACGTTCACCGCCCAGGCGTCCATGTGGCCGCGTACGGACAGCTCACCCGGCGCGTCCGCCTGGATGATCGCCGCGTTGTAGACCAGCACATCAGGGACGCCGTGCGCCCGCGCCACCTCGTCGAGCGCCGCGTTCAGCCCGGCCTGGTCGGTGGCGTCGGCCCGGCACGTGACCACCTCGCCGGCGACCGCGTCGGCCGCGCCCCGCAACGTACGCTCGCCGCGGGCGATCAGCCCGACCGGCATCCCCTCCCTGGCGAACCTGCGCGCCACCGCCTGCCCGATCCCCGGCCCCGCCCCGATGATCACTACCCCCGCCATCTGAACTCCTCCTTGCTTCGGCGATACTCGGGACGGTAAGGGCTCACATCGATGTGAAGGTCAAGGCATGCGGATCGGGGACCTGGCCGACAGGACCGGGGTCAACAGGCGGCTGCTGCGCTACTACGAGGAGCAGGGCCTGCTCAGGCCCATCAGGCTGGACAACGGCTACCGCGAGTACCGCGAGTCGGACGTCGCCGCCGTCCGCCACATCCGCGCCCTGCTCGCCGCCGGGCTGCCCACCGCCGTCATCGCCCGCGTCCTGGACTGCGTGGACGGCTCCGACGGGCTGATCACGCCGTCCCACTGCCCGACCTTCGTCGACGACCTGCGCCGCGAACGCACCCGCATCGCCAAGACCATCGAACAGCTCCAGACCTCGCAGAACGCCCTGGACTCGCTCCTCGACGCGGCACTGCGCGAACCCTGAGTCACGCTCCGGCGAAGCTCACCGTCTCCGACATGTCCGGTACATCGTCCTCGGCGTTCACCCGGCGGTCGAGCCGGGGCCCGGCAGGAGGTCGACGTCGCCGGCGTGCATCGGCTCGCCGCAGCGGCTGCACGTCGGCTCGACGTGGGCGATCTGCCCGCAGGCGTGGTGGCGGTAGAGGACGGGTGGCCCTGCCTCGCCGGCCAGCCAGCGGTCGCCCCAGCGCGCCATCACCATGAGCATCTCGACGAGGTCGGCGCCCTTGTCGGTGAGGTGGTACTCGTAGCGGGGACGGGCGTCGTAGGGGCGGCGTTCGAGGACGCCCTGCTCGACCAGGTGGTGGAGGCGTTCGGTGAGGACTTTGCGGGAGATGCCGAGGCCGGCCTGGATGTGGTCGAAACGGTGCACCCCTGCCCACACGTCGCGCAGGATCAGGGGCGACCAGGGCTCGCCGATCACGTCCATGGTGCGGGCGATGGAGCACGCCATCTCGCTGAACCGCGTTCGCTGCATGGCGGCAGTCTAGCGTTCGGGGTTCCCTCAAGAAACTCGAAAGCATCGTGACGACGAACAGATTCAGGCCCTCGCCACCACCGCCCAGCCCTGCAGCCTGGCGCTCCCGCACTGGGAGCAGCACCTGAGCGTGCCCGGTGAATGTCCGGCCGGCGCCCTGGTCCGGCCGCTGCCGCCGGTTGAGAATCGAACGAGTCTCCGTTCGCAGAAAGGGGTCCGATCCGTGATGCGTGCTCTGCAGAAAGCCGCCTTCGTCGTGGGGCTGTTCGCCATGACCATGTTCGCCCTGCCGGCCGCCGCCTCGGCGCAGTCGCCGCAGGACTGCCTCGCCTACCTCAACAGTCACGGCTACCCGACGACCCAGGCCAGGATCGACGCCTGCAACTCGCTCGTCACCGCGTTCTGCATCGAGATCCTGGAGGACGGCGAGGTCGCGGCTGAGCACGCCAGGGCCGCCTGCGACCTGCGGCGCTCCTAGCGCCCGGCCCGATGGGCCCTGACCCGTTCACGGGTGGCGCAGCGGCGGGAGCAGTAGTGGCGCTCCTGGCCGCTGCCCTGGGCGATGAACACGTTCCCGCAGCCGGTCGCGGCGCAGACCTTGCCGGGCGGTCGCTGGCGGTCCCAGACGAGCACGGTCAGCGCCATGCAGGACGAGGTGAGGAACCATTCGCCCAGGGGCCGTCGTCGTCGCGGTCGAGGTGCGGATGCCAGGGCGTGGCGCCGCCGTGCGAGGTCAGGCGCAGCGGGCCGGTGTGCTCGCGCAGAAGGCGGATTCGCCGTCACCGGCTCGGCCACCGATGCCGCGTCGCTGCTCGCGGGGATCACGGCGGCAGCGGCGGTCGGCGGCCCGCTGCTCGGGGCGCTGCTCGACCGGGCGGCGCGGCCCTGGCCGCCGTCGATCACGCGGTCGTGCTCGTCGCCGCCATGCTGCTGGTCGGCATCGGCCAGGCCCCCAGCTCACCGCCCTGTTCGCGATCCGCCACCGCGAGGCCCCCGAGCGGCTGCGCAGCCAGATCTTCACCACCGGAGCCAGCCTGAAGATCACCGGCTTCGCCCTGGGCGCGGCGATCGCGGGCCCGCTCGCCACCTGGTCGCTCACGGCCGCCCTCATCCTGGCCGCCACCCTGTCGGCGCTCGCGGCCCTCACCTGGAGTCGTAGTCCTCGCGGTTCGCGAGGACCTCGCTCATGTGCGTCTGCGCCCAGCTCCTGAGCCCGCGCGTCAGGTCGTGGAGGGAGAGGCCGAGGCCGGTCAGCTCGTAGGAGACGGTGACGGGGACGGTCGGCGTCACGGTACGGGTCAGCAACCCGTCACGCTCCAGCGACCGCAGCGTCTGGGTCAGCATCTTCTGGCTGACCCCGGCCAGCATGCGGGAGATCTCCGAGTACCGCATCGCCCTCGGACCCTCCTCACCGCCGCCCAGGGCGCACAGAATCAGGACGACCCACTTGTCCGAGATGCGGTCGAGCAGCTGCCGGCTGGGACACCCCGCCAGGAACGCGTTGTACTCCACCTTGGCCTGGGCCCGCTGCTGGGCCGCCTTCATCGTCGCCACCGCTCACACCTCTCACCCGTGGGTGGGTTACGCACTTCAGAGTGCCTACTTCCCGGAAGGAAGCTGCTTCCCAATACTGATGCAGAGCACCAACGAAAGGTACCCACATGAGCACATCCCTTCCCGGCGGCACCTGGACCCTGGGAGACCTGACCGTCACCCGATTCGGGTACGGCGCCATGCAATTGGCCGGCCCGTGGGTCATGGGCCCGCCCGCCGACCGCGAGGGCGCCCTGGCCGTCCTGCGGGAAGCGGTCGGCCACGGCATCACCCACATCGACACCAGCGACGCCTACGGCCCGCGCATCACCAACGAACTGATCCGCGAGGCCCTGCACCCCTACCCCGAGTCGCTGCACATCGCGACCAAGGTGGGCGCCACCCGCGACGAGCAGGGCGGCTGGCCTCCCGCCCGGCGCCCCGAGGACCTGCGCCGCCAGGTCCACGACAACCTCAAGTCCCTGGGGCTCGACGTCCTCGACCTGGTCAACCTCCGGCTCGGCGACGCCGAAGGCCCCCAGCCCGGCTCGCCGGCGGAGGCGTTCGAGACACTCGCCCAGCTTCAGCAGGAGGGCCTGATCCGCCACCTCGGGGTCAGCAACGCCACCGAGGAGCAGGTCGCGCAGGCGCAGGGCATCGCGCCTATCGTGTGCGTGCAGAACCTGTACAACCTCGCCCACCGCCACGACGACAAGCTGATCGACCGCCTCGCCGCAGAGGGCATCGCATATGTCCCCTTCTTCCCTTTGGGCGGCTTCACCCCGCTCCAGTCCTCAGCCCTCTCGGCCGTCGCCGCCCGCCTGGAATCGACCCCGATGTCAGTAGCCCTGGCCTGGCTCCTCCAGCGCTCCCCGAACATCCTCCTGATCCCCGGCACCTCATCGGTGGCCCACCTGCGCGAGAACGTCATCGGCGCCGCCCTCTCCCTCTCACCCGAGGACCTGGCCGATCTGGACACCATCGCCGGTCAGCGTTGACGGGACGGCGCCGAGGCCCCAGGTTGGGACCATGGAAGAGTTCCGCATGGCGCGCGCCTTCTCACCCGCGACCATCGTCCGGCTGGTTCTCCCTTCCATCCTCCTCATCCCGGTATGGCTGGTGCTGATCGCCGTCGTCCCCGACCGTCATCGGCTCGACCTGGCGCTCGTCGCGGCAGGCGCGACGGTGACCCTCGCCGCCGTGCGGTCGGTCAGGTGGCGGCAACTGTCCGCTGCCACGGTCGCCCGCCTCTCGCCCGAGGGCGTCGAGATGCAGGACTGGTACGGCTCCCGCGTACGGCTGGCCTGGCACGACGTCGAGAGCGTCACCGTCGTGGACAGCCGGGTCCCCAGCCCACGGACCATCACCAGGGACGGCAGGGTGGCCGTCAGAACCGGCGCCAGGGAATGCGTCGGCCTGGCGGGCTGGGGCACGTACGACATCCCGCCCAACGCCCCCGCCTGGCTGTCGGCCCACCGCGCCCGCCTGCCCATCGACCCGGCATCGGGCCTCTGGAGGATCACCATCCCCCTCGGCGCCATCGACCCCCAGTGGGAACTCGGCTCGATGGGCGAGGCGATCCGCCGCCACCGACCCGACCTCCTCCAGCCGAGGGCCGGCACGCTTCCCGCGTGACCGGCCCAGGACCAAGGTCCTTCGTACGACGGTCGTACGGCACTGCCCCGGACGGGTACCGCGGATAGGCCGGATGGCGGGCCCGTCATCGCAGGTCAGGACGGCGCGGCAGGCCGGTGCTGGGCTGGTCGGGCTGGGGGGACGCCAGCGACGCCTGCGGGGCGCGCAGCGCGGACAGCGCCCAGCGGCCGGGGCCGAGCACCGCGATCAGCAGGAAACCCCAGCAGAACAGGGCGGCCTTCTCGCCGCCGTTCTCGATCGGGAACAACGCCTGCGGCTGGTGCACGACGAAGTACGCGTACGCCATGGTGCCCGAGCAGATGACGGCGGCGGCGCGCGCGGCCACGCCGAGCAGGACCATGCCTCCGGCGACGAGCTCGATGAGGGCCGCCCACCAGCTTGGCCACTCGCCGAAGGCCGGCGCCTCGCCCTGCGGGCCGCCGAGAACACCGAACAGGGTCGCCGCGCCGTGGCAGCTGAACAGCAGTCCCAGCACGATCCGATAGAGGGCCAGGAAAAGATCCTGCCGCCGGTTGACCAGTGCTTCCATGAAGGCGTCCTTCCTCAACGTGCTGATTGATGTCATCTCCAGAACCGGAGATGAAAAGACTGGGAGCGCTCCCAAAAAGAGTCAAGAATGCGCCTTTGTCCTGTCAACTCTGGTCGGTCAGGGGGTCCGGCCGGATGGGCGCGAAACGCCGGGCTCACTTGGTCCAACGCCGAAGCGGTGAAAATTTCGGATAGTTGAAAATTTCACCGTCCGTCCGCCTTCCGCCAGACCGACACGTGGCCTCTGCTCTCGCCGGTGAAGGGCGTGCGCGTCCAGCCGGCCCGGCGCTCCTCCAGGCGCATCCCGGCGATCCGCGCTGCTGGAGTCCTCTGACCGGCCGGCCGGCTCCTGGCCGCGCTATCACGACAGCCTCGCCCTGTTCTCACCCGCCCGCTACAGCGGCCTGCCCGGCATGGCCTCCGCACGCCGGTTGATTCGATGAAGGTCGAATTTGACATCCATCTAAGTCTTCGGGCATTCTGCCGATGGTGTTACTTAGACGGATGTCGAATCAGGAGAAATGCCATGAGTGGATGCTGCAGTCCCAACGCCGTCGAGCTGGAGCCCAGCCGCCCGGCCGCACGACCCGATGGCCTGCCCGTCGTGGTCATCGGCGCCGGCCCGATCGGGCTGGCCGCGGCGGCCCACCTCGCCGAGCGCGGGCTGGACTTCGTGGTGCTGGAGGCGGGGGAGCGGGCGGGGGCGTCGATCGCGCAGTGGGGGCACGTACGGCTGTTCAGCCCGTGGAAGTACGACATCGACCCCGCCGCGCGCCGCCTGCTGGAGGCCGCCGGCTGGAGCGCGCCGGACCCCGAGTGGCTGCCCACCGGGGCCGAACTGATCGACGACTACCTGGCGCCGCTGGCCGAGCTGTTCGGCGAGCGGGTGCGCACCGGGGCGGAGGTGACGGCGATCAGCAGGCTCGGCTACGACCGCGTCCGTACGGCGGGCCGCGAGCAGGCGCCGTTCCTGATCCGCCTTGCCGACGGGAGCGAGCTGCACGCCCGTGCCGTCATCGACGCCTCCGGCACCTACGCCACCCCGAACGTGCTCGGCGCCTCCGGCCTGCCCGCCCACGGGGAGGCGGACGCCGGTGACCTGATCGACCACGCCCTGCCCGACGTCCTCGGCGCCGACCGCGACCGGTACGCAGGCCGGCACGTCCTGGTCATCGGCGCCGGCCACTCGGCGGCCACCACGCTGCTCGCCCTGGCCCAGCTTGCGGACACCCCGATCACGTGGGCGATCCGCGCCGGCAGCGCCGCCCGTACGTACGGAGGCGGAGACGCGGACGCCCTGCCCGCACGGGGAGCGCTCGGCACCCGCCTGCACGCCCACGTCGAGAGCGGCCGCATCCGCCTGGTGACCGGCTTCTTCACCCACGCCGTCGAACGGGACGGCGACCAGGTGCGCGTGCTCAGCCGCGACCCCTCAGGACACGAGCAGACCATCACCGCCGGCCGCATCGTGGCCGCCACCGGCTACCGCCCCGACCACACCATCGCCGGGGAACTGCGCCTCGACCTCGACCCGATCCTCGGCTCCACCCGCGCCCTCGCCCCGCTGATCGACCCCAACGCGCACTCCTGCGGCACCGTCCCGCCGCACGGCGCCGACGAGCTCGCCCACCCCGAAGACGGCTACTACGCCATCGGCGTCAAGAGCTACGGCCGCGCTCCCACGTTCCTGCTGGCCACCGGCTACGAGCAGGCCCGCTCGGTGGTCGCCGCGCTGGCCGGCGACTGGGAGGCGGCCCGGGACGTCCAGCTCGACCTGCCCGAAACCGGCGTCTGCTCCTCCAGCCTCGCCGAGGCCCAAGAGCAGCGGGTCGGCCTGGCCACCGGGATCAGCGGCGGCCTCCTGAGCACCCCGCTGCCGCTTGCCGGGGCGTCCCAGGGCGGCTGCTGCGGCTGACCAGGAGATTCGATGCCCCCCGATCCGATCACCGCCGCCTCGACCGGCGGCGCGAGCGCCCTCCTACGCGGCGCAAGGTCATCTGCTCGTCCACCATGCCGCCGGCAGTACACGCCGATCGTTTCGGCGGTCGTCGGCTTGCTGGAGGGATGTACCTGCCTACCAGGTGAAGGAGATCAGCTGGCCGGGCAGGCGGTGATGTCGCGGCCCGCCCAGTTCACCGCGACCTCGCCGGTCGCCAGGAAATCCAATTCGACCTCCCCTTTCATCCTGGCGAAGAACCGGGTTTCGGACATGGGCCGCAGGTCGGTCTTGGCAAGCCCGTGCACCTCCACCATCAGCCGGTCGCCGTCGCGCGTGACGTCCATCGTGGAGGTGCGGCCCAGGTAGCGCATCGTGTAGCGGCCGGTGTACCGGTCGAGGACGGCAGGATCGACGGTGACGAAGGTCCGGCGGCTGGGCAGTTCGTACGGTCTGCCCCGGGCGATCGCCGCCAGGGCGGCCTCGATCTCGGTGAACGCGGCGTTCTCGAGGTTGGACAGCACGGTCACGAAGAGGTCGTCGCGACGGTAGTGCGCTGAGACGCTGACGAAGCCGATAGTACCGCCGGAGCTTTCGACGCGTTCGCCGCGCACCGCACAGCCGTAGCCGTAGCCGATCCCGTCGGCTGCGGCGTGCGGCTTGACCAGCTCCGCGAGCGATTCAGGGCGCAGCAGGCGGGGCAGACCGCGGTTCCAGCGGTGCAGGTCCTCGACGGTTGAGTGCAGGGCCCCGGCGGCGTCCTGATGGGAGTTGTGCAGGTGCGGGGTGCGGGTGAGGCGTCCGTCGCCGGCCATGTAGCCGATGGCGTGTCCTTCGGCGGGCTCGTCGGTCAGGCCGCTGTCCTCCATGGCCAGCGGGGCGAGGATGTGCCTGCGGATGTACTCGGCGTAGCTCAGGCCGGACGACCGCTCGATCACCTCGCCGAGCAGGACCCATCCTGAGTTGCTGTAGCTCATCCGCGCGCCGGGCTCGAACAGCAGGGGCCGATCCTTGAAGTCGGCGATGAGCGCCGCTCTCGTGCGTGGCGTTCCCATGACGCGGGTGAAGCCTTCGGTCGTGACGTAATCGGGGATGCCCGAGGTGTTGGTCAGCAGGTGGTGCAGCGTGATCGCGTCGCCGTGCGGGTAGCCGGGCAGGTGGCGGCCGATCGGGTCGGCGACGCGGAGCCTGCCCTGCTCCTGGAGGCCCAGGATCGCGATCGCGGTGAAGGTCTTGGTCTGGGACCCGATCCTGAATGCCGTGCGCGATGTGTTGGGCACGGCGTGCTCGTGGTCGGCGTGGCCGTACCCCTTGGCGAAGAGCCGCCGGCCCCCGCGGGCGACCAGCACCGCGCCGCTGAACCTGCCGAGCCGCGTGTACGCGCGGACGAGCGCGTCCATCCGTCGTGTGAGGAAGAACATCCGTACGCTCCGTTGCTCCATTTTGATTAATCAACTTTGACTATCAGAGCACGAGGCCGTTGATATGGTCAATCTCGACTATCGCGTGGAGGTGTTCGAGTGTCGTCGACCCGGTTGCTCGTCCTGGGCGTGCTCAATGAGGGGCCGCGGCACGGGTACGAGATCAATCAGCTCGTCACGGCCGGGGCGTTGGAGCAGTGGACCGACGTGAAGGCGGGATCGGTCTATCACGCCCTGGCCAAGCTGGAGGCCGAAGGGCTCGCCGAGACGCATTCGGAGGAACGCACCGGCGATCGGCTGCGCCGCGTTTACGCGATCACGCCCGAGGGCCGGCGTGCGCTACGCGACCTGCTGCGCAAGGCACTGTCCGCGCCCCCGCACTCCACCAGGTCCGACTTCGCACTGGCGCTGCGCTGGCACGCGTTGCTGGATTCGGGAGAGGCGCGGGAGCTGGTGGCGGCCTCCTGCCGGGCGCTGGAGAGCCGGCGGGCGGACATCGCGGCGGGGCGGGAAGCGAAGGCCGGCCTGTCACCGCTGGCCGACGCGCTGTTCGACAACGCCGATGCACATCTGGCCGCTGACGCGAAACTCCTGGAGGACATCCAGCGCCTGCTCGGCCAGTGACGGCGAGCCGTGACTCACATCATCTCTGAGCGGGTGGCCAGCTCTGCTCGCAACGGGCGCCGACCGGTCCACCCCTTGCACGTCTACGTGTACATGCCCATGTACGTCCGCCTGTGCGCCGACGCCGCGCCGCACTGACCGGCCATCCCCGACTATCATTTAGACGAACGTCGAAACACCCGCCAGGTCCGGAGGCCCCCGCATGACTTCCACCACCCTGCCCCTCGTCCGAGCCGGCCAGGGCGCGCAGGAGGGGGCGTGCTGCGCGCCGATCGCCCGCGAGCCGCTCAGCGAAGGCGACGCCGCCGAGCTGGCCGTGCTGCTCAAGGCGGTGGCCGACCCGGTACGCCTGCGGCTGCTGTCCATGATCGGCTCTCACGCCGGCGGCGAGGCGTGCGTGTGCGACCTGACCGACGCCTTCGACCTGACCGCGCCCACCATCAGTCACCACCTCAAGGTGCTGCGCACCGCCGGACTGATCGGCAGTGAGCGGCGCGGCACCTGGGTCTACTACTGGATCATCCCCGAGACGGTGAACCGGCTGGGCGCCCTGTTCGCTCCGCTAACCGCCCCTGCCGTCGCGCAGTAGCTCGCCGAGCAGCCTGACGACCTGGGACCGGATGTCGTCGCGGATGGCCCGGACGGCTTCGATGCCCTGCCCGGCCGGGTCGTCGAGCTTCCAGTCCTCATAGCGTTTGCCGGGGAAGATCGGGCAGGCGTCGCCGCAGCCCATGGTGATGACCACGTCGGAGGACTTGACCGCGTCGGCCGTGAGGACCTTGGGGTGGGCGGCGGTGATGTCGATACCGACCTCTCGCATGGCTTCCACCGCGACCGGGTTGACCCGCTCGGCTGGTTCCGATCCGGCTGAGCGGACCTCGATCCGGTCGCCGGCCAGGTGGGTCAGCCAGCCGGCGGCCATCTGCGAGCGGCCGGCGTTGTGGACGCAGACGAACAGGACGGACGGTTTGTCAGCCACGGGCGGGCTCCTCGGAGGAGGGCCTGAATTCTCAACGGCAGCGGCTTCATGAACGCTCCGAAAGGCAGGCGACGGCCAATTGAGGCCCGGCATCTACAGGTGCAACGCCGCATGAACCGGCACGGGTTCCCTACGGCCGATACGTTCGCCGGTCCGAGCCGATGAACACGACCGCTCGCCCGGGTGGCGCGCACTCACCCCGCGCCGCGGCGCCCCTGCTCGGCACAGGCCGGCTCTCGGCGGGCCGCACGGGGATCGCCACCGCATCCCGATCGCCACCGGTGAGCGTCAGAGTTTTCGGAGGGTGCGGCCGAGGAGGTGGGAGGCGGGGTAGGGGCCTGAGAGGCGGGAGTCGTGGCTGGCCTTGTTGTCGCCCAGCACGATCAGGGTGCCGTTCGGGACGGTTCGCAGGGTGCCTGATGCCTTTCTCGCCGGTTCTGGGATGGGGTCGCCGGGGAGGGCTGCTACTCGCTTCACCTGCCATTTCGTTCGGGCCGGCAACGGGGCCAGGGCTGTGACCTCGGGGGAGACGGGGATGCGTGGGGGTTCCAGGACCACTATGTCGCCGACCTGCAACGCGGTGAGGTCGCATCGGCGGACCAGGAGTCTCTCGCCGGGGTGAAGGGCTGGGGTCATGCTGGTGCCGGAGACGGTGACGATCACGAGGGTGCGGCGGATGAGGATGATCGTCAGGACCGACGCCGTCAGCAGGGTCAGGGGGATCATGGGATCGGGTCCGGCTGGTAGCCGGAGGCCTGCATGCGGAAAAGGCGGGCGTACGTGCCGTCGTACGCCATCAGCTCCTCATGCGTGCCCTGTTCGGTGATGCGGCCGTCGTCGAGGACGGCGATGTGGTCGGCCATGCGGACCCCGTTGAGGCGGTGGGTGATGATGACGCTGGTGGTGCCGTGGCGGTGTTCGGCCAGGCGGCGGTGGATCGTGTGCTCGGCCTCGGCGTCCAGGCCGGAGCTGGGTTCGTCGAGGATGAGCAGGTCGCGGCGGCCGCGCATGAGGCCGCGGGCGAGGGCGATGCGCTGCCATTGGCCGCCGGACAGGGTCACGCCCGTGGTGGCGTCGTCGGAGTCGGCGTTCATGAAGAACATGCGGCTCAGCAGGGTGTCGTAGCCGTGGGGGAGCGCGGTGACGGTGGCGTCGACCTCGGCGGCGGTCGCCGCGGTGCGGATCCTGTCACGGTCGTGCAGGGCGGGCAGGTCGCCGATGCCGATGTTGTCGGCGGCGGTGAAGTCGTAGTTCATGTGGTCCTGGAAGACGGTGCCGATGCGTTTGCGCAGGTCGGCGACGGGGATGTGGCGGAGGTCCACGCCGTCCCAGGTGATCGAGCCGCGGGTGGGCTCGTACAGGCGGCACAGGAGCTTGACCAGGGTGCTCTTGCCGGCGCCGTTCACGCCGACCAGGGCCAGCAGGGAGCCGGCCGGGATGCGCAGGCTCACGCCGCGGAGCACCCAGGGTTTGTCGGGGTCGTAGCGGAACCAGACGTCGCGCAGCTCGATCGCGCCCTGCAACGAGGGCGCGGCGGCGGGGAGGGCCGGGGCGGGCAGGTCCGGTTCGGCGTTGAGGACGGCGAGGTAGTGCGCGAACTGCAGGAGCGCCTGGTGCCCTGAGGCGAGCTGGGAGACGAGCCCGGACAGACCGGTCTGTACGCCGGCGACGGCCGCGATGAAGACGATCACGTCGCCCGGCGTCAGCAGGCCGGCGCGGGCCTGCAGGATGCCCCAGCACAGGCCGACCCCGGCGACGGCGGCGGTCAGCGCGGCCAGCCCGAACTGGGTGTGGCACACCCGCCGGTCCAGCCGCCGCTGCGCGGCGTTGACCTGGCGCAGCTCGTTCAGCATCCGCGAGCGGACGAAGTCGGCCAGGCCGAACAGCCGGATCTCCTTGGCGGCGGTACGGTCGATCATCAGCTGCGAGTAGAACACCTGCCGCCGCTCGTGCGGGCTGACCGTCCACATCATCCGGCTCCGCCGGGCGCTCAGGCTCAGCTCGGCGGTGACCACCGGCACGGCCGAGACCAGCACGACCGCTGCCATGACCGGGCTGACCGCCAGCAGCGACCCGGTGAACCCGAGCATGGTGACCACCGTCCGTACGCCGCCCAGCGAGGCGTCGAGCATCGCCTGGGGTGAGATCTCGCCGGCCTGCTGGGCCAGCCGGATCCGGTCGTGGAAGGCTGGGTCCTCGAACCTGGACAGCCCGGCCAGCCGAGACAGCGCCGCGTACAGCCGGTCGCGGCTGTGCAGCCGGATCGAGCGGCCCATCTCGGCGTCGACGTACTGGAAGAGATGCGGCAGGGCCGCCGCGACCAGCCCGAGCCCGGCCAGGAGCGCGCTCTGCCCGAGCAGCCAGCCGATCGGCTGCCGCCGTCCGAGCAGTTCGTCCAGGATCTGCTTGGTCAGCCACGCGACCGCGACCGGCGTCGCGCCCATGACCAGCGCCCCGGCCAGCTGCGCGGCGAGCAGCGCGGGCCTGGCCCGCCAGGCCAGGCCGAGCGCGGTCACGCAGCGTTCCCGCCAGCCGGACTCATCCTCCGCGGAAGCGCGCATCACACCGAGACGGCCTGCCGCTCGAGAGCGGAGACGCCGCCGACGCCGGCGAGGATCGTGCCGTCCTGCCCGAGCAGGACGAACAAGGGCCAGCGCCGTACGCTGAACGCGGTCGCCACCGGGCCCTCGTCCGGCTCGACCACCACGCGGGCCACCGGCGAGACGGCCTCCACGACGTCCGCGACCTCGTCGGGCGCCCCGGAGACCACCGCCAGGTGCCGTTCGCGGCCGCCCGGCGCGGTGGCGGCGTACTGGACGAAACGCGGCAGCTCGTCGTGACAGGCCGGGCAGCCGGTGGCGAAGAACGCGACCAGCAGCGGACCGTCCACCCCGCTCACCCCGGCCGGGTCGCGCAGGGCGATCTCGGCGCCGTCCAGCGTGGTCGCGCTGAAGTCGGCGACCCGCGTGCCCGCGTCGGGGAGGAATCTGCGCTGGGCGAGGTCGTCCATGCCCGACCGAGCCCATCTGCCGTCGTACTCGCGCAGCCGCCGCAGCACGGCGAGCATCAGCAGCAGGTTGAGCCCGCCCAGCACGCCGACCACGACGACCGCGGCGATCAGCACCACATCCATCGACACACCCTCCTTCGGGAAGCGTCAGCGGGGGAGGACCGCCGACACGAGATCGTCATAAGAGATGACAAGGGCGGCCACGATCACCGCCATGAACCCGGCCACCAGCAGCGCTCCCGGGTCCCACCCCGCGGCCGGCGCGGTCCCCGTGACGCCCGCCGCCGCCACCAGCAGCAGGAGCGCGTTGCGTACGAGGTGCCGCCGGCCCAGCGGCTGCGTCGAGGCGCCGAAACACCGGCAGCTCACCGACGAGCCGCGCCGCAGCACCGCGCCGATCGTCACCGCGAAGGCGATCAGCAGCGCCGATCCGAGGGCCAGCCCCGCGAGCGCGGTGGCGTCGGCCGCGAGCAGCGCCGCCGTGGCCAGTTCGCCGGCGATCACCGCCGCGGCCACGGCGGGCCTGAAGCGGGCTTTGACGCCGAACGCTCCCAGGGACGTCCTGAAGGCGGCCCGATCGCGCCGGTTGCGCACTTTGCTCACCGCCGCGGCCAGGAACACCACGGCGAGCATCACCCGGCAACCGAAGCCGATATAAGCAAGCACTGTTCCGACTCCCACAAAAGTCCGGGACGAATTCCGCTTGGTCCCGCGTGGCGCGGAACCAAGCGGAATCGTCGATGCGGCGCTAGGTGGTGCAGCAGCCCGAGGAGACGATGTCGCAGTTGCTGTACAGGGTGTACAGCGTACGCGGGTAGAGGTTGGTCCCCATCTTGCATTGCGGGGAACTGCAGAACCTCTCGTACTCACAGGCTCCCGCACTGGCGACCGCCTTGGGCGCGAGCAGCGTGAGCAGCCTGTCGCCCATCGACGCTAATGCAGTTCTCATGCCGTTTCCACCTTTCTGTGTGCGTTCTCCTTCAGGAGTATCGACGCGCAGGTCAGGAGTTCAAAGGGCGTGCGGAGGGTATCTGCCGGACATTCACCGGGCGCGGGGGCCGGCCATCAACGCCGCGCGACCGGCAATCGCGGGAAATGTCCGGTGAATGGCCTGCCGCTGACCTGTGATGGATTCGCGCGCCGACTTAAGCTCGATGCTGTCGAAGGACGAAAGGTCTGCTACTCCATGACCATTCATCAAGGACCCGAAGGCGCGGTCACCGTGTCCACCGATTTCGGCACGGTCGATTTGACGCCGGCCGTCGGTCATCCCGATATGTGGGTGCTGATTCTCGACCATTTCCCGCAGTCCTATGTGGACCTCGCCGACCCCCGCCGTCTGAAAATGCCGTACGTACGGGCGCTGGCCTCCATCGCGGACGGCGCCGCGCCCGCCGGGGCACCGCTCACGGCGCTGCACCTGGGCGGCGGAGGTCTCACGCTCCCGCGCTACGTCTCCGCCACCCGCCCGGGATCGTCCCAGCTGGTAGTGGACCGGGACGCCACGCTGATGAAAACGGTCACGGAGGTGCTGCCGCCGCCGTCCGGCCTGGAGATCCGCATCGCGGACGCCGGCGACGCCGTCGGCTCCGCCCGCCCGCACGCCTACGACCTCATCGTCACGGACGTGCTGATCAGGACCGGCGTCCCCGCACGGCTCACGAGCCTGGAGTTCCTCACCGCGGTGGCGGCGGCGCTCAAGCCGGGCGGCCACTACGCGCTGAACATCCTGGACGCGGTCCCCTTCGCCTTCGCCCGCCGCCAGGTCGCGACGTTCCGGGCGGTGTTCGACGAGGTGCGCCTGTTCGCCGAGCCCGATGTGCTGCGCGGCGACCGGATCGGCAACCTCGTCGTCGCGGGCGGCCCGCCCGCCGGGACGCCGCTGCTCAGCGGCGCCGAGCTGGACCGCTTCGCAGGAGACGCCCGTCCGCTGACCGACGCGGACGCCGTCGACTCGCCGCCCGCGCTCCCGCTCAAGCCATCCGCCGACAGGTGATCAACCCAACGAAAGGAAAGATGATCATGACATCAGTGCCCGACCCCCGCGAGTTCATCCGTTCCAGCACGTCGGTGGAAGCTCCGGCCGTGACCTCGGACAACGCGGCCGAGCGCGACTGGTACCCGCGTGACCGCGGCCCCCACCGTCCCGACAACACGTGATCCGGTGGCCGGGTGCCGACCGGCACCCGGCCACCTCCGTTGAGGAAAGGAGCCTGCCCATGACGCGGCGTGACCTCTGGCAGGAGGTGGAGCGGCTGCTCGGCACCGACCCCGAGTACGGCGACGCCGGCGCCATCGAGCGGCGCGTGCTCGGGCGGCTGCGCGTCGGCCTTACCCTGCTGGCCGAGCTGACCCCGCACAACGCCGAGCCGGTACGGCGCTGCGCGGCAGCGCCCGACGCGGACCTGCGGGTGCTGAGCCGCGACCCGGTGCTGCGCAGCGCGTTCGAGAGCGACCTGCAGACCGTCACCACGCAGGGCCTGCAGACCGTCACCACGCATGCGGACACCGGCCTGCTCCTGCCCGGCCTGCTGCCCGCCGACGCCGGCCACGCGGTGAGCCGCGCAGCCGGCGGCGGTCACGTGGTGAGCCGCGAGGCCGGCGAGCCTTCGCGTTCGGCCTGGGTGTGGACGGGAACGACCCGCAGCACGAAAGATCCCGTGACGGCACGCCTGTGGTCCCTGCTCGACGAGCAGTTCCCTCAAGGGACGGCCGACGTCCCGATCAAACCCTCCGCCGCCGAGCTCAAGATGATCGACGAGGCGGCCGCCCTGCTCACGGCGCTGATGCCGTCCGTCGGGCCGGGCGTCCTCGCCAACGTCGGCATGATCGGCCTCGCCCGCGACGAGGGCGAGGACGGGCCGCTGCACTCCGTCTCCGGCGGCGACCGCTTCCCCGCCACCGTCTTCATCGCCCCCGAGAAGCTGCAGAACGTCTGGGACGCGGCGGGAGCGCTGCTGCACGAGGCGCTCCACCTCGCCCTCTTCGAGATCATCCGCTGCGGCGCCGTGGTCTTCGACCACGTCGACGCCACCGCCGACGTCGTCCCGATCCCGTGGCGGCGCGAGGCCTGGTCGCTGATGCGGGTGCTGTTCGCCCTGCACGTGTACGTCCACCTCGCCGTCTACCACGGCCTGGCCCGCTCGGCAGGACCCGAGGTCACGAGCCGGTTCGGAGAGCCGCCCGCGGACGCCGCACTCAGCCGCGCGACCTTCGGCGGCGCCCGCTACGCCACCCCCGAGCTGCGCGCCCGCCACCTCGCCGAGCAGCTCGCGCAGCGCTCCGGCCTGTTCACCGGCTACGGCCACCAGCTCATCGCCTGGCTGGTCAAGGCGCTCGACCTGCTCGCGCCGCCGACGCCCGTGGCCGGGGACGGCACGACGTACCAAGCCGTAGCCCCCGTCGCCGCCGTGCCGATGCCCGACCAGCGCCGCCTCGTCGTGGCCCTCGCCGACCCGCCCCGCGTGCGCTGGCTCAACCCGGCCGCCTGGCTCGTCTACCGCCTGTGCGACGGCCGGGACAGAACGGCGATCAGCAAGGAGTACGCCGAGTCGGTCGCCGGCGTCGTCCCGCCCGCCGAGGCGCTCCGCCAGGCCGACACGGCCCTGCAGGCGCTCGTGGACGACGGCCTGGTCGTCACGGCATGAAGCCACCATCACGCCCTGTCGAGAAAGAAAGGTGACCGCCATGAGCATCACGCGGACCGAACCCGCGGCCGACGACGTCGAGGAGTTCGAGCTGGACATCGAGATCTCCGTCCTGCCCGAGGGCACCCAGCCCGTCGGCCGGCACACCCACTGGTGGACGTGTGCGCCGTGCGTCACGGTCACCTCGTGGCCCAGCAGGTGCTGCTGAGCATCAGGTGATCCGCCCGTCGTGACCCTTCCTCATGCCGGTCGCGACGGGACGGCACGGCGAACGAGAGGTCCCCCCATGCCCGCAGAGCGCGTCATAGCCGTCTCCCCGCGAAAGAGCGGAACCCATCTCCTGCAGGAGCTGATGATCCTGCTCGGCTACCACACCGACGGCGAGGCCGTCCCGCCGCGCGAGGCCGTGGTGGCGCTGAGCCTGCGCCGGCGCATCGAGCTGGCCCGCCACTACATGCATCCCGAGGCGGCGGCCGAGCTCGACCACCGCACGGACCGCGACGGGTTCGTCCAGGCCACCAACCTCCTGTGGTTCCAGGTCGCCGAGCTGTGGCGGGCCAAGCTCGCCGCGGGCAACGTCTCCCACACCAAGCTGGCCAGCCCCGAGCTGGACCAGCCCGTGCCGATGCACCGCGAGGCGTGGGGGCGGCCCTTCTCCACCACCCCGCCCGGCATCTGCTGGACGTTCCACTCGCTCGACATCTGGCGGATGGACCCCGCGTTCCTGCGGGAGTGGCAGAGCCCGGAAGGCCCGCGCGTGATCCTGGGCTACCGCGACCCGCGCGACACGCTCATCTCCATGGCGACGTTCCTGTCCGGCGAGGGCGGCCACGAGCTCGGCCGCCAGCCCGAGGCCGCCGTGTTCCGCCCGATCCTGCGCAGCCTGCCGACCATGTCCGAGCGCATCACCTACCTCCTCCGCGAC
Organism: Nonomuraea sp. NPDC004580; assembly: GCF_040609855.1. Classification (NCBI taxonomy): domain Bacteria; kingdom Bacillati; phylum Actinomycetota; class Actinomycetes; order Streptosporangiales; family Streptosporangiaceae; genus Nonomuraea; species Nonomuraea sp. NPDC004580. The sequence continues at coordinate 142,358 of NZ_JBEXLH010000009.1, read as the reverse complement.
CCGGCCGTCCCGCTGCTGTCCGACTTCGACGCCGCCATCAGCTTGTTCCACCACCCGGACGTGTGCGCCGTGTCGTTCGAGGAGCTGATCGGCGAGCAGGGCGGCGGCAGCGCGGAACGCCAGCTCGCCGCCGTGCGGCGGGTCGCCGAGCACGTCGGGACCGACATGGACCCCGAGGTCGTCGCCGACAAGGTGTTCAACCGCAACGCCTACAGCTTCCACCGCGGCCGGATCGGCACCTGGCGGGAGGTGTTCACCGCCGAGCACCACCGGCTCTTCAATGCCCGCTTCGGCCACCTCATGGAGACCTTCCCCTATGACTGAGCTGCTGCCCGCCGCGACGGCGTCCGAGGCGCGCAAGGTCGCGGCCGAGATCCTGCACCGCCTCCGCGACGAGGAGCTGGTCGCCGAGGCGGCGCGGTCGGCCGCGGCGACGGTCGGCCGCTCCCTGTGGGAGCCGGGCGCGGCCCTGTACGGGGGCGCCGCCGGCAGCGCGGTCGCCTTCGCGCACGCCGCCCGCGCCTTCCCTGACTCCGGCTGGTGGACGCAGGCGCACCGGTGGCTGAAGGTGGCCGCCGCGAGCACCCGCGAGCGTCCGCTGCAACGCCCCGGACTGTCGCTCGGCACCACCGGCATCGCCCTCGCCGTCGCCGAGTGCGACGAGGACGGCCGGTACGCCAGGACGCTGCGCGGCCTCGACAGCCGGTTGGCCCAGCAGCTCGACGGGTTCGGCGCCGCCGCCGATCGGGCGCTGACCGTGCACGACTACGACGTCATCAGCGGCCTCGCCGGGATACTCGGCTACGCCTCCCGACGGCCCGCGACCGTCCACGTGGTCATCGAGCGGCTCGTCGCCCGCTGCGCCACCGGCCATGGGCCGCTCACCACCTCCCGATGGACGCCCTGGCGAATCGCGCCGGAGAACTACGGACGGGACGGCGAACGCGAGCTCTACCCCCACGGCTACGTGGACCTCGGCCTGGCCCACGGCCTCCCGGGGCCGCTGGCGGCGCTCAGCAGGGCCTGGCTCGCCGGTCACCGCGCCCCCGGTATGCGCGGGGCGATCCGCGGCCTCGCCGATCAGCTCGTCGCGGCCTCCTGGTGGGGCGAGCACGGCCGTACGTGGTCGCGGGTCATGCCGTTCGACGCGTCGGGCGAGATCGCGCCCCGGCTCGGGCAGCCGTCCGAGCCCGCGTACTGCTACGGCGCACCCGGCATCACCTCCGCCCTGCTCGACGCAGCCGAGGCGCTCGGCGACGCGTCCGTACGGGCCGTCGCGGTCGAGGGTTTCGAGGCCGCGCTGCGCCTGCTGGAGGCGCGGCCCCGCACCCTCGGCCCGGGGCTGTGCCATGGAGTCGGGGGAGTGCTGCTGATCTGCCGGGCGTTCGCCGTCCGGACCGGCAGCGCGGCGGCAAGGGCGGCGCTGGAATGCCTGGTCGAACGGCTGCTCGGCGGCTGCGACCCCGGCCACCCGCTCATCGTGCGGGACTACAAGCCGCAGGTGACCGGCGAACCGGGCTCGCCGCTCGCCGCCAGCCGTGGCGGCGCCTGGATCGACCAGCCAGGACTGCTGGAGGGCGCGGCGGGCGTCGCGCTGGCGCTGCTGTCCGTCACCGAGCCGGTGCCGCCCCGCTGGGCCGACGCCCTGATGGCCGGCTGAGCGGCGTCGGTGAGAGCGAGGAGGACCAGCCGCATGGCACATCCTGAGCGCCTGTACGCGGCGTCGGAGCTGTTCATGCTTCGCGCCCCCGTCCTGCCCGCCGACACACTGACGATCCAGGACGCGCCGGCCGCCCTGTCACAGGCCCGTGACCAGGGACGGCGTGCGCTACGCGAACTCGCCTTCGAGCCCCGCGTCCGCCAGGCGCTCCAGGTCGCGAGCCCGGACCTGGCCGCCGCGCTGTCCGCGCCCACCACCGGCGGCAAGGCCGCGCACCGCCGGGACGCCGCCCTGCTCAGGTACCTGACCAGGATGTCCACCCGGCCCACCCCCATGGGCCTGTTCGCCGGCGTCGCCACCGGCACCTTCCACGACACCTTTCACGACACCTCCGGGATCGCGACCCTGGCCGCCGACCCGGTCCTGGCGACCAGGACCAGGGCCGACAACGTCTGGCTGGCCCGCGTCACCGACCGGCTCGATCGCGACCGGCTCGGCGTGCACGTGAACGCCCTGCTGCACCGCTTCGGCACACGCATCGTCCTGTATGCGCAGAACCGGCGCATCGAGCTCTCGACGAGCCGCCCGCTCACCGCCGCGCTGGAGCTGGCAGAGCAGGGCCCGACGTACGCCGAGCTGAAGGCCGCCCTGGCCGGCCGCTTCCCGAACGCACCCCACCACAAGATCGGCCGCCTGCTCGACCAGCTCTTCGACCTGCGCATCCTCCTGCCCGACCTGCTCCCCGCCCCGACCGAGCCGCTGCCCGAAGTCCACCTGGCCAAGCGCCTGATCGACCGTGGCGTGCACGACGACGTCGTGGCAGACCTGCAGAAGGTGCGGCAGCTCGCCGACGAGGTGGACAGGGAAGGAGGCGCCGCGCGAGTGGCCCGGCTCGAGGCGGGCCAGCGCGCGATGACGCCCGGCTTCACCGGCCCGACGTTCCAGCTCGACACGGCACTCGCCCTGGAGCAGGCGACGCTGCCGGCGGAGATCGGCACGGCGGCGGCCGAGGCGGGAGAGCTGCTGATGCGGCTCGGCTGCGCCTGGCAACGGCGGCCGCACATCGTCGACTACCACCACGTCTTCCTGGAGCACTACGGCGCCGGCGTCGAGCTGCCGCTGCTCGACGTGCTCAACCCGGAGACCGGCCTCGGCCCGCCCGCCACCTACCGCGAACCGGCACTCGCACAGGCATGGCCGCACCAGCCGGAGCCCGAGCACCCCGAACGCGACCGCGCCCTGGTCGAGACCGCGATCCGCGCCGCCCGCGACGGCCTGCTCGCGGTCGAGCTCGACGACCACCTGCTCGACCGGCTCACCGTCTGGCGCCCCGACGAGGCCCACAGCCGCCCGCGTACCTCACAGGACGTCTTCTTCCAGCTCGCCGCCGCCTCGCCCGAGGCGCTCCGCGACGGCCGGTGGCGGCTCGTGCTCAGCACCGTCGGCACCTACGGCGGCGGGCAGTCCTTCGGCCGCTTCTTCGACCTGCTCGACGAGACTGCCCTGGCACGGCTCCGCGCCCAGCAGCGGCTGGAGGAGGAACTGCGCCCCGACACGGTGTTCGCCGAGCTGAACTACGGCATCACGACCAACCGCAGCGGCAACCTGGCCGTCCGTCCCCCCACCCGCGACCACGAAGTGTGCGTGAACGCCGCACCCACCGGCCCCCCGGTCGAGCAGATCCCGCTGACCGACATCGTGCTCGGCGCCACCGGCGACCACTTCTACCTGCGCTCCCTCTCCCTGGGCCGCCCCCTGGCGATCGGCCAGACTCACGCGGTGAACGTCACCCAGGCCCCGAACATCTGCCGCGCCCTCCTGGAGTTCTCCGAGGACGGCTACACCCCGCTGTGCGCGTTCGACTGGGGCCCGGCGGCGGGCGCGCCCTTCCTGCCCCGGCTGACCCGCGGCAAGGTGGTGCTCCAGCCCGCCCAATGGACGCTCACACCCGCCACCCTCCCGCCCACCGGCGACCCGGACGCCTTCTTCCACGCCTGCCAGAGGTGGCGGCGCAGGTGGCGGGTGCCGCGCCACGTCTACCTGACCTTCCGCGACAACCGGCTGCTGCTCGACCTGGACCACCCGCTCTGGGTGGACGAACTGCACCGCGGGCTCCGGCGCCCGGAGGAGGAGATCCGCCTGCTCGAAGCACTCCCCGGCCCCGGCGACCTGTGGCTGCGCGACCGGGCGGGCCGCCCGTACCACGCCGAGATCGTCGTACCGCTGGTGCTGCGCGACCGCACCCGCATGCCGCGGCCGTCCGCCCCCCGCACGGCCGCCCCATCCGCCGTCACCCGCCGCTGGCTGCCGGGCGACGAGTGGATCCACATGAAGCTGTACGCCGCCTCCGACCAGCACGACGCGATCATCACAGGACCGCTGCGCGCCCTGCTCGCCGGCCTCGGTCACCTCATCGACCGCTGGTTCTTCATCCGGTACGCCGACCCGCTGCCGCACCTGCGCCTGCGCTTCCACATTCAGGGCGACGCCGCCGAGGTCATGTCCCGATGCGCCGCCTGGGGGAGCGGCCTCGTCCGCGACGGACGGGCCACGGACCTCGCGTTCACCAGTTACGGCCGCGAGGTGGAGCGGTACGGCGGCGGCCATGCGATCTCCCTGGTCGAGACCGCGTTCTGGGCCGGCAGCGAGGCCGCAGCCGACCTCCTGCGGACCGGGCTCGACCCCGACGTGGTGCAGGTGGCCGCCCTGCACGAGCTGTACGCCGCCTGGGGCGCCGACCCCCACCCCCGCGACGGCGAAGCGCACGTCACCGACACCGCCCGCAGGCGCTTCCGCGAGCTCCGCCCGCTGCTCTGCGAGCTCCTCACCCCCGGAGAACGCCGCCCGGACCCGCGCGCCCCCGAGTACCGGGCCGTGCTGGACCCCGTCTTCGGCCGGCAGCGCCAACGGCTCGCCGACACCGGCCACCGCATCCGCGGACTGGCCGCCCGGCGCCTGCTCACCACCCCAGAACGGAACATCCTCGAAAGCCTCGCCCACATGCAGGCCAACCGGCTCGCCGGCATCGACCGCGACCGCGAACACCTGTGCCGGGCCCTGTGGTGGCTCAGCCGCCGCGCCATCCGCAACCGCCCGGGATCGGAGCCCACGGCGTGCTGACCGACGACGCGGACCCCGTACTGGTCGCCGAGAAACTCATCCACCCCCAGTTCCCGCGTTCGGCCACGTACGACGCGGTCTGGCAGGCCCGCTACGCCGACGGCCCCAACCCGCTGTGGCTGGCCGAGTCCCTGACCGACCTGCTCGACCTGACGCCCGGCATGCGCGTGCTGGACCTGGGCTGCGGCTGGGCGACCAGCTCGATCTTCCTCGCCAAGGAGTTCGGCGTGCAGGTCGTGGCCGCCGACATGTGGCTCCGCCCCGAGACCTGGCCCCTGATCGTCGAGGCCGGCGTGGAATCCCAGGTCCTGCCGGTACGCGTGGAGGCCCACGACCTGAGATTCGCCCACGAGTACTTCGACGCGATCATCAGCCTGGACGCGTACCAGTACTTCGGCACCGACGACCTCTACCTCGGCTACCTGCAGCAGTTCCTCGCCCCCGGCGGCGTCCTCGGCATCGTGGTCCTCGGAATCACCGAGGAGCTGGACGCCGGCCCACCCGACCACCTGGCCGACATGTGGACCTGGGAGCACAAGGCCTTCCACAGCCCGGCCTGGTGGCGCACCCACCTCGAACGCTCGGCCCCCATGATCGTCGAACACGCCGGCCTCGTACCCGACGGCTGGAGACACAGCCTCCGCTGGCAGGAACTGGCCGCCCAGGCCGCCCCACCCCAGGCCCGCCCGGCCTGCGCCGAGTGGGCCCGCAGACTGGCGACGGACGCCGGCCGCACGATCGGCTGGCCGAGAATCGTGGCCAGAAAGAAGTAGCGCTGTTTTCGACTTCCGATAGGAGGCTCCATGCCTAGAGAGCAAGAGTGGGACAAGAAAACACTGCGGCGGCAAGGTCCGTGACGGAGGCCGCGTACGCCAGAACGAGCAGAGCCACGAGGATGATGAGGTCGGGGTGCCATTCGGCGGCCTGGCACAGCGCTGTCGCGCCGTCTGCGGCGACGGCGGCCTCGTAGTGGCGGGCGGCCAGGTTGACGCGCAGGGCGCGCAGGATCTGCGGCTCGTCGTCGACGACGAGGATCTTGGTCATGGAGTCACCGCCCGGATGAGATGGGCATGCTGACGATCATCGTGAGGCCTCCTCCTGGGGTCTCCTCGGGAACAAGGGTGCCGCCCATCGCCTCGGTGAGCCCGCGCGACAGCGCGAGGCCGAGGCCGACACCGGTGCCGTTGTCGCGGTCGCCGAGCCGCTGGAAGGGCAGGAAGATCCGGTCGTGGATCTCGCGGGGGATGCCGGGGCCGCGGTCGATGACGCGGATCTCGACCTGGTCGTCGTGCCAGCTCGCCGTGATGAGCACCTTCCGGTCGGCTGGGCTGTAGCGGGCGGCGTTGGTCATGAGGTTGACCAGCACGCGCTCCAGCAGGATCGGATCGGCGACGATCTCGGGCAGGTCCACGGAGATGTCGCCTTCGACGCGGTCGCGTAGCGGCCCGAGATCGTCGATGGAGCGGGGCACGACCTCCTCCAGCGCCACGGGCTGGAGGGTGAGGCCGAGGACGCCTGCCTGCAGCCGGCTCATGTCGAGCAGGTTCGCCACCAGCCGGTCCAGCCGGTCGAGCGATTCGTCGGCGGTGGCCAGCAGTTCGTCGCGGTCCTCGGGAGACCAGGCGATGTCGTGGCTGCGCAGGCTCTCGACGGCGGCCTTGGCGGCTGACAGGGGAGTGCGCAGGTCGTGGCTGACAGCGGCGAGCAGCGCGGTGCGCATCCTGTCGGCCTCGGCCAGGGCTTTGGCCTGCTCGGCTTCCTGCTGGAGGCGTTCCTGGCGCAGGGCGACGGCGGCCTCGGCGGCGAAGGCCTCCAGTACCCGCCGGTCGCTGGCGTCCAGCAGCCGGCCGCGGGCGGCGAGCACGAGCTGGTCGTTGATCTGGACGTCGTTGTCGGCCACGGCGGGGCTGGTGCACGGTGCGGCGCCGGAGGTGGCGATGATCCGCCAGGCATCAGGTTCCGCCTGGTCGTCCGGGGTGGGTTCGCCGAGGCGTTCGAGCAGGGTGACCGAGTCCAGGCCGAACGTCTCGCGCAGCCGTCCCAGCAGGGAGGGCAGCGCGGCCTCGCCGCGCAGCACATGCCCGGCCAGCGTGGACAGCGCCTCGGCGTCGGCGCGGGCCCGCGCGGCTTCTCTGGTACGCCGGGCAGCCAGGTCCACGATGGTGCTGACCGCGGCGGCGACCAGCACGAAGACGATGAGTGCGAGGAAGTTCTCCGGGTCGGCGATGGTGAACTGACCGATGGGCGGGGTGAAGAACCGGTTGAGCAGCAGTGACCCGCCCACGGCGGCGGTGAAGGCGGGCCAGGTGCCGCCGATGAGGGCGACGCCGACGACCAGGCAGAGGAACAGCAGGATCTCGCTGGGCAGCGAGATCACGTCGCGGAACGGCAGCAGGGCGGCGGTCAGCAGTGGCATGCCCGCCACGGCGACCGCCCATCCGGCCAGCCGGCGCTTCCTGTTCAGTGCGGCTCTGGAGCGTTCCGGACGCCTGCGGCCCTTCGTGGCCTCCTCATGGGTGACCAGGTGCACGTCGATGGGGCCGGACAGCGCGGTCGTCTCCACGCCCACCCCCCGGGAGAGGATCTGGGCGAACCGGCCGCGCCGCGAGGCGCCGAGGACGAGCTGGGTGGCGTTGACGCCGCGGGCGAAATCCAGCAACGCCCGGGGGACGTCGTCGCCGACGACTTGGTGGTAGGTGCCGCCCAGGCTCTCGACCAGGCTTCGCTGGCGGGCCAGGTTGGCCGGATCGGCGCCGGCCAGCCCGTCGGAGCTGGTGATGTGGACGGCCAGCAGGTCGGCGCCCTTGGTGCGGGCCGCGATCCTGGCGGCCCGCCGGACGAGCGTGTCGCCCTCGGGGCCGCCGGTCAGCGCCACCACGACCCGTTCGCGTGCCTCCCACGTGCCGGCGATGTCGTGGTCGGCGCGGTAGCGGTCGAGCTGGTCGTCGACCTTGCCCGCCACCCACAGGAGCGCGAGCTCGCGCAGCGCGGTCAGGTTGCCGACGCGGAAGTAGTTCGACAGCGCGGCGTCCACCTTCTCCGGCGCGTACACGTTGCCGTGGGCCATGCGGCGGCGCAGCGCCTCCGGTGACATGTCCACCAGCTCGATCTGGGTGGCCCGCCGCACCACCTCGTCCGGCACGGTCTCGCGCTGCGGGATGCCGGTGATTTCCTGGACGACGTCGTTGACGGACTCCAGGTGCTGGATGTTGACCGTGGAGATCACGTCGATGCCGGCGTCGAGGATGTCGTCGATGTCCTGCCAGCGCTTGGCGTTCTTCGAGCCGGGCACGTTGGTGTGGGCCAGCTCGTCGATCAGCGCCACCTTCGGCGCCCGCTCGATGACCGCCTCCACGTCCAGTTCGGTGAACGTGGCCCCGCGGTAGACGAGGGTCCTGCGCGGGATGACCTCGACGCCCTCCAGGAGGGCGGCGGTGCGGGGGCGGCCGTGGGTCTCGACGAAGCCCACGACCACGTCCCGGCCGCGCTCGCGGGCGCGGCGGCCCTCGCTGAGCATCGCGTACGTCTTGCCGACCCCGGGCGCCGCCCCGAGGTAGACCCGTAGCCGCCCTCTCATGTCACCTCCCGTCGAGTGCCAGGTTGAGTTCGAGCACGTTGACCGCGGGCTCGCCTATGAAGCCGAGGGCGCGGCCGGTGGTGTGCTCGTCGATCAGTGCCTCGACCTGTTGCAGGGGCAGGTTGCGCTCCTCGGCGACGCGGGGCGCCTGGAGGGCGGCGTAGGCGACGGAGATGTGCGGGTCCAGGCCGGAGCCGCTGGCCGTGACCGCGTCGGCGGGCACCTGCACGGCGGTCACGTCGCCGCGGACGGGGACGGTGCGGCCGGCCGCGTAGTCCTCGCCCGGCTTGGCGCACTCCACCTTCAGCCCCTGGTAGTCGGCCACGAACGGTGTCGCCGGGCAGGCCTGGTTGACGGCCACAGAGCGGTCGGGGAAGACCTTCAGCACCGCGCCCACCCCGTCAGGGGTGCAGAACGGGCGGGCGCCGCTGACGCCCTCCAGCTCGCCGATCGCCTTGGAGCGGGCACAGACCTGGGTCAGCAATGACTGCTCGCCCTCGTCCGGGTTGCCCTCCTCGTCCTTGGCGCCCGGCACTGGAAGGGTGTCGATGACGTCCTCGGGGCCGAGGTTGCTCGCGCTGGTGGACGTCGGGTCGTAGCCGTCACCGGCGGCCGACGGGCGGGACTGGAAGTACGTCCTGACCGGGTTGCCGTCGGCGTCGGTGAAGGACTGGCCGATCAATGAGCTGCCGACGACCTTGCCGTCCTTCTCGATGATCGAGCCGTTGGCGTGGTCGTTGAACACGACCTGGGCCACACCGGTGGCGACCAGCGGATAGATGATGCCGGTGACCACCGTGAGCACGAGCAGCGCGCGGAGCGCGGCGAGGTGCCGGCGGATCCAGCTTGGCATACGGTCCATTTAAGACATCCCCGGAAGGAACTCGATGATCAGATCGATGAGCTTGATGCCGATGAAGGGGGCGATGATGCCGCCGAGGCCGTAGACGTACAGGTTGCGCGACAGCAGCTTGGAGGCGCTGGAGGGCCGGTAGCGCACTCCTCGCAGGGCGAGCGGGATCAGCGCGATGATGACGAGGGCGTTGAAGATCACCGCCGAGAGGATGGCCGACTGCGGGCTGGCCAGGCGCATGATGTTGAGCGCGTCCAGGCCCGGGTAGACCGCCGCGAACATGGCCGGGATGATCGCGAAGTACTTGGCGATGTCGTTGGCGATGGAGAACGTGGTCAGCGCACCCCGGGTGATGAGGAGCTGCTTGCCGATCTCGACGATCTCGATGAGCTTGGTCGGGTTGGAGTCGAGGTCGACCATGTTGCCGGCCTCCTTGGCGGCGGACGTGCCGGTGTTCATGGCGACGCCGACGTCCGACTGGGCCAGGGCGGGGGCGTCGTTGGTGCCGTCGCCGGTCATCGCCACGAGGCGGCCGCCCTCCTGCTCCTTCCTGATCAGGGCGAGCTTGTCCTCGGGGGTGGCCTCGGCCAGGAAGTCGTCCACGCCGGCCTCGTCGGCGATGGCCTTGGCGGTCAGCGGGTTGTCGCCAGTGATCATGACGGTGCGGATGCCCATGCGGCGCATCTCGTCGAAGCGCTCGCGCATGCCCTCCTTCACCACGTCCTTGAGATGGATCACCCCGAGGACGCGGCCCTTCTCCGCCACCACGAGCGGGGTGCCGCCGGAGGCGGAGATACCGTCCACGAGATGGCCGATGTCGTCGGTGGGGTGACCGCCGGCGTCGCGCACCCACTTCATGACGGCGGTGGCAGCGCCCTTGCGCACCTCGCGCCCCTCGAAGTTCACCCCGGACATGCGGGTCTGGGCGGTGAACGGCACCCATTCCGCCCCGTGGATCTCCCGCTCGCGCAGCCCGTAGTGCTGCTTGGCGAAGACCACGATGGAGCGGCCCTCGGGGGTCTCGTCGGCCAGGCTGGACAGTTGCGCCGCCTCGGCGAGTGCTTGCTCGCTCACCCCGGCGACCGGGACGAACTCGCCGGCCTGCCGGTTGCCCAGGGTGATGGTGCCGGTCTTGTCCAGCAGCAGCGTGGACACGTCGCCAGCGGCCTCGACCGCGCGGCCGGACATGGCCAGCACGTTGCGCTGGACCAGGCGGTCCATGCCGGCGATGCCGATCGCGGACAGCAGCGCGCCGATCGTGGTCGGGATCAGGCAGACGATCAGCGCGACCAGCACGATCCCGGTGACGCCGTCGCCGGTCAGCGCGAGCGAGTCCGGTACGCCGGGGTTGATGTCCTTGGAGTAGATGGCCAGGGGCTGCATCGTAGCGGTGGCGACCAGGAAGATGATCGTCAGGGCGGCGAGCAGGATGTTGAGCGCGATCTCGTTCGGTGTCTTCTGCCGGTTCGCGCCCTCGACCAGGGCGATCATCCGGTCCACGAAGCTCTCACCGGGCTTCTGGGTGATCTTGACGATGATCCGGTCCGACAGCACCTTGGTGCCTCCGGTGACCGCTGACCGGTCGCCGCCGGACTCGCGGATGACGGGGGCGGACTCGCCGGTGATGGCCGATTCGTCCACGCTGGCGATGCCGTCGATGACGTCGCCGTCACCGGGGATGACCTCACCGGCCTCGACGATCACCAGGTCGCCCTGCCTCAGCTCGGGTGCCCCGATGACGTCCCACTCCGTCGCTTCGCGGCTCTTGATGCGGCGGGCGGTGGTGTCGCGCTTGGCGGCGCGCAGCGTGGCGGCCTGCGCCTTGCCGCGGCCCTCGGCGACAGCCTCGGCGAGGTTGGCGAAGATCACGGTGAGCCACAGCCACACCACGATGGCCCAGGCGAAGACCGACGGGTCCAGCACGGCGAGCACGGTGGTGAAGACCGCGCCGATCTCCACGATGAACATCACCGGGTTGTGCCACATGGCGCGCGGGTCGAGCTTGCGCAGCGCGTCCGGCAGCGACCTGATCATCTGCTTCGGGTCGAGCAGGCCACCGCCGACCCGGCCGTTCTGCTTGGGTGCCGGCTTTTCCAGCACAGGGGTTGACATGTCTACAGCAGTCCTTCTGCGAGCGGGCCGAGCGCCAGGGCGGGGAGGAAGGTCAGGGCGACCAGGATGATCGTCACCCCGACGACCATGCCGACGAACTGCGGCCGGTACGTCGGCAGCGTGCCGACCGAGGCGGGCACCGGCGCCTGCCGGGCCAGCGAGCCGGCCAGCGCCAGCACCAGCACGATCGGCAGGAACCGGCCGAGGGCCATGCACAGACCGAGGGTGGTGTTGTGGAACGTGGTGTTCACGCTCACACCGGCGAAGGCGGAACCGTTGTTGTTGGAGGCGCTGGTGTAGGCGTACAGGATCTCCGACAGGCCGTGCGGGCCGGAGTTCAGCATCGCCGCGCGGCCGGTCTCGGTGGCCATGGCGACCGCCGCGCCGAGCAGCACCAGCGTCGGGGTGACCAGGAAGTACAGCGAGGCGAGCTTGATCTCGCGGGCGCCGATCTTCTTGCCCAGGTACTCCGGCGTGCGGCCGACCATCAGGCCCGCGACGAACACCGTGATGACGGCCAGGATGAGCATGCCGTACAGGCCCGCGCCGACGCCGCCGGGCGCGACCTCGCCGAGCAGCATGTTGAAGATCAGCATGCCGCCGCCGATCGCGGTGTAGGAGTCGTGGAAGGAGTTCACCGAGCCCGTGCTGGTGAGCGTGGTGGAGGTGGCGAACATGCCGGAGTTCGAGACGCCGAAGCGGGTCTCGCGGCCTTCGAGAGCGTGGCCGATCGCCTGCGGCACGGTGCCGCTCGCGCTCAGCTCGGCCCACTGGGTGACGCCGATGCTGATGATCGCGATGATCGCCATCACGCTGACGATCGCGTAGCCCTGCCGGTCGTCGCCGACCATGCGGCCGAACGTACGCGGCAGGCAGGACGCGATGACCAGCAGCAGGAAGATCGTCAGCCAGTTCGTCCACGACGTGGGGTTCTCGAACGGGTGGGCGGAGTTGACGTTGAAGATGCCGCCGCCGTTCGTGCCCAGATCCTTGATCGCCTCCTGCGAGGCGGCCGCGGCCGGGGTGAAGGTCTGCTCGCCGCCGGTCAGCGTCGTCCACGTGCTGTGGCCGGCGAACGTCTGGATCGCGCCGCCGGCCACCAGCAGCAGCGCCGCCATGAAGGCGATCGGCAGCAGGATGCGGATCGTGCCGCGGACCAGGTCCACCCAGAAGTTGCCGAGCGTGTCGGTCTTGCTGCGGGCGAAGCCGCGCACCAGGGCGATGGCCACCGCCATGCCGACCGCGGCGGAGACGAAGTTCTGCACCGCCAGGCCCGCGGTCTGCACGACGTGGCCCATCGTCGACTCGCCCGAGTAGGCCTGCCAGTTGGTGTTGGTGACGAAGCTGACCGCGGTGTTCCAGGCCAGCGACGGCTCCACCGCGTCCATCCCGAGGGACAGGAACAGGTGGTTCTGCAGCCGCTGCAGACCGTACAGGAACAGGATCGACAACACCGAGAAGGCCAGCACGCTACGCGCGTAGACGCCCCACCGCTGCTCGCTGTCCGGCTGGACGCCGAGCAGCCGGTAGAGCACCCGCTCCACGGCGTTGTGCTTGGTGCCTGTGTAGACGCGGTACATGTAGTCGCCCAGTGGCTTGTAACAGAGGGCCAGGGCGAGAAGCAGGGACCCGATGAACAGGATCCCCGCCATGGTCGATGACATCAGAAACGCTCCGGGAACAGCAGGGCCGCGACCACGAAGATCACCAGGCCGATGACCACGATGAGTCCCACGGCATTGACGGCACTCACAGCCGTTCCACCGCCTTCACGACCAGCCCGAGGATCACGAAGATCGCGATCGTCAGGACGACGAAGATGACGTCGGTCATCCCCACTCCTCAATCTGGACAAGGTGTGTGTGCTGCGCCCATCCGGGCGGCACCGGACGCAAGCAAATCGCAAGCTTTAGGCGGATTGGTCTTTCTTGACGGGTTCCATACGGCCGGAGCGTGAATATTGACGCCGTCCGTACGCGCGGCCCTCGCGAAGGCCCTCGGCGGTGCATCGCCGGCAACGCTTCTTGACGCTCTCCTGTACGTTGGTGAGCCAGTAACGCCGGGAAGTCTGGTCGGCATCTTCACGAACGGACGATCCCAGGAGCCGTGGTGCAAAGCGTCCAGGTGGTGCTGTTCCTGGTCGCGCTGGCGACCGTGGTGGCCACCTTCGCCGACCGGATCAGCGTACCCGCGCTGTCCCTACTGGTCGTGGCAGGGCTCGCCGTGGGCCTGCTGCTGGCGCTGTCTTCAGCCTCATCGGGCTGTAGCTGCCGAGCCAGATCCGGCAGCTCACCGAGGACGACCAGCCCTGGCCGGTGGCCGTCGCCGTCATCGTGGTCGTGCGGGTGCCCGGGTCGCACGTGTTCGTGCTGATCGCCGAGGTCGAGCCCGAGCATGCCTGGCAGCGGATGTTGCAGAACCAGCGGGGGGCCGTGCTGGCCAGGGCGTTGCGACGGCGTACAGACGCGGTGGTGTGCCGGATGCGCTTCCGCGTCTCGGACCGCCCCACCCCCGTCGAGCGAACCGCGGCAGCGGGGTAACAAGCAGGGCTGAAGCGCTCGGCGGCGTCGGCGGTGATGAAGGAGGTGGCGATGAACAGCCGCTTGCGCCACGGCGCCATCGTCGGGGCCTCCAGCGCGGAGCGGGTGCTGAACTCGATCAAGGACATCGCCGGGCGGCTGGCCGCCCCCCCGGCGACTGCGCCCGATTGTGGGACCAAAGGCCCGATGACCTGGGACTTCCTCCCGCTGCGGCTCCCCCCGGCCGAGACCGATACTGGAAGTAAGGGACGGAACGGCCCGAGGAGATGCGATGACCAGGCAGATCGTGGTCGGCGTCGACGGATCCGCGGCGGCTCGCGCGGCGGTGGACTGGGCGGTGCTCGACGCCGGGCGGCGGGGGCTGGACCTGGAGCTGGTGCACGTGTGCGAGCAGCGGTCGCACAGCGAGGGCGTCGAGTACTGCGCCGGCGCCCTGGAGGCCACCGCCGATCGGGCCCGTGGCCTGGCCGACGTCAAGGTGACGGCTGACCTGCGGCCGGGCAACGTCGTCGAGGAGCTGATCGCCGAGTCCGCGACGGCCGACAGCCTCGTGCTGGGCAGCCGAGGCCTCGGCGGGTTCAAGGGCATGCTGCTCGGCTCGGTGAGCAACGCGGTCGCCGGGCACGCGACGGGCCCGGTCGTCGTGATCCGCGGCCCGCACCCGGTGGAGCACCGGCGGATCGTGGTCGGCTACGACGGCTCCGAGCACGCCCGGGCGGCCATGGAGTACGCCATCGAGCAGGCCAGGAGCCGCCGGGCCGAGCTGTACGTGGTGACGGCCTGGCAGGTGCCGGCCTTCTCCCCGTACGCCGTCGGCTACAGCATCCTGATCGAGGAGATCGTGCAGGCGGAGCCGCGCAGGGCACGCGAACTGGTCGAGCCGTGGCGCGACGCCAACCCCGACCTGGTGATGACCGACGAGCAGCCGTGCGACCACCCCGTCACCGCCCTGGCCAGGGCGGCCAAGGCGGCCGACCTCGTGGTGGTGGGCTCGCGGGGGCTCGGCGGGTTCGCCTCGGCGCTGCTCGGCTCGGTCAGCCACGCCGTGCTGCACCACGCGACCTGCCCGGTCGCCGTGGTCCGCCCGGCCAAGGAGTGAGCGTCACCCGGCCGGGCGGAGGCGTACGCAGCAGTGTTCCTGGCTCGGCTCCAGCCGGGCCGTGAAGCCGGGCTCGGGGAGACCTTCGAGCAGGCCGGCGAGCAGGCTGAGGTTCATGCCGCAGACCAGGGCGGTGTGCCGCTCGGCGAGGCTGCGGAACGGGCAGTTGGCCAGGGCGATCGTGCCGTCGCAGGCGCGCGGCTCGAAGCCCAGAGCCTCCAGGGTCGGCATGACGCCGGCGCAGGCGTCGCGGCCGAGGGCCCGGCCCAGGTCGCGGGCGCGGCGGTCGAGCACGGTACGGGGCGGCTCTCCTGTGGCCTCCGCCTCCTGGAGGGCGTCGGCGAGCAGGTGGGCGGCGGTCTCGTAGCGGCGGTCGGGCAGGGAGACGGCGATCTGCCCGGGAGCGCGGCGGTAGAGCTTGGCGGGCCGGCCGGCGCCGGGCCCCGACCGGCCGGTGCGGCGCTGGTAGACGGCTTCGAGCAGCCCTCCCTCCACCAGCTTCTCCAGGTGGAAGGAGACGGTGTTGCGCGGCGCCTGTACGGCGTCGGCCGCCTCGTCGCGGCTCACCGGCGCCGGCTGGCGCACCACGTACGCGTACAGGCGGCGCCGCGTCGGCTCGTCCAGCGCCGCGATGGCGGAGATGCCGTCGGCTTCGCCCATTCTAAAACCCACTCCTGTTGACGAAATTATCGTGCCCCTTCTAATGTTAACGAAACTTGTCGATAGAAGAGGGGGCGGCATGAGCGAGTCCGTGGTGGAGGAAGCCGGCGACGCCGGGCGCCGGTCGCGGCGCCTGCGGGTGGTCCGGGGCGGGGGAGTGGACCTTGAGGCCGCCCAGCGAGCGGTGACCGACCTGCTGACCGCGCTGGGCCGCGACGTGGAGTCCGAGCACCTGGCCGACACACCGAAGCGGGTCGCCCGTGCGTACGCCGAAATGCTGGAGCCGCGCGAGTTCGACCTGACGACCTTCCCCAACGAGGAGGGCTACGACGAGCTGGTGCTGGTCCGCGACATCCCCGTGCAGTCGTTGTGCGAGCACCATCTGCTGCCCTTCCAGGGCGTGGCGCACGTGGGCTATCTGCCGGGCGACCGTATCTTGGGGCTGTCGAAGCTCGCGCGGGTGGTCGAGCTGTTCGCCCGCGACCTGCAGGTGCAGGAGCGGCTGACCAAGCAGGTCGCCGACTGGCTCCAGCAGCACCTGTCGCCGAAGGGGGTCGGCGTGGTGATCGAGGCCGAGCACCTGTGCATGTCGATGCGCGGCGTACGCGTGCCGGGGTCCCGCACGGTCACCTCGGCCCTGAAGGGGACGCTGCGCGAGGACGCGAGGTCCCGGCAGGAATTCTTCGCGCTGACCGGTCAGTCCCATACCTGACGAGCAGACAGGAGATTTGACGATGGCGGCATTCGTGATCGTGGGCGGCGGCCTGGCCGCGGCCAAGGCGGCCGAGGCGCTGCGCGAGGAGGGGTTCGACGGCGAGATCGTGCTCGTGGGACGGGAACCCCACCTGCCCTACGAACGCCCGCCGCTGTCGAAGGGCTACCTCCAGGGCAGCGACGAACGCGACAAGATCTTCGTCCACGACGCGGACTGGTACCGCGAGCACGACGTGGACGTCCGTACCGGCGTCTCCGTCACCGCCGTCGACCCGGCCGCGCACGAGGTGACGCTGTCCGGCGGCGAACGGCTCCGCTACGACAAGCTGCTGCTCGCCACCGGCGCCCAGCCGCGCCGCCTGACCGTGCCCGGCAATGACCGCGTGCTGTACCTGCGTACCGTGGACGACTCCGACCGGCTGCGCGCCACCCTGGCCGGCGCGCGCAAGGTCGCGATCATCGGCGCCGGCTGGATCGGCCTGGAGACCGCCGCCGCGGCCCGCGCGGCCGGCGCCGAGGTCACCGTCATCGAGCAGGAGCAGCAGCCGCTGCTGTCCGCCCTCGGGGCCGAGATCGGCGCCGTCTTCGCCGACCTGCACCGCGAGCACGGGGTGGACCTGCGGCTGGGAGCCCGCCTCGCTGAGGTCACCGAGACCGGCGTACGCCTGGCCGACGGCACCGCCATCGACGCGGACGCCGTGCTGGCCGGCATCGGCGCCGTTCCCGACACCGAGCTGGCCGCCGGCGCGGGCCTCACCCTCGACAACGGGGTCAAGGTCGGGGCGGACCTGCGGACCAGCGATCCCGACATCTACGCCGCCGGTGACGTCGCCAACGCCCACCACCCCCTCCTGGGCCACCACGTGCGGGTCGAACACTGGGCCAACGCCCTCAACCAGCCGGCCGTGGCCGCCCGCGCCATGCTCGGCCGCCCGGCCGCCTACGACGAACCGCCCTACTTCTACACCGACCAGTACGACCTGGGCATGGAGTACCTCGGCCACGTCCCGCCCGGAACCCCTCACGACGTCGTCATCCGCGGTGATCTGAGCGGGCGGGAGTTCCTCGCGTTCTGGCTGCGGGACGACCGGGTCATCGCCGCGATGAACGTCAACATCTGGGACCAGGGCGACCACCTCAAAGCCCTCGTCCTCGCGCAGACCCCCGTGGACCGCGCGGCCCTCGCCGACCCCGAGGTCCCACTGGAAAAGCTGGTGCGCTCGTGAAGCCGTTCACGGCCGGTGCGGCTGGCGCCACCGCTCGTCGGCACGCTCCCAGGCCGGCTCCCCTCTATTCCGGCTGATACGGAACCACCGGGATCATCTGGAGCCCTCCGCATCGGGATACAGGATCTCGTCGTCCGCGTGCGTGCCGAACTCGGCGACGCGCACTTCCGCGATGTGCTCGTACCGGGTGATCCGGTCCTCGACGGCAGTGTGTGGTGGCGACTCGGTCGGGCTGGGCTCGCTCGCTCGGCCACGATCCAGAACACGTCATGGAGGCGCTCAGGACGGCGGGCGGGCACCGGTTGCCGGCGTCGTGCCGCAAGGGCTCGAGACCCGGCTCGGGCGCAGGTCGTGGGACGGGAAGCGTGACGGTGCTGGTGACCCACCGGCTCGCCACCGCCCAGGCCGCCGACCTCATCGTCGTCCTCGACCGGGGCGGCGTCGTCGAGGTCGGCACCCACGAGGAGGTGAGCCGCGCCGACGGCCTGTACGCCGAGCTGTTCCGCCTGCAGGCCCGCTACTTCGTCTAAGGCTTGATCGCCAGGCCCCCGTACGCCCAGGCGTGCCCGCCGGGGATCTCCTCCTGGTATTCGGTGAGGTCGGGCCGCCAGGTCACCACCTCGACGAGGCCCGGCTCCAGCAGGTTCCAGCCGTCGAAGAAACGCATCGTCTCGTCGTGGCTGCGCGGCACCATGGGCGCGGAGCTGTTGTCGTACGGCTTGGTGAACTCCTCGCGGCTCAGGTGGTCGGCGAAGTCCATGGTGATGTGCGACAGCAGCAGGTGGCTGCCGCTGGGCACCGCGGCCTTGAGCTGCTCCACCACCCCGTACGGGTTCTCCTCGTCGGTGATGAAGTGCAGGATGCCCGCCAGGATGACGGCCACGGGACGGGTGAAGTCGAGCAGATCCCGGACCGCGGGGTCGTTCAGGATCTTCTCCGGCTCGCGCAGGTCCGCCTCGATCATCTCCGTGGCGCCCGCCGGGTCGCCGGTCAGCAGGGCGCGGCCGTGCACCGAGACGATCGGGTCGTTGTCCACGTACGCCACCCGCGCCTCGGGCACCGCCCGCTGGGCGATCACGTGGGTGGGATCCTGGGTCGGCAGACCGGTGCCGATGTCCAGGAACTGGGTGATGCCCGCCTCAGCCGCCATATACCGCACGGCCCGCCCCACGAAGGCACGATGGGCGCGTACCCCCTCCCGCGTGCCCGGCGACAGCTTGATGAGCGCCTCGGCGGCCTCCCGGTCGGAGGCGAAGTTGTCCTTGCCGCCCAGTAAGTAGTCGTAGATCCGCGCGGGGTGCGGGATGTGCGGATTGATCCGCGCAGCCGGGGCGTCGGCGTACTCGGGATCCTGCGGGTCCGTCTGTCTGTCGGTGTTCGTCATCCTTCTCTTCCTGCTGGATCGACGACTACCGCCGGGCCTGACGGGGGGCCGGGGCGAGCTTCGCCGAGGGGTTACTTGCCTGCTTTCAGGTGTTTCCTTCCTACCCGGCCCAGCGTTACGGCGCGGCCCTTCCGAGAACGATGCCAACGTTCGCATCAGTACGGTCAGGCCGGGATACCTGGCGATCTACGCCTCGGGCTCCGCGACGGTCAGGTGTTCGTAGGACGACTTCAGCGCGGGGTAGTAGTCGTCGAACTCCGGCTTGGCGGAGCCGTCGTGCGAGGCCGCCAGCAGGTCGAGGTAGTACTCCCAGCCGGGGCCGATCTCGCCGATGCCCTCGGCACCGGCCAGGTGCTGGACGAAGCGCAGCTCGGTGCCGCCGCCCGCCTCCGACAGCAGGAGTTCGAGGTGCCAGGAGCCGGCCGCGTCCTTGGCGGTGAGCTCCAGCCGGCGGGGTGGCTCGCAGGCTTCGATGCGCATCTCCGCCCAGGGAGCCTTCTCCTCGAATACCAGCTGGACCCTGATCGTCCGGCCGGGTCCTGCCTCGCCCTCCCACGGGCCGAACCAGCGCGCCGTGCGCTCCGGCTCGGTGACGCTGGCCCACACGTCCTCGGCGGGCGCGCGGAACGTCCGGGTGAGGACGAGGTCCACGCCGTCGTCCGCGCGGAAGAGCTTGCCGGTGGGGAAGCGTTTCATCCTGTTTCTCCCTTTCTGTCGATGTCGCCGCTCGTCCTGGCGCTGTCCGTACGGCGTTCGCGGCGCGTCCGGTAGACCTCGGTCTCCAGAGCGTCGAAGCGGTGCTCCCAGCCGGAGGGCCCGAGGAACTGGGCCAGCCAGCCGGCCAGCTCGGTGAGCCGCTCCGCGTCGAGCGTGTAGAGGCGTTGCCGGCCGACGAGCTCCGCCCTGACCAGTCCGCTCTGCCGGAGCACGCGCAGGTGGCGGCTCACGGCGGGGCGGCTGATCGAGAAGCGTTCGGCGATCTCGCCGGCCGAGAGCTGCCCGTCTTTGAGCATCACCAGGATCTGCCGCCGCACCTGATCCGCGATCGCCCCTGCCACCTCGTCCACACAGAAAGCGTAACCTACTGGTTACGCTTTTCCGAGAGGCCGGTCCGATGCCCGCCGGGAGGTGGTTGTGCTCATCGTCCCGGATCAGTGCCCTGAGATCACCTCAGTCGGCCCTGTCATCGGACAGGAGGCGATCGGTGATGGCCTTGAGCGTTCTGGCCTCGTCCGGACCGAGCCGGTCCAGCAGGTGGCGGCGAGTGGCCTTCTCCAGTGTCGGCAACGTGGCATTGATCGCGTTCCTGCCTTCCGGGCGCAGCGCGACCTCCATCCCGTTCGGCACCTTGTCACGGGCCACGTAGTCACGATCGGCCATCCGGGTCAGCAGGTGCGACAGCCGCGTCCGGTCCCAGTTGAGGGTGGCGGCGAGGGCGTTCTGCCGCAGGCTCCCGCCGGATTCGTGCAGGCAGACCAGGACGCTCAGTTCCGCCTCGGATAGGCCGGACGCCGCTGTGGTCTCGGCGACGACGGCGGCACGTACCAGCTCATGAGCGCGTTTCCAGCGCAGCCACAGCTCAGTCGCCTCACTTCCGCCAACTGTTGACATGTCAACACCGCCTCTCTAGTGTTCGAACCGACCATACGGCTCATGCGAAGGACATCTCCGATGCTCGATGCTCGACGGCACTATGCCGGCCTGCGCCTGGTGGCGCTGCTCCCGCTCGTCCTGTTCCTGCCCGCCGTGATCGCCTTCTTCACCGACCCGGACGTGGCGTGGGGAGAATACCTGGGCGTCTTCTTCCACCTCTCGATCCTCTTCCTGGTCTCCCGCCTGGAGGCGGCGTCCTGGGCCAAAGCAGCGGGGTACGGCTGGGTGGTGCTCGACGTCCTCACCGGCATCCTGATGATCAACGGGGTCGACCACGACACGGCCTGGGCGGTCCGGCTCGGGGGCCACGTACTCGCCGGTGTCTGGATCGTGGCGAGTTCCCTGGTCAGCCACTCCTGGCCGGTCCGCGTGGTCGGCGTCGTCACGGGCGTCTGGCTCGCCGGCTACTCCTTCGTCGGCACCGTCCTCGCCGAGGAGTACCTGCGCCCGGCCGGAATCATGATCCTGGTCTGGTTCGCCCTCCTGGCGATCTTCCACCGCGACGGTCAGGGCCAGCCGGCGGCGTCTGGAGTGCCAGCGGCGGTCTGAAGGTCTTTACTCCGGGCCGTTTCCCTGCAAGCTCGGTACTTCGTGTGATCGTCGAAGGGAGCGTCGTGCCGTTCGCGCCGTCGTGGGAGTCGTTGGAGGGCCGCGAGACGCCGGAGTGGTTCCCGCGGGCCAAGTTCGGCCTGTGGGCGCACTGGGGGCCGCAGTGCCAGCCGGGGTTCGGCGACTGGTACGCCCGCACCATGGACCTCCCGGGCACGGACGCCTTCCGCTACCACCGCGAGCGTTACGGGCATCCGTCGCAGTTCGGGTTCAAGGACGTCACCAACGAGTGCAAGGCGTCCCGCTGGGACCCGGAGGAACTCGTCGCCCTGTACGCGCGTACCGGCGCCCGGTACTTCGTCGCGATGGCCGACCACCACGACAACCTCGACCTGTGGGACAGCCCGCGCCACGCCTGGAACTCGGTCCGGGTGGGCCCGCGCCACGACATCGTCGGCGAGTGGGCCGCCGCCGCACGCTCGCACGGGCTGCGGTTACTGGGACCGGCCCGACCCCGAGCACCACCCGGACGCCGCCTACCAGGCGAAGTTTCATGGCCGGAACCCTGCAACTGGCCCAGGCGTACCGGCCTGACCTGGTCTACTTCGACGACACCGTGCTCCCGCTGCACCAATGCGGCCCGGTCGGCCTGGAGATCGCCGCCGAGCTGTACAACCTCGGCGAAAACATGATCGTCTGCGGCAAGATCCTCGACGAACGCCAGCGCGGAGATCGCCGACGGCGTGCTCATCGGAGCGACTGACGGCCGGCTCAGCTCGATCTGGATGCGACCACTTCTCGCATGACCGAAGGAGAGCAGCCTCAGTGGGGATCGCTCACGAACGTGTACCACGGGCCCCAAACGGGCGATGAGTCGCCCGGCCTCCGGTCAGGGCTATAGAAGTACGCACGGTGAGTGCCGCTCAGGTGGAAGACCACCACGTCACCGTCCCAGAAGACTGTGTCGAACGTCAGGGCGCCGATCGTCCGGCGCCCGAGCACCTCGTCCTTGCCCAACGTGCGAGCGACGGCCTCCATCTGAGGAGCCGACCGAGCGAACCGATCGTCCGAGGCGATGGTGAACCAGACGAGCCCGGTGAGAAGGAGAGTCCCTGCCAGGAGCATCGCTGCCCACCGTAAAACCGGGCCACGGACGGTCGTGCGTCTCATGCGAGCATCCTGACATCTGGCCTAATCGCTCGCTCATCTTTGGAAGAACCGAGTCGGAAAGCGCATTCCCGGCTTCTTGTCAACCTCTTGACAAGCCTGACGACCGCGTCAACACTCGGCGGCAGCACCGCCTGAAACATC
This sequence comes from Nonomuraea sp. NPDC004580, assembly GCF_040609855.1. Classification (NCBI taxonomy): domain Bacteria; kingdom Bacillati; phylum Actinomycetota; class Actinomycetes; order Streptosporangiales; family Streptosporangiaceae; genus Nonomuraea; species Nonomuraea sp. NPDC004580. Next base: position 119,900 of record NZ_JBEXLH010000009.1, on the reverse strand, counting down.
CCCGGTGAATCCGGTTCGGACTCCCCACCCGCCGTGATGTTAGCGCTAACAGAAGCTGAGAGGCGATCCCCATGACAGCGACCCAGGCACGCCGATCGCTGATTCCCCTCCTGGTGGCCGCGCTCGCCGCCATGGCGGGCCTCGTCCTGGCCGCGCCACCGGCCCAGGCAGCCACCAGCCAGTTCCGGGGCATGAACTGGGCCGTGCTGGGCGACAACTTCAGCACCGGCCCCCTCGTCGTGCAGGGCCTGAGCCAGTCCGACGGCTACGCCACCGTGCGGGCCAAGGCCGACAGCCTCTACGACGACATGGCCGCCACGATGGGCGTCAACACCGTCCGGCTGCCCATCAACACCCACACGGTCGCCGCCACGTCCTGGTGGAACGCCTACCGCGGCGCGATCGACGCCGCCACCGCCCGAGGGTTCAAGGTCATCCTCGCCTACTGGGAGGACGGCGCCGCCTCCGGAGGCAGGATCACCGACCTGGCCGCCTGGAACGCCATGTGGTCCGCAGTGACCGGCGCCTACGGCTCCAACGGCAACGTCTACTTCGAGCCGATGAACGAGCCGCACGGCTACAGCTCCGCCGAGTGGCGCGACGTGGCGGCGGGCTGGCTGGCCCGGCACACCGCGGCCCCGCCGGGACGGGTGCTCATCGGCGGCACCGGCTACAGCCAGGACCTGCGCGACATCTGCAACGACGGCCGTTTCGGCGCGACCCTGCTGTCCTTCCACCACTACGCCTTCTTCTACAGCCCCATGACCTACGACGCCTTCCGCAGCCACATCCAGACCCGCCTGGGCGGCTGCGCCTCCCGAGCGGTCGCGACCGAGTTCGGCGCGCCGATGTCGACCGGTCTCGACTACGCCGACGCGGGCAGCGCCGACAACTTCGTGCGCCACATCCGTGCCATGGCGCAGGTCATGCGGGACAACCAGATGGGCGGCACCTACTGGCCCGCGCTCGGCGGCAAGCCCGGCGACATCGGCTACGACTGGTACTCGATGTACGCGCTGAGCGGCAGCGGCACCGACCTGCGCCTGACCGTCCGCAACGCCTCCGGCGCCGACCGGATCCGTTACGCCTGGGGCGACACCATCACCCCGACGCCGCCCCCGTCCTCCTACACGGTCGCCGCGCGCCACAGCGGCAAGGTCATGGACGTGCAGCAGCCGAACACCGCCGACGGCGCGCGCGTCGGCCAGTACGCCGCCAACGGCGGCGCCTGGCAGCAGTGGCGCTTCCAGGACGCCGGCGGCGGCTACTGGCGCCTCATCAGCCGGCACAGCGGCAAGTGCCTGGACGTGGTGAGCGCCTCGACCGCCGACGGCGCCGAGCTCATCCAGTACACCTGCGGCAGCGGCGCCAACCAGCAGTTCCAGATGGTCGCCGCCGGCGGCTACTTCGAGCTGCGGGCCCGGCACAGCGGCAAGTGCGTGGACGTGCCGGCCTCCTCGACCGCCGACGGCGTCGTCCTGAAGCAGTACGCGTGCAACGGCGGCGCCAACCAGCAGTGGTCCCGCACACCCGTCACCGGGTGATGGCGCCGGCGCGGCAGCCGGCCAGCGGGTAGCCGGCCGACACGTACGACGTGGCCGAGCAGTGCGGCGGGCAGGAGCGGGTCTGCCCAGCGCGTAAGGCCGGCCACGGCGTTCATGCGTCTCATACGATCACCTTGATATCTTCCGCCCAGCCTTTCCAGGGCCACGGCGAGGTATCGGTAACAGCTTGCGCTGGGATTACATCCAAACCGTGCACGAGGTCAAATGCGAAGGCTGGTGGATGTGGCAGAAATGCAAAGAAGCATTCCACCTTGCGCGTGCAGGTGGTAGTTGACTACAGCGCAAAGAGCTGGCCCCCGAACTCTACCATTGGGGTCATCACCGCATTCTGTGTCACCAAGACCTGGTGTCCCCCATGGGTGAAGAACGCCCTCAATATCTAGGCTTCACAGAGAAGCCCCACCCAGTTGTGCGGCCTCGGCGTGGCGCTTGTGCCATACGCCGAGGCCCATCACCTTGTTAGGAGCACGGCTATATGCGTTTGGGTGATGCCTCGCAGGTGAGGAGAGGCTGCAGTCTCATGCGAGAGATCGCTGCTGTTCAACGCGCCAATGCCGAAGCAGGCCTCCGCTTCGAACGGATAGGGCTGGGTGTTGCACCCTACATAACTGTCACGCAGTGGCAACTTCCATCGCAACAGCTTGAGCTGACCTATGACACGTCACGCTCCCAACTCCGCGGTCTGCTTGACCAGGCAGGCCTTCCAGCCCGCCAAGAACCAGCTGACCATGACCATAGCGATTGGCGGCCACCCGCAACTGCTCATCCCTTCGTGCGCTACGCGAACGTACTGAACGAACTATGGGCCGACGGCGAGGCATTCGCCACTTACATCCACCAGCTCGGCTTCCCATGGCCTGCAAGCACCCTTACAGAGGTAACAGCAGGGAAGGCAGGGGAGGCGCAGTTGTCGATCGCCTTCGAGGGGCGGCCGTGGACTGCCTGCGTCATCATCAGGAGCGGAAACCCCGCAGCGCTAATCGGCATTGGCTACTCCATCGTCGAACACATCGATCAGCTACTTCATCGCCCGACAATCGAGCAGCAACAGCAGATGCAGACGGGCAGCGTCCAGCTAATCCACGGCCGAGCTACACCATGAGCCGCCCCGGGAGTTTCGGGAGGCTAACGCGCGCGCACGCGCGGGGTACTGGTGGGAGGGCTGGGACGGTAGTCCTTCGGAGTATGTGCGCCGGTACTACCGGGTGCCGGCGTATCGGGGTGACCGGCAGGGCCACGGCGAGGTATCGGTAACAGCTTGAATGTCCGTTTCGTGGCGTGACTGTTCGGGGCTGTAAGAGGGGTCTGGAGACTCGTCTGAGGACGCGAACAGGCACGACCTTCGGGATCATGAGGTTCTCGACGCTTAATGATCACCAGAGAAGACCGTGCCTGCCCTGTCATCATCGCCGATCAGCGCTGCCCTTGGCCAACTGGCCGAACACGGGCCGGTGACCGCCTCCACCGCCGACTGCCTCAGCCTGCTGGAGTGCTTCCGACGCCTTCCCGACCCCCGTGACCCGCGTGGCGTCCGACACGCGCTGGCGTCGTTGCTGGCCGGCGCCGCGGCTGCCGTGCCGGCCGGCGCACGTTCCTTCACGGCGATCGGTGGGTGGATCGCTGATGCCCCCGCCCAAGTGATGGCCGTCCTCGGAGTCCGCCGGGATCCGCTGAGCCGGGCATGGTAACCACCGGACGAGTCAACGGTGCGGCGTCTGTTCGAGCAGATCGACACCGACGCCCTGGATGAGGCGGTGTGCTCCTGGCTGGCCGGGCGAGCCACCGCGACCAGCGCCTGTCCCGACGGCCGTGCGCGTCGCCAGGCCGTGGCCGTCGACGGCAAGGCCCTGCGCGGCGCACGCCACCGCGGCGGTGAGCCGGTGCATCTCCTGGCCGCCTTCGACCACGGCAGCGGCCTGGTGCTCGCGCAGACCGACGTGGACGGCAAGACCAACGAAATCACCCGCTTCCAACCCTTGCTGAAGCGTCTCGACCTGGCCGATCGCGTGGTCACCGCCGACGCCCTGCTTACCCGGCGCGAGCACGCCACCTTCCTCATCGAGCAGAAACGGGCGCACTACGTACTGATCGTCAAGAAGAACCAGCCCAGCCTGTACGCGCAGGTCAAACGGCTGTCCTGGAAACAGATCCCGGTCCAGCACCGTGAACGTGACCGGGGGCACGGGCGTGAGGAACGCCGCACCCTCAAGGTCGTCACCGTCAAGGCCGGCCTGCTGTTCCCCCACGCCGTCCAGGCGATGCAGATCAAACGCCAGGTCAGGGACGGCAGCGCGGGAAAGTGGCGGACCGTGACCGTCTACGCGATCAGCGATCTACCCGCCTGGCAGGCCCCTCCCGCCGACCTGGCCGCCTGGATCCGCGGTCACTGGAGCATCGAGAACCGGCTCCACTACGTCCGCGACGTCACCTACGCCGAAGACCACAGCCAGGTCCGCACCGGCAATGCCCCACGCGCCATGGCCACCCTGCGCAACCTCGCCATAGGCGCCTTACGCCTGACCGGAGTCGGCAACATCGCCCAGGCCATCCGCCACATCTCCCGGGATGCCACCCGCACCCTCACCGTCCTCGACCTGACATGATCGAGAAACAGGACAAAACGCCACTACGCCGGAGCCCTGCGCCACTACGCTGGAGCCCTGCCAGCCTTTCCCTCCGATCTGGTTGCGGGAGTGTGAGGGGCGCCCGCCACCACCTCGCGGACAGAGGTCGTGCGGGCATCCGTTGATTTGTTGTGGTGATAGGTATGGAATGCGACAAAAGCGAGCGTCGCTTGTTGACCGCGAAGCTTAGACGACTGCTGGACGAGAGGGCGCAGAGATTCAGTCAGGAATGGGTTGATGTCGCAGCTAAGACGGTCGTCCCTATCCCGGGAACCTTGCCCGGCAGAGGTTCCCTTTCCCAACGGGTTTGTTCTGCGGCCGACCGGTTGGGCGCGACCTATGCCTATGGTGCTCCGATCCTAGGGGGCCGAGTCATCGCTGGCTCGGTTTTCCGCGTGGAGATGTCGCCGGACGTGCTTTCGGTCGAATTCCCTGAGCACCATGCAGGAACCGTCTTGGCCATGCCAGACATGGACAACGCCATCCTCTCGACCGCGCGCGGATACTCCCTGGTTGCGGGGAGCCGCGCCTTTGTCCGCGCCTGCCTGGATTCCGGGATCGACGAAGCCCGGGTGCGATTCCTTCGGTATGCTCGCCGACTGGCCTATGCCAACCCCAGCGTCATGGCCGTATCAATGGAGCATCCTCCCCGCTGGCAGTCGTGGCGATCGCCACGCGAGGTGCACCCTGAGTCGAACACTGCGCAACAACTCCACCTCATGGAGTCGTTCGTCGAAAGAGCCCTATCGGCTCCGCAATTCGTCCTGAGCTGGCTCTCGGCACGATCACAAGCGCTGGACGACGGCGAACGACTTCATGGGCGATTTGAGACGCTCATGAACGAGGTCTTCTACGTTCTGGATGACTATCCTTCGGATCCAGCCCTTCGCGAGGACGGCGATATCTCAGAAGAAGAGCTTCGCGAGCATGTGGACGAGACGCTGCGGCGATCTCGATCTCTTGACTGATCTTCACGCCGCAGCGCTTGCCATTCACTGCGAGAACATGCATGCAAAGGAGTAATCGAGATGCTGGTGGGGAAACTGGCCGATGATGGCGCATATTTCAGCTGGATGGACGATGGGTTCAAGGTCGACATCCTGCTCGATGGGAATGTCGACGCAGCGGACCTGGAAGTCGGCGATTCCATCATCACGTTGCCCACTGGTGAGCGGTATATCGCTCTGCTCATCACGCTGGACCAGATATCGCGGATAATGGACCGCCATCAGCGGTCCGGCGAAAATCTCTCCGGTCGATACTTTGGTACGCCCGATCTGATCGTCGTGCGGGAGAAGGGGGTCGCCGCCATGGTCGATGTCATTCGTGACATCGTGACCTCAGGAGACCTGCCGACCTGGCTCCCGAGAATTCGTGAAAATGATCAACTCGACTTGCTGGAAATGTAGGCTCCGACAAGCATGATCACAGCTCTTGCCACTCCGTCTCACCGAAGCCGTCTCCCGGCAGCGGAACGGCAGGTGCAACCCCGCCGGCTGACAGCCAGAGGCAAGACCTCCGAGGAGGGGATCACGCGTCCTGCTCGTCCCGTCGGCCGCCGGGGTCGGGATGGTAGCCGTAGGCGGCGGCGCGCACCGTGTCCTCGTCCTCCAGGCCGGAGCCGATCGTGCCACCGACGGTGGCCAGCGAGCTGATGATCCAGGTCAGGTTCAGGTAGTCGGTGAGATGGACCGGCCGCTTCAAAGTATCCGCCAGCACGGATGTGTCGATGAGCAGTGCCGTGACGAGTATCGTTCCGGCGAACAGCACCAGATAGGACACCGCGGCGGCCAGGGTGAGGGTGAGGATCGTGGCCAGGTTGAACAGCCGGGCCAGCCCGGCCGGTGTCTCCCGGTCGGGTTTCTCCCACAGGTGGTGCGCGACGATCAGCCAGGTCACCAGCGCGGTCAGCGCAAGGAGCATGATGATGGTGAGACGGAGTCCGCCCAGCGCGTCGCCCATCTCCCAGACGGTGTTGGAGGTGAGGGAGATCGCGGCCGTGGCAAAGGCGCCGGCCAGCAGTTTGGACAGGCCGAGCAAGGCGCGCCCCGGGCGGTTGGCCCGAACCATTCCGCTCAGCAGCCGAATGCGTCCGATCAGCGGCGAGGCGACATAACCCAGCTCCCCGGCAGCAGCCTCGCCGACCACCCCCTGAACGGCGGTGACCTGGCCGGTCAGTCCGGTCGCTGTGCCGGGCAGCGGCGTCCAGTCCTGGGAGACGTCGGGCAGGAGCCGGCCCACGAGATCCGGGAGGGCGGCGCGGAGCGCCGGCAGCTGGCGCAGCCCCAGTGCGGGCAGAGACACCGCCGCGACTCGACGCTGGGCGGACGTTTGGGCGACCAGCGGCTGCCGCTCGGTGTGCAGCGGCAGGTCGGTCAGGCAGATCGCCACGTCCCACCGGGCGTCGGCGCGCCGGCGGGCGACGTCGTCCAGCAGCGCCTCAACGCCGCCGTCGCGCCGCGGCGCCACGTCACCCCAGCCTTGCCGGATGGTCCACCGCACGTTCGGATTGACCCGCTCGGCGAGCCGGTCGGCCAGTTCGGCGGCGATCCGGGCGACGACCTCCGCCGCGTAGTCCGGCGGGGTCGCCACGAGTCCGACGACGACCTCCGGCCGATGCCGCTCGCTGATGGCCATGGGTGCTCCTCGCCGGTAGCCGGGTGGACCCCGGTACCGAGTACCCGCAGTCGTGCGGCACATGCATCGTCAAGCCTGGCGACGGCGCTGGCCGATGCCTGAGTTGGGGGCTCACCCCGAAGTGTGGACACCGGCTGTTATGCGGCGAGCAGCACTCTAGCGGTGGTCTGGTGCTCGTAGTCGATCGGGCTGAGGTAGCTGAGCGTGGAATGTCTCCTGCGGGTGTTGTAGCGAGTGATCCACTTGAAGACGGCCAGGCGGGCCTCACGCGCCGAGGACCAGCGCTTGGCGCCCTGAAGTGTCTCGCGTTTGAGGCTGGCGTTAAAGGCCTCCGCGGCGGCGTTGTCGGCGCTGGTGCCGACGGCGCCCATGGACTGGCGCACCCCGAGTTCAGCGCAGACCTTGGCGAACTCGGCCGAGGTGTATTGGGCTCCGTGGTCGGAGTGGAAGATCGTCCCGTGCAGGCTGCCCCGTGTTACGGCGGCGGCGCGCAGCGCGTCGGTCACCAGCTCGGTGCGCATGTGATCGGCGATCGACCAGCCCGCCAGCCGCCGTGAGTGCAGGTCCAGCACGGTCGCCAGGTAGAGGAATTCGCCGTCGCCGATAGGCAGGTAGGTAATGTCGCCGACGTAGCGCTGGTTCGGCGCGGGCGCGGTGAAGTCCCGCCGGATCAGGTCGGGGACCTTCTGATGGGACGGCTCGGGCACGGTGGTGCGCACCTTCTTGCGCAGGTGCAGCCCGACGATGTCGAAGCAGCGCATGACGCGGGCGACGCGCTTGTGGTTGACCATCCGGCCCTTCTCGCGCAGTTCGGCGGTCACACGCGGGCTGCCGTAGGTTCCGTCGAACTCGCTGTGGATCTGCTTGATCTCCGCGGCCAGGGCGGCATCGGCCGCGGCGCGGACCGCCCGGGCGGGTGCCGCCTTGATCCATCGGTAGAAGCCAGAGCGGGAGACCCCGATGACTCGGCACAGCCGCTTCACGCCGAAGGCGTCCCGGTGGTCGGCGACGAACTTGAAGCGGCTCACCAGTTCGTCTCTCCCGCGAAATACTTGGCCGCCCGGCGCAGAATGTCGCGCTCCAGCTCCAGCTCCCGGACCCGGGCCTTGAGCTGCTTGTTCTCCTCTTCCAGCACGTCGTCGGACGATAGCGGGCCGCTCGCCGGCTTCTTACCCGGGGCCGCCTTCTTCGCCCCCGCGGTGCCATCCGCGCGGGCCTCCTTCACCCACAGGCGCAGGGTCTCGCGGTTGATGCCCAGATCCCGGGCCACCGACGCGTACGTCCGCGCCGGGTCAGACAGGTACAACGCGACGGCGTCCGCCTTGAACTCCGGCGGATATGACTTCATCGCCACGTGGAACTCCTTGTCTCCGGATTTCCATCATCCGGCACTCAAGGTGTCCACACATCGGGGCGAGGGCCCGTTCGCTGGTGTCATCTGTTTTGTCAGGGGCAAGGAACGGAGCACGCGGGGGCATCAGCAGACCGGGGGCCGCCTGCGGCGTACGCACGTACCATCACAATCTGCGTTAGGACGCATGATGACCGACAAACTTGCCCGTGCGCTCGGGTGGACCAGCCTCGCGCTGGGCGCGGCGCAACTGGCGGCACCGCGGGCCGTGACCCGCCTGTGCGGCGTGGACGACGCGCCCGGGGCCACGACCGTCGCCAGGCTCGTCGGCGGGCGTGAGCTTCTGCACGCCGCGCTGCTGCTCGGCGCCAAGAACCCCGCCCAGTGGGCGTGGACCAGGGTCGCCGGCGACATGATGGACTTGGGCGTCCTGGGCAGGGCCGTGGCCAACCGCGCCGGCGCCCGTCGCACCCGCGCGCTGGCCGCGCTCGGAGCCGTCGCCGGGCTCACCGCCCTGGACGCCACCTGCGCCCGGGGCGGCACCGCCAAGGCCAAGAGCCCGCTGCAGGTGCGCGCCTCCATCACCATCAACAAGCCGCGCGAGGAGGTCTACCGCTTCTGGCGGGAGCTGGAGAACCTGCCCACGTTCATGGTCCACCTGGACTCGGTGCGCACCATCGATCAGCGCCGCTCCCGCTGGAGGGCCAAGGGCCCGATCGTCGATCTGGAATGGGAGGCCGAGATCATCGACGAGCGGGGCGGCGACCTGATCGCCTGGCGCTCGGTGCCCGGCACCGGCGTCGCCACCGCCGGCCTGGTCAGCTTCACCGACGGTCCCGGCGGGCGTGGCACCGTCGTGGACGTCTCGCTGGAGTACGGCGCCCCCGGCCACCGCCGGCTCGCCGCCGCCGTCGCCCGGATGTTCGGCGAGCACCCCGAGCAGCAGGTCCGCGACGACCTGCGCCGCCTCAAGCAGGTCATGGAGACCGGCGAGGTGGTGCGCTCCGAGGGCAGCCCGGAGGGCCACCGCGCCCGGCGCCAGCTCCACCAGCGTCCCGCACAACCGATCGGAGGACGGGCATGAAGGCCAACGTGTGGGCGGGCCGCAACCGCCTGGAGATCCAAGACGTCCCGGACCCGCAGATCCTCAACGCGCGCGACGCGATCGTCCGCGTCACCTCCACCGCGATCTGCGGCTCCGATCTGCACCTCGTCGACGGCTACATCCCGACCGTCAAGAAGGGCGACGTCCTCGGCCACGAGTTCATGGGCGAGGTCGTCGAGGTCGGCCCCGGCGTGCGCAACCTGCGGGCCGGAGACCGCGTGGTGGTGCCGTTCCCGATCGCCTGCGGCGCCTGCTTCGCCTGCCAGGACGGTCTGTACTCGGTGTGCGAGAACTCCAATCCCAACGCCGGGATGGCCGAGAAGCTGATGGGTCACGCGCCCGCCGGCATCTTCGGCTACTCCCACATGCTGGGCGGCTTCCCGGGCGGGCAGGCCGAGTACGTGCGGGTGCCGTTCGCCGACGTCGGCCCCATCAAGATCGAGGACGACCTGCCGGACGAGAAGGTGCTGTTCCTGTCGGACATCTTCCCCACCGGCTTCATGGGCGCGGAGATGTGCGACATCAAGCCGGGCCAGACGATCGCGATCTGGGGCGCGGGTCCGGTCGGGCAGCTCGCCGCGGCCAGCGCGTTCCTGCTCGGCGCCGACCGGGTCATCGTCATCGACCGCTTCCCGTACCGGCTGCGGCGGGCCCAGCGCACCGGCGCCGAGGTACTCAACTACGCGGAGGTCAACGTGCTGGACGCGCTGCGCGACATGACCGGCGGGCGTGGCCCCGACGCCTGCATCGACGCCGTCGGCATGGAGGCTCACCACCCGACCCCGGCCATGTACGCCTACGACCGCACCAAGCAGGCCGCCCGGATGGAGACCGAACGGCCCTACGTGCTGCGTGAGGCCATCATGGCCTGCCGCAACGGCGGCGTGGTCTCCGTCATCGGCGTCTACGGCGGATTCGTCGACAAGTTCCCGATGGGCAGTGTCATGAACCGGTCCCTGACCATCCGCACCGGCCAGTGCCACGTGCAGCGCTACACCGAGCCACTGCTCCAGCGGATCCGCGCGGGCGAGATCGACCCCAGCTTCGTCATCTCACACCGCATGCCGCTCAACAAGGCACCACACGCGTTCGATCTGTTCAAGAACAAGCAGGACGAATGCAACAAGGTGGTCCTCACTGTGTGAGCCCGTCTGATCACAGCAGCAGGTCGAAGAGCCTGGTCACTCTGCTCCAGTGCTCGGTGGCCGGGTTCTTCAGCGCGGGATGAACGATGGTCAGCGCCTTGGCGAGCGCCAGGGAGAGCCCGCCCGCCACAGACGGCAACCGCGACTCGGTCTCCTCGCTGAGCGACAGGTCGAGCGGCGGCAGCGCCCTCAGCTCGGCCAGGATCGGGGCCAGTTCCAGCTCCTCGTTCAGATCCCGGAAGTCGTTGATACTCTCCTGCAGTCCTTTGGTGATGGGCAGGTCCCAGAATTCGATGATGTCGCGCCTGTTCGACTTCGCGGCGGCCTCGGCGACGACGAGCATGTCGTACAGCTTCCGGTTGATGAAGTCGCTGTATCGTTTGAGGTCGGACTTGTCCACGTCCAGTCCCGCGGCGGCGCGGAAGAAGTGCTCGAACCTGGAAGTCGCGATCACTGCCATCTGGATCACCGTCCTTGCTGTCGATGCCCTGTCATGGAGAATCTTTCGTGCAGCAGGCGTACCGCCATGGCGCCCTCCCCGACCGCGGACGCGACCCGTTTGACCGACCCGCTGCGAGCGTCCCCGACGGCGAACACGCCGGGCCGCCCGGTCTCCAGGGGAAGGGCCTCCCCGTGCGACGAACCTTCCCCCGTGGTGACGAAGCCCCGGTCGTCCAGCGCGACGGCGCCCGCCAGCCAGCCGGTGTGCGGATCCGCGCCGATGAACACGAACAGCGCGATGGACTCGATCTCGATGGGGTGCCCCGTCTGGTTGTTCTGGGCGCGGACGGCCCGCAGGGAGCCGTCCCCTAGCAGTTCGCGTACCTCGGTGTGGAACATGATCTCGATGCCGGGTGTCCGGTTGATCGCGTCGATGAGGTAACGGGACATGCTCTCGCTGAGATCGCCGCCGCGGACCAGCATGTGCACCGACGAGGCGTTCCTGGCCAGGTAAAGTGCCGCCTGGCCCGCGGAATTGCCGCCGCCGACGATGACCACTGGCGCCTGCCGGCACATGCGCAGCTCGAACGGCGTCGCGGCGTAGTAGACGCCGCAGCCTTCGTACTTCTCCAGGTCGGGAACGTTGAGTTTGCGGTAGCGAGCGCCGGTGGCGATGAGCACGGCGTGGCCCTGCACGGCGGGCCCGCCTTCGATGAGCACCTTGTAGTGGCCGTTGTCGGACTCCAGCCCGCTCGCCTCGGCCGGTACGGTCAGCCGGGCGCCGAACTTGGTCGCCTGGATGACGGCGCGTTCGGCGAGCTCGGCGCCCGAGATGCCCGACGGGAAGCCGAGATAGTTCTCGATCCGGGAGGAGGTGCTCGCCTGGCCGCCCGTGGCGACCGCGTCGAGTACGACCGTGGTCAGGCCCTCCGAGGCCCCGTACACGCTCGCGGCCAGGCCGGCGGGGCCCGCGCCTACGACGATCAGGTCGCACACGCCGTTGCCGGGCCGTGGTGCGGGCAGGCCGATGGTCTTGGCCAGCGTGGCGGCGGTCGGGTTGCGCAGCACCTGGTCTCCGTGCCAGATCACGACCGGCGTCTCCTGCGGGGAGATGCCGAGCCGGCGCAGCAGCGCCTCCGCCTCCTCGTCCTCCTCCAGGTCGATCCACCGGTGCGGGAGCCTGTTGCGGGTGGCGAACTCGCGCAGTCGGCGGGCATCGGGCGAGTAGCGGGAGCCGACGATACGGAACCCGGCGTCCATGCCGATCAGCAAGGTACGGCGGGTCAGGTAAGCGCGCAGGACGAGGTCACCGAACGCGGGATCACCGGCCACCAGCGTGCACACCTGGTCAGCTTCGACGGCCAGGATCTCGCCGGGCTCCCGCACGAGCGCGGTCAGAAATCCGACCTGGCGGGTGAGCAGGCCCAGCTCGCCGAGGAAACGCCCGGGACCGTGGACAGCGATCGTGCGTTCCTGCTCGCTGCCGTACCCTTCGATCGTGGCCACCGTGCCGCGCAGGATCACGATGAACTCGCTGACCGGTTCGCCCTCCCGGTAGAGGGCCTCGCCGGGCGAGACGGACCTGCGCTCTCCGCACCGCGACAGGTCCGCGATGCGCCGCTCGTCCAGCCGGGGATAGGCCCCGTACAGGTCCGGCGTCTCGGGCAGGGTGGCCTCCGGCTGCGTCATGACGGCGTCCTCAGCGTGTGCTCGACCCATTCGCGCAGCTGGGGCACCGGGGCCGCGCCGACGCGTTGCGCCACGACGCGGCCCTCGTTGAGCATCATGAGCGCCGGAATGCCGGTGATCGCGAAGCGCTCCGAGAGGGCCGGAGACCGGTCCACGTCGACCTTGACGAGTTTCACCCGTCCCGCCAGCTCTTGGGCGAGTTGTTCGAGCGCGGGCGTGACCATCCGGCACGGCCCGCACCATTCCGCCCAGAAGTCGACGAGCACCGGCAGGTCGGCCTGTTCGGCGACCTGCGCGAAGGTGCTGTCGCCGGCGTCGGTGATCCACGGCAGCGGCTGGTGGCAGTTGCCGCAGCGGGGTGTTCCCGAGGCGGAGTCCGGAACCCGGTTCGGCCTTCCGCAGTGGGCGCAGCGCGCAGTGTGCATGTCAGCTCTCCGGGGCGTAGAAGGTGACGTTGAGTTCGCCCTTGTCGGCGCCGATCACGATGGTCGCGCCGTCGGGGACGTCTCCGGCGAGCAGGGCCCGGCCGATCCGGGTCTCGACCTCGCGAGCGATGAACCGGCGCAGCGGCCGGGCGCCGTAGACCGGGTCGTAGCCCTGGTTGGCGATGAGCTTGCGGGCCTCCTCGGTGACCTCCAGGGTGAGCCGCCGGTCGGCCAGCCGCTGCCTGATGTCGGTGAACATCAGCTCGACGATCTGCTCGATCTCCGCCTCGGTCAGCGGCTTGAACAGCACGACGTCGTCGATCCTGTTGAGGAACTCGGGCCGGAAGTGCCGGCGCAGCTCTGCCATCACGCCGTCGTGGGCCTCGGGCTTGATCTCGCCGTCGGAGGTGATCCCGTCGAGCAGGTGCTGGGAGCCGATGTTCGAGGTCATGATGATCACGGTGTTGCGGAAGTCGACCGTGCGGCCCTGCGCGTCCGTCAAACGGCCGTCGTCCAGGACCTGCAGCAGCGTGTTGAAGACGTCCGCATGGGCCTTCTCGATCTCGTCGAAGAGCACCACCGAGTACGGCTTGCGCCGCACCGCCTCCGTGAGCTGCCCGCCCTCCTCGTAGCCGACATAGCCGGGAGGGGCGCCGACCAGGCGGCTGACCGTGTGGCGTTCCTGGTACTCGCTCATGTCGATGCGGACCATGTTGTCCTCGGTGTCGAACAGGGCCTCCGCGAGGGACCTGGCCAGCTCGGTCTTGCCGACACCGGTCGGCCCGAGGAAGAGGAACGACCCGATGGGGCGCTTGGGGTCCTTGATGCCCGAGCGGGCGCGGATGATGGCGTCGGCCACCAGCCGCACGGCCTCCTCCTGACCGACGACGCGCTCGTGCAGGATCTGGTCGAGCTTGAGCAGCTTGTCCCGTTCGGCCTCCTGCAGCCGGGCCACCGGGATGCCGGTCCAGCGGGAGACGATGTCCGCGATCTCCCTCTCGGTCACCACCTCGCGCAGCAGCCGGTGGCCGTTCTGCCGGGTGCCCAGCCGTTCCTCCTCCGCATGCAGGCGGCGCTCCAGCTCGGGCAGCCTGCCGTGGCGCAGTTCGGCGGCGCGGTTGAGGTCGTAGTCGCGTTCGGCCTGCTCGGCCTCGCGCCGCACGGCCTCGATCTCCTGTCGCAGGCTCTGGACCTTGCGCAGGGCGGAGCGCTCCGCCTCCCACTGTGCCCGCATCGCGTCGCCTTCGGTCCGCGCGGCCGCCAGTTCCTCGCGCAATTCGGCGAGACGCTCCCGGCTGGCCGGGTCCTCCTCCTTGTCCAGCGCGGCCCCCTCGATCTCCAGCCGCCGTACCCGCCTGGTCAGCGCGTCCAGCTCGGCCGGCATGGAGTCGATCTCCGTCCGGATCATCGCGCACGCCTCGTCCACCAGGTCGATCGCCTTGTCCGGCAGGAACCGGTCGGCGATGTAGCGGTGGCTCAGCGTCACGGCGGCCACGAGCGCGCTGTCCTGGATCTTCACCCCGTGGAAGACCTCCAGGCGCTCCCGCAGGCCACGCAGGATCGAGATGGCGTCCTCGATCGAGGGCTCGTCGATCAGCACCGGCTGGAACCGGCGCTCCAGGGCGGCGTCCTTCTCGATGTGCTTGCGGTACTCGTCCGCCGTGGTCGCGCCGATCATGTGCAGCTCGCCGCGCGCCAGCATCGGCTTGAGCATGTTGCCGGCGTCCATGGCGCCTTCGGTCGCCCCGGCTCCGACCACCGTGTGGAGCTCGTCCACGAACAGCAGGATCTGTCCCTCGCCCGCCTTGACCTCGTTCAGTACGGCCTTGAGGCGCTCCTCGAACTCCCCGCGGTACTTGGCGCCGGCCACGAGCGCGCCCATGTCCAGGCTGAAGATGGTCTTGTCGCGCAGTCCCTCGGGAACATCGCCGCGGACGATGCGCTGCGCCAGGCCCTCGACGACGGCCGTCTTACCGACGCCGGGATCACCGATCAGCACCGGGTTGTTCTTGGTCTTGCGGGAGAGGATCTGGATCACCCGCCGGATCTCCCCGTCACGGCCGATCACCGGATCGAGCTTGTCCGCCCGAGCGTCGGCGACCAGGTCGCGCCCATACTTCTCCAGCGCCTCGTAGGCCACCTCCGGCATGGCCGAGGTGACGCGCTGATTGCCCCGCACGGCGGTGAGCGCCTCAAGGAACCGATCCCTGCTCAGGCCCTGGCCGTGCATGGCACGTCCGGACGCGGTCGCGGATCCCTCCTCGATGAGGGCCAGCAGCAGGTGCTCGACGGAAACGTACTCGTCCTTGAGCCGGCGTGCCTCCCGGTCGGCGGCGTCGAACAGCCGCGACAGGCGCTGGGTGACGAACACCTGGCCGGGGGCGGTGCCCGGGCCGCTGACCTTGGGCCGTCGCGACAGCTCGTCCTCCACATCGGCTTGCAGGCGGCGCGGATCGGCGCCGGCCTGCTCCAGCAGCCTGGGCGCCAGCCCTTCCGGCTGGTCGAGCAGGGCGAGCAGAAGGTGCTCGCCGTCGACCTCGGTGTGCCCGAAGCGCAAGGCCTTGGTCTGGGCGTCGTGCAGGGCTTCCTGCGACTTCTGCGTCATCCTGTTCGGGTCCACTCCAGCCCCCTAGCGCTGTCGTGGGAGGTCGCGCAGGGCGGCCTCCAGCTCCCCGATCCGGTCGAGGAGGTCGATCACCACGCCGATCGCGGCGTAGTTGATGGACAGTCCTTCGTGCAACCGCTGGATGCGGCCCGCCTCCGCCACCTGGGCGGGCGTGAAGCACAGCTCCCCCCTGGCGTTCCTGACCGGCTCCAGCAGGCCGAGCGCCACCAGCCGGCGCACGGCCTGCGGGTGCAGGCCCGTGGCCCGCGCGTAGGTCTCCAGGCCGAGCCACACCGGGCGAACGAGCGCGTAGCTCATGAGCGCCTCCTGGGGTCGAAGGTCGAGACGGCGGCGAGCTGCTCGAACAGGCGCCGCTCCTCGTCGGTGAGCCTGGGCGGCACCGTGATCCGTGACTCCGCGTAGAAGTCGCCCGCACCCCCGCGCGGGCCCGGCATGCCGCGGCCTTTCAGACGCAGACGGCGGCCCGTGGACGTGCCTGGCGGCACCTTCACCTTCGCCTCGCCGCCCGGCGTATCGATCGCGACCGTGGCGCCGAGCGCCGCCTCCCAGGCGGTCAGTGGCAGCGGCGCGTAGATGTCGCGGCCCTCCACGCGATAGCGGGGATGGTCGGCGATCCGCACGATCAGGTAGAGGTCGCCTGACCCGGCTCCGCCACTGCCGCGCCCGCCCTGGCCGGCGAGCCTGATCCGCTGCCCGTTCGTCACGCCGGGCGGGATCGTGACGTCCAGCCGCCTGCCTCCGGGCAGCGTGATGCTGCGGCGTCCGCCGCGATACGCCTCCTCCACGGTCAGCGTCAGCTCAGCCTCCTGGTCGGCGCCGGGCATCGGCCCCCACTGCCGTCTGCCCCGGCCACCGAACATGCCACCGAGCAGGTCCTCCAGATCGATGCCTTCCTCCGTGCCGAAGCCGGAGCCCTCGGCGCCGGTCGAACGCCACGGGCCACCCCCGGCCCCCGCGCCGGCCCGTGCACCCGCCCCTGCCCGGCTGCGTGCGCGGGCCCAGTCCGCGGGATCGACGTCGGGCGGCACCTGGCGGAACTCGTGCCCGAACGCGTCGTAGCGGCGACGCTGCTCAGGGTCGGAGAGCACGCTGTAGGCCTCCGAGATCTCCTTGAACCTGTCCTCGGCGCCGGGATCCTTATTGACATCAGGGTGGTAGGCGCGTACGAGCTTGCGGTAGGCCCGCTGAATCTCGTCGGCGTCGGCGTCCCGGTCGACGCCGAGCACCTCGTAGAAGTCCCGGCGTTCGGCCATCACGCCACCTTCTTCGCGACGGCCACGATCGCCGGCCTGAGCTGCCGCTCGCCGTCGCCGTACCCGGGCCTGAGCACCTCCACCACGGTGCCCGGATCGACGTCGTCCCGTTCGACTGTCGTCACCGCCTCGTGGCGTGCCGGGTCGAACGGCACACCGGTCTCGTCGTGACGGGGGTACCCGAGCTTGTTGAGCAGCGTGACCGCCTGGTCACGTACCGCTCGGACCCCTTCAAGGACGGCGTCCGCGCCGCCCTCGCCACGGACCGCGTGGCTGAGCGCGAGTTCCAGGTTGTCCAGGACGGACAGCCACTCGGCCGCCACCTTGGACCGCTCTTCAGCCCTGATCCGCTCGGCGTCGCGGGCGATGCGCTTGCGCAGGTTGTCCAGCTCCGCGACCGCCCGCAGCCACCGGTCCTCCAGCTCTGCCAGCCTCGCGTCAGTCTCCGCGGGCGCGGCGGTCTCCGCAGGAGACCGTTCACCTGACGTTATGGCCGTTTCGGCCTGGTCCTGGGTCTCGGATCCGTGCTCGTTCATGTCACTCGGACTCCGAGGTCGTGAATTCGGCGTCGATCACGTCCTCGTCGCTGCCGCCGGGGGCGCTTTCCGTCCTGCTCTGGGGCGGCACGCTCGCCCCTCCGCCCGCGGCGGCCCCGAGTCCGTGATAGACCTGCTGCAACTCCCCGCTGAGCGAGCGCAGCCGGTCCACTGGCGCCTCTTCCTTGATCGCCTGCCTGGCGTCCTGGACGAGTTGCTCCGCCCGCGCCTTCTCGTGCACGGGCACGCCGTCGCCGAGCTCCTCCACACGGCGTTCCACCTGGTAGGCGACCGAGTCCAGCTCGTTACGCGCGTCGACGGCCTCCCGGAGCCTGGCGTCCTCCGCACGATGCTGCTCAGCGTCGGCGACCATCCGCTCGATCTCCTGCTTGTCCAGGTTGGAGCTCTCGCTGATGGTGATCCGCTGCTCGGCACCGGTGTCCTTGTCCCGGGCCGAGACGTTGAGAATGCCGTTGGCGTCGATGTCGAAGGTGACCTCGATCTGCGGCACCCCCCGCGGCGCAGGCCGGATGTTCTCCAGCCGGAAGCGCCCGAGCACCCGGTTGTCGGCGGCGCGCTCCCGCTCCCCTTGCAGGATGACGATGTCGACGGCGTTCTGGTTGTCCTCGGCCGTGCTGAAGACCTCGGTACGGCGCGCCGGGATCGTCGTGTTGCGCTCGATGACCTTGGTCATCAGGCCGCCGAGTGTCTCCACGCCCAGCGACAAAGGCGTCACATCGAGCAGAACGACGTCCTGCACCTCGCCCTTGATGATCCCGGCCTGGACCGCCGCGCCGATGGCGACGACCTCGTCCGGGTTCACCGTCATGTTGGGGTCCTTGCCGTCGGTCAGCCGACGCACGAGGTTCTGTACGGCGGGCATCCGGGTCGACCCGCCGACGAGAATCACCTCGTCGATGTCGGCGGGCCTGAGCTTGGCGTCCTCCATCGCCTGCTTGACGGGAGTGATGCAGCGCTCGACAAGGTCGGCGGTGATCTGCTCGAACGTGGAGCGCATGAGCGTGGTGTTGAGGTGCTTCGGCCCCGAGGCGTCCGCCGTAACGAACGGCAGGCTGATCGTGGTCTGGGTGACCTCGGAGAGCTCGGCCTTGGCCTTCTCCGCCGCCTCGAACAGGCGCTGCAGAGCCTGTGGGTCGTTGCGCAGGTCGATGCCCTGGTCCCGCTGGAACTCGTCGGCCAGGTGGTCGACGATCCGGCGGTCGAAGTCGTCGCCGCCGAGATGCCCGTCCCCGGAGGTGGCGCGGACCTCGACCACGCCTTCACCGATGTCCAGGATGCTCACGTCGAAGGTGCCGCCGCCCAGGTCGAAGACCAGCACGGTCTCGTTGGACTTCTTGTCCAGCCCGTACGCGAGCGCCGCCGCCGTCGGTTCGTTGATGATCCGCAGGACCTCGAGCCCCGCGATGCGTCCCGCGTCCTTGGTCGCCTGACGCTGGGCGTCGTTGAAGTACGCCGGCACGGTGATGACCGCCTCGGTCACCTTCTCGCCCAGGTACTTCGCCGCATCCGCGACGAGTTTGCGCAGGACGAGGGCCGAGACCTCCTCCGGCGCGTACTGCTTGTCCCCGACCTGGAAGCGCACGGTTCCCTCGGGCCCCTCCACGACGTCGAAGGAGACGGCGTGCTGCTCGCTCTGGATCTCGTCGTAGCGGCGGCCGATGAAGCGTTTGGCGGAATAGATCGTGCCCTTCGGGTTGAGTATGGCCTGGCGGCGGGCCAGCTGGCCGACCAGCCGTTCGCCCTGATCGGTGAACGCCACCACGGACGGCGTCGTCCGGGAGCCTTCAGCGTTGGGTATCACCGTGGGGTGTCCGTCCTCTGTGGCGGCGATCACCGAGTTGGTGGTACCGAGATCGATGCCGACTGCCTTCGCCATTTCTCGCTTCCCCCTCGCACTCCCTTTCGGGCCCTAGCTGGTCATTCCTCGGAGCAGTTCATGGGCTTGGGCCGCATGCTCGGACTCGACGAGGACGTCGTACCTGTCGGCGACGAGGGCGCTCTCGGAGATGAAGTCCCGCTGACCGCGCAACATCGCGTGCGAGATCAGGCCGAAGACCGCTCCAGCCACCGCACCCCACAGCAGCCCCCACAGCACCAGGGGCAATCCGGCTGTGGCCGTGGTGGAGAAGATCGCCAGGAACAGGCCGATCAGGACTCCGAACCATGCTCCGCCCGCCGCGCCCCAGCCGGCCGCCCGTAGGTGGGTCATGCGCGCGAGCACCCGCTCCATCGAGTGCAGGCCGGTGCCGACGATCAGTGTTCCGCTCACAGGGAAGCCGTGATCGGACAGGTGGTCGACGACCTTTTGCGCCTCCTCGTAGCTGCCGTAACTTCCGATCAGTTCGCGTTGGGCCATGATGGGGCCTGACGGCGCGACCGACACGGCTCCTCCTTCCGCCCAGGCTGAGCCTGCGCCGTGGGCACGGTGATGGTTCTCCGCTCGTCCTTGCTTTCGAGCCTTCCGCACGCTTTTCGCGGCCACATCCCCCAGATGGGTAGTCCTCGTCGTGCTGACGCGGCTCAAGCGCGCCTGCCGCCTGACGGCGGGTCGAAGCCGTCCCGTGTCTGCTCCGCCGCGAGCCGCGCGAGCTCGACCCGGGATTTGATGCTCAGCTTGCGGAAGACCTGCCTGAGGTGGAACGCGACCGTGTGGACGCTGATGAACATCTGGTCGGCGATCTGCGGGTTGGTCCGGCCGTCCGCCGCGAGCAAGGTGACAGCGTGCTCGGTCTCGGTCAGGCTGTCCCATCCGGAGACCGGCCGTTCGGCGTAGCTCCAGTGCCGGTGGCGTACCCCCATGCCGCGCAGCCTCCGGCGGATGCGCGCGGCGTCCCTCGCCGAGCCGAGCGCGTCGTACGTGCCCAGGGCGCGCTGCAGGCTCTCTGCGGCCTCCACAGCTTGTCCGGCGGCGAGCAGCTTGCCGAGGTCCTCCTCGGCGGAGGCGCGCGCCCATGCGTCCCCGGCCCGCCCGGCGGCCAGTGCCAGCGCTTCGCGATCCCCGTCGAGCAGGCCCCGGGCATGTGCCGCGGCGGCGCCCAACGCGGGGAACTCATGATTGGCCTCGCCGAGCGCCTCTGCGGCGGCGACCACGGACTCGGCCGCCGCCCGGTCGTCGGTGCCCAGGGCGACCCGGACCATCCAGGGGCCGGCTCCGGGCTCCAGAGTAAGCAGCAGCGGGCAGGCCAACTCGGCCAGCAGGTTCATCGCGCTGGCCGGCCCGTCACGGGCCTCCGCGACCTGCGCGGTCAGCAGGGCGTGCCGCAAGCGTGCCTCGGCCGCTCCCTCGGGCTTGTCCCCAAGATGATGCGCCGCTCCCTGCAGGTCGCTGCGCCGCAGCGCGACGGCGGCGAGAACCGCACAGGCTGCCGCGACCGACAGCGGCGTGTTGAGCGCGCCGGCCAGGTCCAAGGCCCGCCTCGCCTCGGTGACCGCGTCGTCGAAACGGCCCGCGAGCAACTCCAGGCGGGCCTCCAGCGCCGAGGCGTCCGCGGCCCAGGCCAGATGACCCTCGCCGAACATGTCCTTGCGCGCCTGGCGGAGCATCGCCCGCCCCTCGTCCAACCGATGGACGTCGATGAGCACACCGGCTGCGATCAGGCAGGCCTCGTAGCGGCGTTCCGTCGGAGAGCCGGCCCCGTGGGGCCGGCAGGCGCTCTCCGACAGGGCCAGCGCACCGGACAGCCTGCCCTCGCGCCGCTCCGCGATGGCCAGGGCGACCAGCGCGGCACTCCTGGCCCCGGGACCATAGCGCTCTTCGCCGTCGATGATCTCCTGGGCGTACGCCCGCGCGGTGCCGTCGTCCGTCAGGCGCGCGGTGGCGTACAGCTGCACCTGGGTCGCCCGCTCGCGTACGTGTCCGGGCAGACCCGGGACCGCCAGTACCGTTTCAGCCTCGTGGAGCGCCTCGTCGCGCCGGCCGGTCAAGTACATCGTGTCCGCCAGCAGGCAGCGCAGTTCGGCTGAGCCGTACAGGGAGTCGTGCCCGGCGAGGCGGCTGCGTACCATCTCCTCGGCCTCGTGGAGTCGTCCACTGGCGATCGCCGCGTCTATGGCGGTGGAGGCGGGGCCGGTGAGCAGGCGAGCCGGCGCCGCTCTCTCGGAGCTCATGAGAACGCCGGACTGGTCGAGCAGCGTCTGCCGTACCGACGAAGGGATGCCCGCGGCGACGATGTCCGCGACGAGTTCGTGACGGAAAGTCAGGCCGTGCTCGGTCACGATCAGGATGCCGGCGGCCGTGGCCTCCTCCGTGGCTGGGAGCAGCGCGGCCGGCGTGGTGTCGAGCAGCGCCGCGGCGTGCTCCAGCGACAATGAGCGGCCGAGCACGGCGATCGTCTTCACCAGGCTCCTGGCCTTCGTGCTCAGGGGGTCGATCCAACCCCGCACCACGATTCGCAGCCGGCTGGGCGTGCGGGCACGCGCCGCTTCCCGCAGCAGCCCTTCCTCGCGCAGCCCCGCGAACAGCTCCGTGAGCAGCAGCGGATTGCCACCGGCGCTCGCCGCCAGTGCCTGCGTCGCCGGGTCGGACGACCTCCCGAGGGTGTCCTCGGTCAGCGCCGCGACCGCGGCCGGGGACAGCGGCGCGAGCGTCATCCTGTCGGCCCCTTCCCGCTCCAGGATGTCGAACAGCGACACGGCCTGGCACGCGTGCGGTGCGGTCGAGCGGGACATCAGCCAGCTGATGGGCCTGTCGGCCAGCAGCCCGTGCAGGGTGTGCAGAATCCGCAGCGTCGCCGGGTCCGCGCGTTGCAGGTCGTCGAGCGCGGCCAGCACAGGCCCCATGGTGAGTCGCTCGAGGCCCACGCGCAACCGCTCCAGGACCAGCGGGCCGAAGCGGGTGGAGACGTCGTCGCCTTCCGGCTCGGACCGCAGACCGAGGGCCTCCAGCAACATGCTGCACGGGGCGAGCTCGCCCAGCTCCTCCACCCTGCCGTGCAGGACCCCGATCCCGCGTTCGGACGCCTCAGCGATGGCGTCGGCGAGCAGCCGGCTCTTGCCCGACCCCGGCTCTCCGTCCACCAGCAGTGTCCCGCCTCCACCTTGCCGCGACCTCCGCAGCAAGCCCTCGACGTGACGCCATTCATGATCGCGTCCCCGCATGATTCCCTCCCACGGAGCGCCTGCCACGACAGAAAACGGCAAATCCCATGCCCATTGAGATCTTTCGTTTCTGGCGTGACACCTACCTGGCTGGGGGATGCGGTACGGCTGGCGGCCGAGCACCGTGCCGGTCAAGGCCCATCGCAAAGGAGTTCCTCGACCGCGTCTCAGGCGAGCTGGCCTTCGAGCTCCAGGAGAGCGAGGAAGACCTGGTCCAGAAGGTTCTGCAAGCGCTCAGAAGGCACATCAGCGATGGCGAGTGGGAGGACGTGAAGTCCGCCATGCCGAAGGATCTGACCTCGATCCTGCCCTGAGCCACCTCGAACTCCGATCGGCGACACACCGGCCGGGGTCCTGCGGCTGCGGGGGCTCGTTGGGATGCTGGAGTGATGAGGTTCGCGTCCAGGGGAAGCGCGGGGAGGCGCGTCATGTCGGTGCGCCGCGTGCTCGCATCCCTGGGAGTCGGGGTCGTCATCGCGGCTGGTGCCTGGCGTCTGGGGGCCCCGGAGTTGTCGCCGCTGCTCGGCTGGGGTGTGGCCGCGACGGTGGGCCTGGTCTGGGTGTGGCTGATCAGCTGGCCCAAGGATCACCAGGAGACCAAACGGCTGGCCAAGGAGGAGGGCGACGCACGCTCCACCGACACCGGCGTGCTGATCGGCGCGGTGGCCAGCCTGGGGGCGGTCGCGCTCGCGTTGGTCCGCACTGCCAGTCACAACCCGCTGGCGACGGTCTTGGTCATCCTGAGCGTGGTGACGGTCGTTGTGTCGTGGGGCCTGGTGAACACGGTGTTCGCCTTCAAGTACGCCCGGCTCTACTACGTGGACGAGGACGGCGGCATCGACTTCGCGCAGGACGATCCGCCGGCGTACAGCGACTTCGCCTATCTCGCCTTCACGATCGGTGTGACTTTCGGCCTCACCGACGATCGCGTGGTCAGCACGCACATTCGTAAGGTGGTCCTCGGGCACGCTTTGCTGTCCTACTTCTTCAACACCGGCATCCTGGCCGTGGCCATCAACCTCGTCACCGACCTGGGCCAGTAACCCATGGTCACCATGACGCCGGGCTGCGATCAGCTGCCAGGGCAGGACCTGAGCTGGGCAGATCATGGACAGCGCCGCACAGGACCGGGAGATTCACACGTGCCGGACCGAGGGTAGAGGCCACCCTGTACGACGGTCCCAGCACACAGCATCAATCCCAGGTATGGCTCATGAACAACCCAACGGACAGATCAGGTGCGCCCGGACCTCCGTCTGCGGCCGAAGCCGTGGCACACGAGGTCGCCCACACGCCGGGTAACAGCAGGCTGCTGGCCATCCTGGTCTCTGCCGAGCACGGGATCCTCTACCTGGTATCGCTTGCGCTGCTGGCTTTGGGCGTCGGCATTCTCGTCCTGCTGACCCTCACGATCGTCCAAGGAGGGGCATCCGGTGCGGAGAAGATCATCGTCATCCTGGAAGAGCTACTCCTCGTACTGATCGTCATGGAGATCTTCGTGACGGTGCAGACCCACCTCGCGGGCGGCCGCCTGCAGCTGGAACCGTTCATCATCGTCGGCATCATCGCGATCATCCGGCACCTTCTGTCGGTGGTCGTCCGGCTGACGGTTTCGGTGAACCCGACAGAGAGCCGCCAGCAGCTCACGGAGCTTGTCATCTATGCGGGAAGCGCCTTCATACTGGTGGCGGCGCTGGCGCTGGCGCGATGGTCGCGGCTGCGGCTCACCCCGTCCGCCGCCGGGTCCAGTGCTTCCGGATGACGGCTGACCGATCCTCGCCGTCAGCCGTCTTCCCTCCGAATCTGGTCCGGCCGCTTGTCCAGAAGCAGGCCGCGCCAGCTCGGATGCCGCAGACGGCCGAGGTGGTGCTGACGGCGACGGCGTCCATGGATCTGGCGGTCAGGCCCGAGAACACGGTACGAGGTCGCAAGGGAGTGTGGTGGCTGGGCATCTTCGTCCAGCCGCTGGGTCCTATCGTTCACCTGCTGTGGGGCGCAGCGGCTCCCACCGCGCCATGTGAAAGCGGCTTCGCCCTGCGCACGGCCTCGGGACGAACGCGGCCCTACGGGCGGCCGGCCTTGTCCAGGTGTCGTTCCGGTTCGTCCGTGGCCGGGAGGGGCAGGCGGCGGATCGCGATGATCGCGGCGTCGTCGTGGAGATGCCCGCCCGTGTACGTGCGGAGATCGTCGCGGAGCCGCTTCAGCAGCCCTTGCGGCGTCTCCTGCGTCCAGGAGGCCATCCGCTCGGCCAGCGGATAGAAGACGCCCGCCGCATCGCGGGCCTCGCTGACCCCGTCGGTGTAGAGCAGCAGGAGATCACCCGCGCCGAACCGGAACGAGAAGACGGAGGGCTCCTGATCGGAGAGTTGTCCGAGGCCGAGGGGAGGGGAGGGAGGATCAGACGTCAGCGGGGAGACGCGGCCACCATGGATTAGCAGCGGCGGCGGGTGACCGCAGCTCACCATGCTGAGCAGGGGCTCGTCGTCGGCGATGTCCAGCGCGACCGCGGTGACGAAGCTCTCCTCGCCCTCCTGACTCCCCTCGGGAAACTGGTACGGGCTGAACTCGGCGCTTTCCTCCAGATCGGCGACGAGTTCGGCCAGGGGCAGGCCCCGGCGGGCGGCCTCGCGGAACGCGCCGACGAGCGCGGCGGCGTCGGCGATGGCGGGCAGGCCCTTGCCGCGGGCATCGCCGATGATGAGGCGGGTGGCGCGCTCGGTGCGCACGGCGCCGTACAGATCGCCGCCGATGCGGGCCTCGGCCGCGGCGGCCAGATAGACGCCGGCGATCCGGAGCGGGCCGAGCACCTCGGGCAGTGGCCGCAGCAGGGCCAGCTGCGCGGCTTCCGCCACCGAGCGCACCTGCGCCAGGACCCGTCGCTCCCGGTCCCTGACCAGGCAGAACAGCACCACGAACACGGAGACCACGGCCATGGCGACCAGCTCCGCCCTCATGCCGTCGGTCCCCAGCGATCCGTTACGGAAGCCGATCAATGTCTCACCCGCGATCGCGAGCAGCGCTACCACGCCGGTGAGCCACGCTCCGTCGAACGACGCCGTGATCGCGGGCGCCGCCACCAGCAGGGCGCCGAAGTGGAAATGGCTCGGGGACAGCAGGTCCGCGGCCATGATCACCAAGATCATGCCCAGCGGGATGGCGGACAGCGCACGATTCCGCATCACCTGCCGCGCCCGCACATGTGGATGTCCCCCATATGCCACACCCTCTGTTTACACGATACGAAGTGGGCACTGAGCTGCACATGGCAGGACTTGGGGGCCTGCTGGCACTCCTTCTACCCTTGCAGTTCCAGTCCACCGCGTCCCGCCAGGGATCGGCCCCACCAGAGGGTTGCCATTCCGGGTGGGTGAGCCCGGTCGCGGTGATGTCGATGAGCCGATCGAGGATCACGGGGTACAGGTCGGGATCGGTCAGCCGGTCGCGGTGCAGCGGCATCATGAGGACGGCCTGCAGGACGCCGACGATCACCTCAGGATCGTCGGCGACGAGGTCGTCGGCGTGTTCGTGCCGGTACGCGGTCGGCGCGGTGACCGGATTGACCGGCGAGGCGGTCACCTGCCCGATGTCCAGCTTCCTCCGCACCGCCTCCATCTCCTCGGGCTGCGTCAACAGGCGGCGGTAGAGGAGGTTGCCGTCCAGCTCGGCCGGCGCGGCGTGGAGAAAGGCGCGGGCCATGCGCATGTATCCGTCGGACTTCGAGGCCGCGCCGGAGCCGATCCGGTACACGCTGCGCGCGGCGCGGCTGGGCGCCGCAGTGGTGGCGCCGTCCGCCCCGATGCTCGGGGTGAAGCGGCTGGCGATCCCCGACCTGATGGCCGAGCTGGAGGGGCCGCCGTCGCGTGACGCGGCCGGCCGGACCGCCACCGGAGGGCTCAGGCCGGCGGCGGTTTGGTCTCCGCGCTCTCCAGCCGCCGCTTGGACCCCCGCACCTCGTTGCGGACGTCGGCGGGCAGCCGACGGCGCAGGGCCGGCTCCAGCAGCCAGCGCAGGAACGGGGCGAAGTCGATGGAGATCGTGCGCCGCACCCGGGAGACGCCGTCCGCGACGGCCTCCGCCTCGAAGGAGGCGCTGAAGCGGGACAGCAGGTGGTTGAGCCGGTTGCGGGGCAGGGGCGCGTAGCGGACGTCGACCCGCCGGCCGGGGGTCAGGCGCATCTGGGAGACGAGCTTGGGCGCGGGGCCCGGGATGCCCGGCAGCCGGGGGCGGAACCTGAACTCCACGATGTCGCCGACGCGACGCACCCAGTCGATCGGGCCGATCTTGTCGTCGATCTCCGCGTAGCGCTCGGCGTCCATCACGAAGTCGAGGTATTCCTGCGGCGTGCAGCGGATGGTCTCTTCCACGATCACTTGAACCATAGAAAGAGAGTACTCTCTCACTATGGCGAGAACGACCCCGGGCGTGACCCGGGAACGCATCCTGGACGAGGCCATCCGGCTGTTCGCGCGGGACGGCTACGACGCGACCTCGGTGACCGACATCCAGCGCGCCTGCGGCCTGGCCGGCGGCTCGGGAGCGCTCTACAAGCACTTCCCCTCCAAGAAGGCCCTGCTGGAGGCGGCCGTGCGGCGCAACCTGGACACCATGGCGCGCCGGAGGGCGCAGGTGGTGGAGCACGTCCCTGACGACCCCCGCCAGGCGCTGCGCCTGATGGCGGACGCGGTGTGGAACGTGATCGACGGCGACCGGGACCTGGTGCGCATCATGCTGCGCGAGTTCACCGCGTTCCCGGAGATCTTCGAGCCGATGTGGCAGGGCGTGCTGGCCACCCTCTACCGCGAGTGCACCGTCTGGATCGAGGCCCAGCGGGCGGCGGGTGTGGCCGAGGCGGCCGACCCGGAGGCCACGGCCGCCGTGCTCATCTCGTCGCTGACCTACTTCCCGCTGCTGCGCATTCTCATCGGCCACACGCCGGGCGACCTGGACCGAGAGACGTTCCTGACGGCGTGGGCCGGCCACGCGGCCCGCACGCTCGCCCTGCCGGACGAGTGAGCCGGACGAGTGAGCCGGACGAGTGAGCCGGCGGGTCCACGCACGTGGCACGGATCCTCGGCAAGCTCGGCGTCGCCACCCGCACCGAGGCCGCCGCCCGCGCCCGCGACACCGGCCTGCTCGACACCTGACACGCTGGACAGCCACCCGACCCGGCGGGCGACTGCGCCCTCATCACCATGGACGGCAATACCTGCCCTGCCAGTGGTGATCGGCCCTAACGGAGCGCCGGCGGTCCCGCGTACTGGGACCGACCGGAGGAGGACGAGAGATCCGTCGAAGGACGGCTGCGCGCGCAGGGCGCCGTATCGCTCGTCCCAGGCGCCGGAGCGCAGATCACGGCGGAGGAGATCGACGTACTGCTCGGCCACGTCCTCGGGGACGAAGCTCCAGGCCGAGTTGGCCCTGCGGGCACCGGGGTCGAGCAGCAGTCCCGGCCGGGCATAGTACGCCTCGCCGAAGCCGTCGCGGCAGTCGATGGGGCTCGGCACCGCCTCGACGGTGACGTGCCCGCACAGGGCGTCGGCGATGTCGGCGATGGGCGGATACCGGCGGGTCTCGGTGTCGAGGACGAGCGGGGCGTACGCGTACAGACGGAAGTCCCTGACCCGGTCGGGGTCGTAGGTCAGGACGATGACGGGACCGCGCGCCACCCGCCGCATCTCGCGCAGCCCGGCCCTGAGATCGCTCCACTGGTGCACGCTGAACGTGGTCATCGCCGCGTCGAAGTGTCGTCGGCGAAGGGCAGGGCCGCAGCCGTCGCGTCGATCGCGGCGGGCAGTTGCGCGGGCCATGGCTGTCTCGTTGCCGGTTTCGGGGGTGGACGGGTTGCGGCGGGCGCGCCCCAGGCCCTCGACTCGTCCGCCTCCTCCGGTGATCGATGCCGCGCGCACGAACGTGTCGTCTCCGTCTTCGGTGACGAGGACCTGCACGGTCCACTGCTTGGGCCCGTCGCCCTCACCACGAACGGCCCGGCACCGGCGAGCCGGCGAGCTCGCTGATGTCGCGTTGCGTGACGACGGCGAGTTTGTCGGCGAGGTCGGCCAGCGCGCGCGAGGCCGCCAGTTCGTCGCCGATCTCCGGCACCGACGGGTCGGTCGGGTTCCGCCGGGCGTGTCCTTCGCCTGTCAGGCGGTCCTCGCCATCCCGGTTGGACAGCACCGCTCGGGCGTACGTGTGGTCGCCCTCCTCGGTGAGATGAATCTGTACGGTCCACTTCTTGGCTTCCATCGTCGTCCCCTCCATCGCGATGGGTGCGTCTACCCCCATCCCACTCCTCCACCTGCCCATAGGGCAGGGGCGAACGCCCTTATCTCGCTGCCGCGCGGGCGAGACGTCCTTCGATTCGAAGCAGCCTGGGATGTTCCTGCCAGCTGAGCCGCATGCTCCTCCGTCACGTACGGTGCCAGCGGATGCCGAGCACGGAGGCGGTCACCAGGACGGCGCCGGCGATCATCACGATGACGGAGCCGCCCACCGCGCCGCCGGTCCAGTGCCAGATCGCCTCGGGGACGGCGACGGTGAACCCGATGACGCCGGCCACGAGCAGCACCCAGGCCCGTTCCCGCCGGTACAGCAGCAGGCAGGCCACCGCCACGGCCGCCGTCATCGTGTACGCCCACACCGTCCCGGCATCCTGCTGCCCGCCGACCAGGGCGATCACCGCGCCGAGCCCCAGCCCGAGCGGCCGTTGCCCGATCACGCCGGCCAGCACCAGCGCCGTCCACACCACCCCCAGGACGACCAGCGACAGGCCGGCCGCCAGAGCAGAACCCCCGGTGAGGTCGTCGGCGAGCGACCCCACGGTCAGCGCGGCGAAGAACGCGCACGCCAGGGCGAGGGGAGCGGTGCGCGCCAAGGCGTACCCCAGCACGCCCACCAGCAGGCCCGCGGCGCCCGCGATCGCGGAGACGTCCACGAGCTCGGCGGCGGCCAGCGCGGCCGTGACCGACGCCAGCGCCATCGACACCGACCCGGTACGACTCCGCGCCGTCACGGCGCGCTCCCATGACCGGGCGCCCAGTTCCGGCGGCGAGGTGGCCCGCTCCCGCGACCGGGCGCCGAGCTCCGGCGGCGAGGTGGCGCGCTCCCGCGGCTGGACGCCGAGCAGGATGATTCCGGCGGCCAGCAGCGCGACCGTGGCCGCCAGCAGGATCGCCACGTGCGCGACCTTCGACAGGTCAGCCCACGACGTGGCCACCAGGGAAAGGGCGCCGGCCAGGACGAGGCCGCCGCCGACGTACCCGGCCACCTCCGCCCACCGCGCCCGCGCCGGCACCGCGCTCTCCCGGAGCGCCTCGCGCACGGCCATCGCCTGTCCGGCGGAGAGCACGCCGTCGCGGACGAGCCGGGCCAGCGCTTCGTCGGGTGTGCCGGGCATCGGGCCCTCCTTCACGTGCGACCTTGTCAAGGCCCCTGCCCCAGGTCGCACGGCACCCACCGGCAGCACGACGTTAGGACGTGTCGATGAGCCGATCGAAGGACAGACCGCTGGACCCCTCGCCGCGGCCGAGCCCCCGGCGGGCGCTGAGCCAGACCGACACCCGGCCGTTCCGCCAGCGGGTGCGGTTGAAGGCCAGAGTCAGGCGGGTCCCGGACGGCGTCACTTCCTCCTCGTGCACGAAGTATGGCTGTCCGGCGTCGAGCCCTTCGCGCAGCAGGCTCGTACGAGGCCGCACCAGCCGCCCGTCCACGGCGTCCGGCATGGCGGCCCGCTGCAGCCGGACGGCCCGGTTGCCGCCAGGGACGTGGACCGGGATGAAGGGGATCCAGTTCTCCGGGACACTGCTCATGGCCTGATAGGCGATGGGAGCACGTGCCGGGTCCGCAGGAGGGACAGGACGGAACCGCTGCCGGTGCGCGAGGATCTCCGCGACGACCTCGCTGCCCCGCCGCCCTTCGCCCGTAGGCAACCGGACGACCTTCTCCAAGCCCCAGACCATGTTGGCGTTCTCGTCCCGGATGAGCGACACCTCCTCCAGGACCGGCCCCTCGGCGACCTTGGGCACGGTCGGCGGCAGGAACATGGAGGTGTCGGCCGCGACGTCCTCCGTGCCGATCGTGTCGAGGGTGAACATCGACCACCGCTGCCAGTCCTCGTCCTGCCCGGCGCCGGCGGGCGTGATCCACAGCCGCTGCCCGAAGACGTCGGTGACCGCGAGCCCTCGGATGGCGGCCAGCGTGCCGGCCGGCAGGTCGCAGGGCAACTGGAGCCAGTCGTTGCTGTAGACGAGCGCGAACTCCAGGAAGATCAGCCGGGCCAGGTCCGTGCGGTCGGGCTGGACGCCGGCGAAGTTGGTCCGCCCGTCCTCGACGGCCCACCAGCGCGGCAGCGGCATGCCGGAGTAGCGGACGGGCGCGGGGAAGACGGTCCGGTTGATGGGCTGGTGGGCGGGGGCCGTCCCGCCGAGGGGGCCGGTCGGGTCGACGGAGAACGCGTGCCAGTCCAGGTGCCCGCCGGGATACTCCTGCGCCGTCAGCACCTTCTCGCCGCCGGTGGATGCGGCGGCGATGGAGAAGCGGTGTTCGAGCCGGGAGGCGTCCCACGCGGAGTCGGCGCCGGGCTGGTCGAAGAGCCCGTCGAACCAGCGGACGAGGTACGCGCCGAGATCGGCCAGCTGCGGGCGCACCAGGAGCGTGCCGGAGATGCCGTCCCAGGCGTTGCCGCCGTTCTTCAGGTGCCGGTAGAACGCGTACCCGTCCATGCGGCGGTCCGCGACGGCCTGCAGGTACGACCAGACCTCCGCGTGGGCGGCGCGCGGGGTGTCGGCGTCGGCGTCGGGGTCGGGCGCGGCGATCCGGTACTTGCTGACGTAGTCGTCGCGCAGGTGCTGCACAGCCAGGTGCCGGCCGAGGAGCTTGAGCCAGCGCCGCCCGATGATCAGGCGCAGGTCGTAGGAGACGGGATCGGCTCCGGCCGCGAACGGCACGGCACGCCGTTCGGCCAGCGCCTCCAGCGGCCGGTCGCCGGGAAAGTCCTGGGGCGAGCCCGGCCCGGCCCGGAAGCGGGAGGGGGTCGCGGTGGCGACGGAGTAGGTGGCGGTGACGGCCGTACCCGCGTCAGAGCCGCGGAACTCGCCGAGCTGCCACTGCCGGGTGAGCAGCCACAGCGGGTCGCGGACCTCGGCGCGCAGGGCGCGGTCGAACGCGGCGGTGCGCGGCCTGCCCTCGATCCTGTTCCACAGGCCGACGGTGGGGAAGGCGCGGTCGGTCAGCGCTTTGCGCAGGTCCTCGATGCGCGGCGGCTCAGCCATGGGACTTTCCTCGCAGGTTCGAGATCGCGAGATCGGTGCTGATGGTGATCGGCTGCCGGGTCGCCGACAGCACGGTCGCGGGGAGCAGGTGGGCGTACGCGGTGCCGTCCAGGTGCCCTGGTTCCACGGCGCGCGTCCTGGCCAGGTCGAGGGTCTCCGTGATGGCGGCGATCACGTCGTCGCCGTTCCAGGCGCCCGTCCTGGCCGGTGGGGTGACGAGCAGCATCGCCTGCGGCGGCTCGGAGCCGGGATTGTCGTAGTGGAGGGTGATCGCGGTGGTCTCCTTGTCCGCCGGGATGACCTCGGTCCATTCGTCGAGCAGGAGGCCGCTGTGCAGGTTGCCGCCCAGCAGCGGTTCCGGCGCGTAGTGCGCGGTGAACAGCAGGCGGTCCTCGTCGACCGCGGCGCCCGGCGCGAACGTCATGCCGAGCCAGGTGTCGTTCTGGCGATAGGGGAGCTGGATGGGCACCAGCTCGGGTTCGTCCCAGCCGAGCAGGTCGCCGAGCAGGCCGCCGGGGCCGCGCAACGCGTCGGCGATGATCACGGCCTGCTCCCACAGCCGGGGCTTGTCCCGTACGCGGGCGATCCCGTGCAGCCAGTCGTCCACGGGGACGTCCCGCCTGGAGTCCTGCACCAGATGGCTCAGGAGCTTGCCGCTGTCGTTGCGGGCCTTCTTCCAGTCGGTGTGGAGCTGGGCGGGAGCGGTGAACTCGGGCACCACCAGGACGTCGTCGCCGAGCATGGCCCGCAGCGCGTCGGTCACGGCGAGCACGCGGTCGGGGCCGGTCACCGCCTGGTCGTAGGCGTCCAGGGCCTTGCCGCCGGCCGCGAGCCGCTCGACGACCTCGGCGTGCAGCGCCTGGGCGCGGGCGAGCAGGTCGGCGCCGAAGGCGACGGCCCGGTCGTGGAAGGGGGTCAGGTCGAGGCCGGTCCGGTCGAAGTCGGTCAGCGGCAGGAGCGCGGCGACGTCGGTGAGCAGGCCGCTGAGCGTCTTCCTCGCCGTCTTGGCGATGTTCCGCAACGCGGTCAGCCGGGTGTTGAAGGCCGAGCGCCTGGAGCCGACGATCGTGCGCAGCTGGGCGGGCGTGGCGGGGCGCGGCGTGGCCGGTTTGGTGGTGAGCAGCCATTCGGCGCGCTGCAGGAGGCGGAACCGCTCGTCGGCCGTCGCCGACGACGGCAGCCGGTCGTAGGCGGCGATCAGCTCGTCGGCCGCGGCGAGGGACTCGCCCATGCGGACGGCGGTCGCCGCCACCTCCTCCAGCACCTGGCGGAACATCGTGCGCCGCCACAGCGTCATCTCGCCCCAGCCGCTGCGGACCATGCCGAACCCGCCGGCGGTGGAGATCAGGTTCGCGTACCCGGTCAGGAAGGTGTCGATGCCGTTGACGACGGCCGTGCGGTTCGGCTCGGCGGGCGCGGGCGGGAACAGGGGGGACAGGGTGGCGAGGTAGCCGGCGGTGTCCTGGCGCAGCCGGTCGAGCGACGTGCGCACGGCGGCGGGCCGGTTCCTCGGCAGATCGACGGCGGTGTCGATGGAGCGGTCGACGGGCTGCGCGCCCGCGGCGGGCAGCAGGTCCGTCGGCCGCAGCGGCCGTGAGGTGGTGATCAGCGAGCGCAGCGCGGTGACGAGCGGCGAGATCTCGAAGAAGGTCAGCTTGCCGGGCACCCGCTCGGTGTGGTGGATGGTCAGCTCGGTGTCGGGCCTGGGCTGGTCCTTGGCCACGACGACGGCGATGATGCGGTCGTCCAGGTCGGTCATCGCCGCGTCGTCCTTGGGCTTCGCGCCCCACAGCAGGTCGATCGGCTGGAGTTCGAGGTCGAACTGGGTGACCGTGCGGCTGCGGGGCCGCTGGTCGACGGGGTCCTTCCAGCGGACCACGGCGGCCACCTGCCCCTGGGGCGGCAGCAGCTTGGGCAGCCAGGCGTTGATCGCCGGCTCGGCCTGGGCACGCGGGCCGTTGCCGCGGAAGAGCCCCGACCCGTGCTCCGGTCCGAGCCCTGAGGTCAGCTTCAGGCCCAGCCGGTGGGTCAGCGTGACGCCGCTGCGCGGGGTCCGCACCACGGCGGGATCGGGCGAGAACCCCTCCTTGGCGTACGCGTCGAGCGTCGCGCCCGCCCGTTCCGGGTTGCCCGCCAGCGTCTGGTGGGCGGCTTCGGCCACAGCCAGGTCGGCCAGCGCGTCGTGGATGCCGAGCAGCCGCCGCACCTCCTCGTTCATCGCCTTCGCCTGGGCCTCGCTCGCGTCCGGCAGGCCGCTCGCGCCGAAGGGGTACTCGGGGAAGGCAGGCGGACGGGTGGCGCGCTGGACCAGCGCGAGGCCGTCGATGACCGAGCGGGCCTCGATGAGCTCCAGGGGGGTGCCGGGTTCCGCGTCGGACAGCTTGCCGGAGCGCAGCGGGAACTCCCCGCGCAGCGCCTCCAGGAAGACGTCCAGCTCGGCGTCGGGGTGGCGGTCGTGCAGGGCGCGTTCGAAGCGCCGGCCGAGCAGCGCGCCCAGCGACTGGCCCTGCCGCAGCCCGTCCAGGAGGTCGAGCGCCACGCGGACGCGATCGGAGCTGAGGTTGACGGCGAAGCAGGTCGGGTTCTCCGGCGAGCCGTTGGCGATGTAGCCGGCGCGCAGCACGGCGGCGGTGGTGGCCTGGGCGGGCGACGGGGCATGGATGTAACCGCCGTTGGCGGCGTCGTGCATCAGCGGCGCCGATCCCGGCGGCTGGAACAGCGTGGCGAGGCCGCCGGTCAGCTGCACGGGGGTGAGCGCCTGGTCGCGCGGCCGGACGTCCTCCAGCCATCCGTACGCGCCCAGATGCACGCCGCGTCGCGCGGGGGAGCCGCCGTCGGGGCCGTAGCGCAGCTCGAAGAGCCGCTCGTTGACGAGCCCGAGCCGCCAGGCATCCAGCCGGTACGTGGCGCAGTCGAGATGCTCGGCCACGACCCGTTCGAGCCGCGCGGTGGGCACGTCCGCCAGCACGTCGAGCGCCGCCACCTGCTCGGCCAGCTCCCTGGTCGCCGGGTCGGCGGCGGCGAGCGCGTCGGGGACGAAGTCGACGACCAGCTTCTCGGGATCTCCCGTGATGTCCGCGTCCGGCGCGTACAGCTTGCGGAAGCGGCTCTCGCTCTGCGCGGCGGACTTCTTGATGTGGATGAACGGCGGATCGGCAGGCGAGACGGTCTCGCCCTCGGCGGCGGCCAGCCCGCGCGCGGCGTCCTCCCAGCCGAGCAGGACGGCGTGCCGGAGCAGCAGGTAGAGCAGCGCGGCCGGGCGCCGGTCGTCGGCGAAGCCCTGCTCCAGGCGGATGTCCTCCAGGTCGGTGCCCGCGAGGTCGGCCAGCCACCGCAGGTAGTTGCGGCCGTCCTCGAGGGAGCCGCGCACCGGCTGGGTCTCCGACAGGGGCCGGTCGTCGATGAGCGGGCCGAGCAGCGGGTACTGCTCCTCGACGAACAGCCGCCTGATCAGGTCGGGGTCGGGTGCCGACGCGCCCGTATGGCCCAGTCTGCGCAGCAGGTCGCGGATCGGCTGCGGCATGTTCAGCTGGCTCAGCGCGGGGACGACCTGGGGGCCGTTGCCGCTGAAGTTCTCCCGGTTGTAGACGTCCTCGACGCTCTGGGCGTAGCGCTGGAAGTACTCGGCGGACGTCGGGTGCAGGGCCAGGATGTCCAGCAGCGTCTGATGCGGGTCGGTGACGGGCCCGTGCGGGTCGGGGAACGCGCCGAGGTGCGGCACGTCCTGCGCGGCTGACCGCCAGTCCTCCGCCGCGGCGGTCAGCAGGGCGTTGAGCCCGCGCCGGTGCGTCGCCGTCGCGGGCCAGGCCATCCGGGAGAACGCGGTCGTCGGCAGGATGCCGTACGGTTGCCGCCCGATCTTCACCGCGGGCACCGGGCCGCGCCCGGAGACGTACCGGACGAAGAAGGCGCGCGTCTCGCTCACCACCTGCGGCGGGATGATCGGATGCAGCATGGTCCGGAGGTACGAGCCCCAGGTCGCGGGCCACAGGGCGATGTTCGCGGCGCGGGCCTCCCGCTGGTCGGTGCCGTCGGCGTTGGCCGCTCCCGCGAGCACGGCCGGGTCGATGCCCAGGAGTTCGGCCAGCCACTGGCCGTCGGTCTTGTCCGTCCAGCCGGCGGGCGCCGCCTGCGCGGTCGCCATGAAGG
This sequence comes from Nonomuraea sp. NPDC004580, assembly GCF_040609855.1. Taxonomy (NCBI): domain Bacteria; kingdom Bacillati; phylum Actinomycetota; class Actinomycetes; order Streptosporangiales; family Streptosporangiaceae; genus Nonomuraea; species Nonomuraea sp. NPDC004580. Next base: position 83,970 of record NZ_JBEXLH010000009.1, on the reverse strand, counting down.
CCGCGCGCCGCACGGCGTCGGCCTCCTCCGTGACGTCCTGACCGGCGTCGGCCTGTTCGCTGTTGTTGGTGGGGGTGCCCTGGGGCAGCAGGCCGAACCCGGTGGAGCCGCGCAGGTGCCGGGTGATCAGGTCGCCGAGGTCGGCGGCGGTCTGCTGGGGTGTGGCGCTCTCCCGTACGCCGAAGACGATCAGCCGGTCGAGCCCGCCGCGGAAGTCGTCACGCAGCGGGATCCTGATCCCCATGCCCACCGCGATCGCGGCGTCGAAGTCGGTCAGCCAGCGCAGGTCGGCGGGGACGTGAAGCTGGCCGGTCACCTCGTTGATCTTCGGTTTGTCGGCGGAGGAGGGGTCGGGGCTCACGGTCAGCGCGGCGGGGATCGGCCCGCCGAGCTCGGAGAAGACCGTCTCGCCGCCCGCCTGGCCGATGAAGGTGAACCGGTCGGGCAGCAGGCGCGCCTTCGCCGCCTGCGTCCACGATCGGGCGGCGACGTCCGCCGGTGGAGGGGCGGGCAGCACGAGGAAGGCGACCAGGACGGCGTCCCCTGGCGGATCGTCGACGCCGATCGGGCGGCGGCGCCGGATCGTCTCGGCGCGCGTGGCGCCCACGGACGCCAGCAGGGCGGTCTCGGCGGCGAGGAGCTGCACCCGATCGCCGCGCGCCCGCCAGACCGCGCTCCAGTACGTGATCGTCGGCTGCCGGTCACCGGCCGCGACCGGCGCGGGGGTCACGACGACGAGCACGGTCGTGCCGGGCTGCACCCCGGCGGGCTGCTCGGCCGGATTGGCCGGCCTGCGCGACTGCACCAGCCAGCCGGCGCGGCCCGCCGGAATCCGTCCGGTCAGCTCATGCCAGGCGGCGCTCTCTGCCGCCGGATCGCCTCCGGCCCGCCACACGGCGATCCAATAGGCGTCGACCGCGGCGACCTCCGCCGTCGTGGGACGCGGCTCGAACGCGTCGATCGACCACTCGTCGGGGAACACGCGGATGAGCAGCTCGGTGGCGGTGAAGCGCGTCTCGATCCTGACCGGCCCGAGAAGGAGCGGGAAGTCGTCACTGAGCGTCAGCGCCGCGCGCGGGTCGGAGAGGGTCACGGCAGCATCTCCTGAGCGTGTACGGCCATCAGCACCGGCGCCTGGAACAGGATGTACGCGACATCCGCCGAGCTCAGCGCCCCGTGCCAGAGCGGCAGGGACAGATCCTCGACGTGCTGGAGGCGTTTCTCCTCATCCGCCACCGGGTCGTCGAACTCACGCAGCACGACAGGGGCGGTGGCCTCGTCGAGCTGGATGAACCCGGTCCCGTTCGGGTCGAGGTCGGGCCACGACAGGTCGTTCCACACCTCCACCCGCGACGGCTGCTCGGCGGGAGCGACGTCCACGCCGAACCGGGGCTCCCCGGGACGCTCCTTGATGACGAAGAACCATCCCGCGCGGCCCGGGGCCGGCTCGCCCTTCGCCGCCTTGGCCGTGAGGTCGAAGCCGAGCAGGTAGATGTCGGGGTCGATCTTGGCCTCGTACAGCGGCAGCCGGATCTCCTCCAGCGACGGGTTCGCCGGGTCGACCGGTTCGACGGGCACCCGCTCCTTCGCCGGATCGGGCTGGGCGTCGCTGGGCTCCCATCGCGCCCGGTGGGCGTAGATCGCCGCGTTCGGGTACTTCTTCAGCAGCTCGCCACGGATGACCAGCACCAGCTCCTCTTCCGCCCCGCCCTTGTCCCGGTGGTCGTGGTCGCCGAGCTTCGACTGCCTGGTCCAGCTCGCGATCGGCGGGATGTCGTACAGCCGCTCGCGGCGCTGCTCGGGCGTCTCGCCCTGGAGCGGCCGCACCGCGCGGACGTCCCAGAACTGCCGGAACGGCGTGCCGCGCTGGTCGGTGGGGTATTCGCGCCACAGCAGCTCGCGGGCCATCTCGTGGTTGAGCCCCACCATGTACGACTCGATGAACTCCTGGTTCGTCTCCAGCAGGCTGATCGAGTTCGGCGGCACCTTGTGCAGGTTCGGCACGAACAGGTCCACCGACTGCTCGACCAGCGCCTGGTACATGGGCAGGTCGAAGACGGGATAGGCCATCGCCTCCAGGAAGCGTTCGGCGAACGGCGCCAGCCGCTCCGGCAGCCGCACCGAGCTGAGGAGCTGCCGGGGCACGGTCTTGTCGGCGCGCAGGCCGGTCAGCATCGCGTCCGTGGCGTCGGGGACGTCGAGCTTGACGCGTTCGCCGGCCTTGCCGCCCAGGGCGGCCTCGTCCCACGCCTCGTACAGCTCGCGCAGCGCCTTCTTGAACTCCACCGCCTCGGCGCTGTCCGGGCCGCCGGGGGAGGGGACGAACGAGTCGCCGGGCATCGTCAGGACCCAGTTGCTGCTCGTGGGGAGCCGGTCCACAGGGTGGGTTGAGTCCGCCACGGCGGGGCCGGGCGGATGAAGGTGCAGGTCGAGCTGGGCGGGGGTGACGACGGCGGCGGGCCGCGTCTTGGGCGGGGCCGCGGTGACGCCGCCGGTGTCCTCGTCCATCCTCGGCACGAGCGCCTCCGGCGGCAGCTCCGGGCTGAACGGCAGGGTGCGCATCAGCCGCGAGCCAGGCCGGGTGATGCGGCGCATCGGCGCCGACACCGGCGCGGACGTGACCCGGCTCTCCGCCACCCGGAACCCGACGGCGAGACCCTCCTCGACGGAGGTCGCGGCGGCGAGGCCGGAGGCCGTCGCGGGCGTGACCACCCGGGAGTGGGCCGGGGCGGTCAGGATGAGCGACCTGCCGGACGGCGCCGCCTGCGCGCGCAGAGCGGTGGGCGGCGGCACCAGATGCTTGCCGTGCAGCGTCTCGCCCACCTCCCTGGCGACCTGCGCGGCCCGGATCCTGGCGTTGGCCGCCAGGACGTCCCCGACCTGCGCCCACGCCGCCGCCATGAACTCCTCCTGACGTTTCCTGACGACCTGCGCGCCCAGGTTCGCCGCCACCCGGAACCGGGGGTCGAGGTTGAGCCGGTGCACCCAGTTGCGGTCGTCCGCGATCGGGGTGCCGTCACGTTCGGTGAGCAGCCGGGAAGCCGGCGCGTGCCAGCGGCCGTACAAAGGTGGCGTGATGACCGGGTCGGGCCCGGTGGCTTCGGTGGGCAGAGCGTTGTGTGCCGAGACCGGGTCCTGCCGCAGGTAGTCGTCGGCGAGGTTGATCAGCCCGGCCAGCGCCTGCTGGAAGGGGTGCGGATAGGTGAAGCCGAGCTCCTGGAGGTCGTCCCATGTGTCCCAGATGTCCGCCGGCCGCTCGGGCACCCGCAGGGCGCCGCCCAGCTTCAGCACTCCGCCCAGCTCCGCCGGCACGGTGATGCCCGGCAGCCCGGCGCCGGGCGGCCGGTGCACGTCGAGGTCCCGGCGGCCGACGCTCTCGTCCAGCGGCTCCTTCGGCACGAGCAGCCGGACGAGGTACTCGAAGTCGCCGGCGCTGCCGGTGGAGAAGAACCACCGGTGGTAGTACGGCAGGTCGCCCGCCGCCTCCTGCCCCGGGTACGTCTGGCTCCACGCCGGGTGCAGGGCGCCGGGCGCACGCGCAGGGTCCAGCCCGAGGCCCGCGAGCCGTCCCGTCTCGAACGCCGGCACCAGGAACGCGTGGTAGGCGGTGTTCGGTTCGAGGCGTCGCGGGCAGATGAGCCGGGAGCAGGCGCGGTCGGCGTTGACGCCGAGGATGTGCCGCAGTGCGGGCAGGACCCTGGCCATGTCGTCGGAGGCCACCGGCGTGTCGAGCGAGCCGTCGACGTGGACGTGCGCCCATGCCCCCAGCTGAGCGGGCGGCGGCAGCGCGGCGGGTTCGGTGACCGTGATGAACGGCAGCGGCCGGCCCGTGGCGGTGCCGTCCTTGAACTCGGCGCCGTCCACCGCCGCCGAGTCCTCCCCGCCGGCGAGCACGATCAGCGCCAGCCAGGGCCGCAGCCGCCTGGTGGCGGCGTCGGGCGCGGCCGGGCTGTAGCGCCAGGGGAAGTCCTCGTCGTAGAACTCGACGTGCGCGAGGTAGTTGGGCTCGACGTTGGTGATCCACGGCCGCGGCTCGGTACGGGAGATCGCCCGCGGATCCACGCCGGCCACGTCCCCGGGGCCGTAGATCTGCACGGTCCGCGACACGTCGCGGCTGATCGGGGCCGCCGAGCCGATCGCCTCGCCGCTCACCCGCAGGGTGACCGGGATGGTGGCGCGGGACGTGCCGGCCGGGTCGGTGGTGATCCTGGTGGCGATGCCCGACCTCAGCCAGGGCAGGAAGGTGTAGGCGTTGTCGGTCATGGGGTGCCTTCGAGGTCGAAGATCTCCGCGCTCGCCGTCAGCTCCTGCGCGCCGGGCTGCGCGGCCGCGATCCCGGACCGGACGACTCCGCCGGCCACCAGCACCAGCTTGTCCGACAGCGGAACCGCCGCGAACGCCCATCGGCCCGTCGCCAGCCCGCCCGCCGGCGCCCAGCCGCGGGTGGCGGCGTCGTAGACGGCGGCGCTGGCGAAGCCGACGTCGTTCTGGGCGTTGTCGCCGCCGCCGACCACCAGCACCTTGTCCGAGCCGAGCGGGACCGCGCGGTGCAGCGCGCGCCCGCCTGGCAGGTCCTGCACGGCGGTCCACGTCCCGGTGTCCTGGACGTACAGCTCGGCGCCCGCCCGGCTGAACGGGTCGAACGTGCCGTCGCCCGGCCCACCCGGCGCACGCCCGCCGGTGACCAGCACGTTCGCGCCTCCGGACAGCGCCGTGGCCTGGTGCCAGGCGCGGGGCGCGAGCAGCGCGCCGGTCGGCGTCCAGGTCTCGTCGTCCGGGTTGTAGAGCTCGCAGTAGGCCAGGGCGGCGTCCTCGTCGCGGGCGATCGGCACGGTGCCGCCGGCGACCAGGACCCGGCCGTTGGCGAGGACCACCGCGGGGTGCCCGCTGCGGGCGTCGGTCATGTCGGTGGTCTCGGTCCAGGTTCCCTCGTCCGGGTCGTACAGCTCGGCCGTGCGCAGCGCCTTCACCGACTGCCCGGAACGGAGCGTCGTGCCCCCGGCGACCAGGACCTTGCCGTCCACCAGGACGGCGCTGTGGCCCCACCGGGCGCCCTTCATGGCTCCCGTGCTGGTCCACTCCCCGGACTCGGGGTCGTAGATCTCCGCCGCGGCCAGGCCGGGTGCGGGGAACTGCGCCGATCCGCTGATGCCGCCGGCGACCAGGACTCTGCCGTCGGGCAGCAGGGTCGTGGTGTGCAGCCGCCGGGGTGTGCGCAGCGAACCGGTGGCCGACCAGGTGCCGTCCTCGGGGTCGTAGAGCGCGGCCTGGCCGAGCGCGGCGGACGAGCCGTCCGCGCCGCCCGCGACGAGGACCTCGCCGGTGCCGAGCACGATCGCGCCGTCGTGCCGGCCGTACCACGCGGCGGCGGCCGGCAGCGCGCCGGTGTCGCGCCATTTCCCGGTGGCCGCCAAGATTGTGCTGGTCATGGCTGGCAGACCCTTCGTCGTCGGTGCGTTCATGGGGTGAAGATCTCGGCCGTGGGCGTCAGGACGTCCTGGCCTTCCGGTGCCGCCGCGCCCGCCCGTACGCGGCCGCCCGCGGCGAGGACCCGCCCGTCGGTGAGGAGCAGCGCGGCGAAGTCCCACCGGCCGGTTGTCAGGGCGCCGGTGCTCGTCCAGGTGCCGGTGCCGGGGTCGTAGGTGGCGGTGTTGCGGAAACCGGCGGCGAAGCGCGGGCCGCTCGTGCCGCCGAGGACCAGCACCTTGCCGGTCGGCAGCAGGACCGCGCGGTGGCGGCTGCGCCCGCCCGGCATGGGCGCGACCGGTGTCCACGTGTCGGTGGCGGGGTCGTAGAGCTCCGCGCTGTCCAGGCTGCCCGCTCTGTACGTGGTGCCGTGCCGTCCTGCGAGGGTGTCGCCGCCGGTGACGAGGACCGTGCCGTTGGGCATCAGGGTCGCCTGGTGGCCGGCGCGCGGGGTGGTGAGGCTGCCGGCCGGTGTCCAGGTGCCGGTGGCCGGGGTGTAGATCTCGCAGTAGGCGAGCGCGGCCCGGCCGCGTCCGGTGAGCAGCGCGCCGCCGATGACCAGGATCCGGCCGTCGCGCAGCCGGACGGCCTGATGCCCGGTACGGGCGTCGGTCATCGGCGCGGTGTCCTGCCAGGTTCCTGTGGCAGGGTCGAAGAGGTGGGCGGAGTCCAGGACGGCCTGTTCGCCGGCACGGCGTCCTGTGCCTCCGGTGACCAGGACCTTCTGTGAGACCAGGAGCGTGGCGGTGTGCCCGTGGCGGGCGATCGGGGTGAACGTCCCCGCAGGGACGGCCGTCCAGCGCTCGGCGATCGGGTCGTACAACTCGGCGGCGGCCAGGGCGGAGCCGTCCTCCGCCGTTCCGCCGAAGGCCAGCACTCGCCCGTCGGAGAGCCGGGTCAGGGAGTGCAGGTGGCGGGCGGTCGTGAGCCGGCCGGTCGGCGTCCACGTACCCGCCACGGGATCGAAGACCGTACTGGCGGTGAGCGGTGTTCCGGTCGCGTCCGCGCCGCCCGCGAGCAGCACCCGGCCCCCGGACAGCAGGACCTCGGTGTCCGTGGCGGCGGCGGCCGGCAGTGCCGCGCCGTCGCTCCAGCCGCCGGGGACGGGCGTGGTGCCGGCCGCCTCCGACGACGGGATGACGTGCAGCGTGCCGGCCAGGCTCGGCTCGGCCTCCACCCACGCGGCGAGCGCCTCGGCCGCCGTGGTCCTGCTGCGGAAGCTCGACGCGCCGGCGGAGACCGGCGGGAACGCCTGCTGGTTGTTGCGTTTGTGGGCGACGACGTAGCGCTGCCCGGTCACCTGGAGGGTGTCCTCGGCGGCGAAAGGCTGGCGGAGCGTCGCCTCGTGCCGGGACAGCGGGGAGCGGCTGGTGCTGGCGCCGTCGAGCAGCGGCTGGAACACCGCGGGGCTGACGCTGTAGAGCCTCTTCGTGCGGGCGGGCGCGGTGTCCGGCAGCGGCGCCGTACGCGCGGCCCGCAGCTCGGTCGCGCCGCGGGCCCTGCTGTCGATCACCATGAGCTCGTAGCGGGCGCTGCGGCGCACCGCCCGCGCCGAGGCGAGCGTCCCCTGCAGGGCGGTGAGCTCGAGGCCGGCGTCCTGCTCCTCGTACGGGGCCATGGTCAGCTTGGCGGCGTCGTCCACGTCCTGGAACTGCGCCATGGCGAACTTGTCGTCCTGGACCGACACCTGCGCCAGCCCGCTGTCGGGCGCCGGCGCGATGCTGAACCGCTTGCCGTCGCGTGGCCGCTGCGCGCCGACCCGGTCGATGCGCACGTTGAGCGGGATGAGCCGCTGGTGGACGAAGAGCGTGCCGAGCGGGTGCAGCACGAGCTGATCGGTCTCCGGCAGCGTCCGCAGGTTGACCAGCGCCTGGGTGGCGCCGTTCGGCAGCCTGGTCGCCCAGCCCTCCACCTTGCCGATCTCGTCGCAGAGCAGCGGCAGGACGTCGATGGGCGGCAGGGTCGGATTGTCGCTCTCGCCCCAGGTCAGCTCGAAGTCCGCGGAGATCTCGAAGAACAGCAGCGAGATCGACCCGCGTCCGCGCGCCCGCCACGGGGCCGGGCCCTCCAGCTGGAACCTGAGGTGGATGCTGAACAGGCCGACGCCGAAGGCCTTGAGCGACAGGTGCGCCGCGACGTCGATGACGAACGCGAAGGGCGAGAACCGGAACAGCGCGTCGAAGCTGAGGTGGCCCTGCAGCCCGAAGTCCTCGAAGCCCAGCACCAGCTCGGCGCTCGCCCCGAACTGCACGGTGTTGCTGGTGACGGCGAAGTAGCCGGACACGCGGATGCGGGCGAACGGCTGGTTGATGATGTCCACCGAGATGCGCGGCGGCACGGGGAACGGCAGGGGCGGCGGCCTGAACGAGGGATGGAAGCCGCCCACCGACAGCACGAGGTCGCCCTCGCCCCAGCCGACGAGCAGGCCCATGCCGCCCTCGATCGTCATGAACAGGATGCGCGACTCGAACAGCTGGGCGTAGAACCACAGCCGCTGCTTGTCGAACTCCAGCGCGCCGATGAAGGCGACCTGCAGCACCAGCAGCGGCAACTCCTTGGCGGGCAGGACGCAGCGCAGCACGCCGATGATCGCGATGTTGCCCGGGATCTCGACGATGACGCCGACCGAGACGCTGATCAGCGTCGGGGTGCCCCAGCCGAGCTTCACCATGGGGCCGACCAGGAAGGTGTCCTGCTCGGGCGGGAAGAAGGCCCGCAGGTCGCTGAGGATGCGCGGCGCGTTGGCGACCACGTCCTTGGGGAACATGACCGACTCGACGCCGCCGGTGCGCACTCCTTCGGCCAGCGCCCCGAGGTTCATGCCGCGGTTGAGTCCGAGCAGGCCGCCGACGGCGAGCAGGGTGAATCCGTACCCCAGTTGCAGGCCGATCCCGCCGAACTCGGCCGTCAGGATGATCAGCAGCGAGAAGCCCTGCGTGCCGTCCGGCATGCGGGTGGAGATCAGCCCGATCGCCTTCACGTCGATGAACCCGGCCAGCCGGAAGGCCAGGGCGCCCGCGTACTCGCCGCGGTCGGGGTCGAAGAAGAGGAACCCGCCGCCGCTGACGATGCCGAGGTCCATGGACAGGCCGACACCTGTCGGCGGCTTGGGGCGCGGCCGTACGTCGACCGGCCCGAGGCTGCCCTTGCCGTCAGGCGTCAAGGCGAGCGGGATCTCGATGCCCAGCCCCTGGACGGCGCCCGTGATCGGCCCGAGAGCGGCCTTCAGATCCGTGGTGAGGCCGAGGGTGAACGCGCCGTCCTCGATGCCCACCCGCAGCGTGAGCGCCGACAGGTCGACGGGGCCGAGGGCGGCGTGGGAGGCGAGCCGCACCTCCAGGCCGCCGCTGCCGTCGAAGCGCAGGCCGTCGGCCAGGCCGAAGCGGGCGCCCAGCTCGAAGCCGCTCTCGATCCGTACGTCACCGAGCAGCTTCGCGATGAACCCGTCACCGCCGCCCAGGGTGACGAGGACCCTGCCGCGCTGCAGCAGCGCCCCCAGCTGCACCTCCAGCCGCCCGTCCGGCTCGGCGCGCAGGCGTAGCGTCACGTCCACCTGCTCGACCGAGACGCGGCTGCCGCCGGGCAGCGACAGCAGGACCACCGGGTCGGCGGGATCGCGGCGGTAGCTGTGGGTCACCTCGGCCGTTCCCGCGACGGTGGTGCCGGGCGGCGGCTCGACCTTGGCCCCGCCGGGCTGGAACACCAGCGTCGTGTCCACCGGGATGTCGGCGTCGAGGCGCAGCGTGAGGGTCCATGCCTCGCCGCTGCGCTCGATCGATCCCGTGCTCAGCCCTTGGGGCAGCTCCAGCGCGATGCCCGGCGGGTCGAGGTCGGTGCGCGGGACGAGCGAGGCGAAGATCAGGTCCAGGGTGGGCGGTGTGGCGCTCTGGTCGAAGAGCGAGGGCAGTCCCGCGTACGCGGCGATCCGGTCGAGCACGGCGAGGAGCCTGGTGCCGTCGAAGCCCGGCGCGTTCCAGTCGTACAGGGCGGCGAGCTGGGCGTTCGGGTCGCGCAGCCAGCCGCCGATGCGGTCGAAGTGGAAGTCGTTCTCGGTGTGGAACGGCTTCTGCGGGTCGAACAGGCCGACGTTGCGGTCCGTGCGCACCAGGACGCCCAGGAACTCCAGCAGCTCGTTGACGCCCTGCTGCCGGCCCAGGTGGTCGGCGAGCAGCAGGTTGAGCACCCGCTGGGGGAAGGTCGCCAGGATCGGCTCCGCGCCGGGCAGGTTCAGGCCCGCGAGCGCGGCCTTCAGCCCGTCGAAGCCGGAGATGACCGCGCTGACCTGGCCGCCGGCGCGCGCGATCCGGCGCAGGACCTCGTCCCACTGCTCGGCCTCGACCGCTTCCTCGATGTCGCGCAGCAACTCAAGGAGGAAGCCGACGGACCCGGTGGTGGCATTGAGCGCCGGCGCGATGGTGGTGGCCTGCGCGTCCGTCAGTGGCAGCCCGACACCGGCGAAGAACTGGCGCGCCCCGGCAGGGGAGAGGCCGGTCAGCGGGGACAGCAGCGTGGACAGCCGGCCGAGCAGCCCGTCGAGGCTGCCCCGCTCACCGGTCACGACCGCGCTCGCGGGCGGGCGAGCGCGGCGGGGACGTCCTGCATCGTCTCGACCGGCAGCAGCGCGTCGATGAGCTTCTGCCCGTAGCGTTCGAGGTCGCGGCCGAGCGCGGGCCCGGCGTGCTGGAGCAGCAGGGAGAGCATGGTGCCGGCCAGCCGGGCGCGGCTCACGCCGTTGATCACCGTCGGGATCGGGTGCCCGGGAGTGCGGACGCCCCGCACGCAGTGATGGTAGAAGGCCGCCCCCTGCAGGGCCTGCCAGGCGGCGGCGACGTGGCGTTCCGACCTGAGCAACTCCCGCACCTCCCTCCGGTGCTGTCCGATCTTGCCCAGCAGCAGCCGCCCGAGCAGGCTGGTACGCAGCTGGTCACGCAGTTCCGCCACCCCGCGCCGCTGGGCCAGTTCGGCCGCGGACGGAGGACGGCCCATGACGATGTGGACCGCGCCGCCGGCGCTGGGAGCGGCGCCCGACCAGCCGTTTTCGACGGCGGGGATCTCCACCTGGAGCCGCTGAAGAATCTTGCCGATGGGCGTGGCGATGCCGATGTTCCTGACGTTCGCGAACTCGGGCGCGCTCAGGTCGACGTTCATGTACTTGTCGATCGGCCCCGCTCGGATGATCATCGCGACGACGCGGTTCTCGTGATTGATCACCACGCTGCCCGAGTCGCCGCCCTCGAAGGTCAGCTCCTCACCGTTGCGGTAGCTGTCGATCAGCGACTGCCCGGGGATCGGGCTGGGCCTCGGCAGGATCAGGAACTGGTTGACGTTCGTCATGGACCCGGCCGCGTGATCGCTGGGATCGGAGATCTCCATTCTCATCACGATGCGGTCGGGGTCGGCGGGGTCCTGCGGGGCGAGGGTGTTGCTCAGCAGGGTGCCGTACTTGAGCCGCCCGTTGACGGCGTTGTAGACCCGCACGTACTGCTCGCGAGTCGGCAACGTGCCCAGGGGCGGTCCCTTACCGATGCCGAGGCCGCTGGTGACCGCTCCCTTGATCGGGATCGTGGTCACCGTGCCACCCAGGTCGACCCGCCAGGCGTTGTGGAACGTGACACCGGGGTCGAGCCGGGCCATGGCGCAGTCGGTCTCGCTGGCGTGGCCGTTCGCGGTGGAGATCCAGTTGAAGCCGCCCGTCCACTGGCCTTCGCGGTAGCCGCCCACCCACTCGCCGCCCTCGATGGGCTGGGCCTTGAGGTTCGGGTCGTGGACGGGACGGCCGATCCGTACGCCGCCCGAGCAGCAGGAGCTGTAGTCGGGGGAGTGGACGGCCATGTTGTCGATCACCTTGAACCCGGGGAACAGGACGTGGGAACAGCTCAGCAGAACGGGATGGCCGCTGCTGTCGCGGGCGAAGCAGCCCAGCGAGCCGGGCCCTTTATCGTGATTGGTCTCGATACTGGCGCCGGCCGTGATGGACGGTGGAGCGGCCGCCGCGAACGGGAGTGGCGTCGTGAGATTCTCCACCGTGCTCATGGCGACTCCTCCCTGCCCGCTCCCGCGGGTTCGGCCGATCCGGCCGGTGTCACGCCGAGGCGGTCCAGCACCGGTGCGATGGGGCAGGCGACGCCGTCGCCGCCCGCGGTGGTTCCCCAGAGCAGCCCGACGAGGCGGCGCTGCCCGTCCAGCAGCGCGGCGCCCGAGTCGCCCGACGTCGAGAAGACCCGCCCTGGATCGCGCGGCCCGACCAGCAGCTGCCCCGGCGCGCGGAACTCGCGGCCGTCGATGAACGGCCGGTCGGGGTAGGCGACGTCGAGGAGGACGCCGTCGGTGCGGCCGGTGCCCGGCCCGTGCTTGCACACCAGGGCCTTCGGCTCGGGGCGGGCGACCTCCACCGGCCACGGACCGGCGAGCGCGAGCCGCAGCCAGCCGGGCAGGTTCCGTACGTCGTCGAGCCTGATCAGCGCGGCGTCGACGAAGTACTCCTCGCCGTCATGCTTGACGGTGCCGAGGTGGCCGTGTCCGGCCTGTCCCAGCCGGACGGGCTCGTCGCCGTCGGACGGCAGCGCCCAGACGACGTCCCCGGCCTGAGCTCCGCATCCGTGGAGCACGTGGTGGCCGGTCAGCAGGTGCAGGGCGCCTTCGGCGTCGCGTACGAGGACGGAGGCGACGCCCGGCACGCCGCGGGCGTTGACGATCCGCACGGCCGGCGGCCCCATGAGACCCGGCAGGCTCAGCGTGCCGTCGGGCGAGGTCGCCCGTCGCAGCAGGTCCAGGATGTACTCGCCGTGGGCGGCGAGGTCGGCGCGCAGCCCCTCGCTGCCCTCCCTCATCAGCACGTCGCGCATCGCGGTCAGCGTCTCCACCGGGCTCACCCCGTCGATCTCCGCCGGGAGCGGCCGGTCCGGCCGCTCGGCGCCGCGCAGGACGGCATTGACGTACGCGGGTCCTTTGCGGCGGTGCCAGGTGACCATGACGCGCCGGTTGTGATGCACCAGCTCGCGGACCTCGGTCACGTGCCGGCGGATCACCCTGCCCAGCCGTTCGCCCAGCTCGCTGCGCTCCAGGGAGGTCCATGCGGCGTGGACCGCCGACCAGTCCAGCGGGCGCCCGCCTCGCCTGATGGCCATTCCGGGAACGGCGACCGCGGCGCCGGCCGTGGTCACGCCGGGCGGAGCCAGCTCGACGTTCAGGTGCTTGAACGCGGCCCCGACGAAGATGCCCTGGGAGCGTCCGGTGAGGATCTCGACAGGGGCGCTCATCCCCTTGACGAGAATGATCTGTTTGAGCCCCTGGGCGAGGATGCCCACCACTTTGCGGTCGTCGTCGACGATGGGGGTGCCGGAGTCTCCGGGCTCCGAGAAGTGCTTGCCTCTGACGATCAGCGTCGGCTCGGCGGCGGTGCCGCCGACCGTGACGGTCAGACCGGACTGATCGAAGTGCGCCTTGATCTTCTGCGGGGTGCTCGTCGGGTCGGCGGTGAGATACCGCTCCATGTCCAGCCGGTACTCGGTGACCGGCTCCTGGGCGGGAGGAGGCACGACCTCGACCTCGAACACCCACGCCTGTCCATCGCCGCCGACCTCCTTGATCGGCACCCGTTTCAGCGCGACGATCCTGCCGCGGGAGAACTGGGTCTTCGCGCCGTACTTCTGCACCGCGATGTGGCGTTCGACGGGCAGCGACACCGCGCAGTCGGGCGACGGCTCGGACGCCGAGAGCGTCCATTCCGCGATGAGGTCACGGACCCCCGCGATCATGCCGATCTTCGGCAGCTCGTTGGACGCGTCCGTCTTGGCGGCGAGCTCGACGAGCGCGGCGTCCACCGCGAAATCGACTTGGCCGATCCTGACCTTGGCCTGGATGGACTTGTCCATCAGCTGATCAAGGGTCTCGCGTACCACGGTGCCGATCGGGTTGTTGCACTCGATCTCGCAGCATTTGCTCAGCTCCGGTGAGTACACGATCTTCGTGTCGTCGGCCGCCTCCGGGGTCGGTGCCATGCCGAGGACGTGCGCGCACGTCAGCATGTACCGGCCCGATGCCCCCGGCTTTCTGACGATCAGTCCGGCGGTGCCCTGGTCGAAATGGCCGAGTTTGCCGCGTGTCACTCCCTTTCCCGCATGCACGCTGGGCGTGCTGGAGTGCGGGACGGCGCGCGGCCCGAGAAGCTCGTGGAGGGAAAGCCGCCCTTCACCACCGACGGGATCGTCACTCATCTTGTCTGCCCGCGAGGACGGGCTGAAGTGGTGCCCTTCATGGGAGATGCCACGCGCATCACCTCATTCGGTCGGGATGACTGCGCATCTCGGCTCGCACGTTACGAGTTCATTGGACCCGCGAAATGAGGCGGTGGCAAGTATTTCGAAGAAATGAGTTGACCCACATGAAAGTCGGCGGATATGCAAAAAGAGATCTTCGTATATAGCCCTCGGGCATTCAAGGTGACATTTCGTGATTTGTCAGGTTGTGGCATTTCTCTGAGGGGCCGGCGGCAGGCTGCCTGCGCCGCATGGACCGTCGCGGCGGTGATCCACCGGATCAGGTCGTCACGTCAACTCGCCCCCGTGCTGCAGGCCGGAGCCTCCGTGATTGCCGTCGACGACGCAGAAGTCGTTGCCCTCCGGATCCCGCATCCAGGCATGGGCCTCGAACCGCTCCTTGCCGTTCGCGCCCAGGCCGGCCAGGTGGTCGATCTCCGCCGGCCAGTCCGCGGACACGATGTCGACATGCACGGGTCTTCGGCCGCGGCTCGAGCTGGACCTTCTGGAGGTACGTGAGTGGTGCGGGGCTTGCGTCAGTATGGCGGGATGGACTCTGAAAAACTTCGTGAATCGATCGGCAAGGCCTGGGCGACGGACGTGCTGCCCAGTCTGTCCGGGCTGGTCGAGATCCCCGCCGTGTCGCCCGCCTACGACGCCGCCTGGCAGGAGAACGGGCAGCTGCGGGCCGCCGTCGAGCACGTGCGGGATTGGGTGGCGGCGCGGGGGCTGCCCGGCGCGCGCTGCGAGGTCGTGCAGCTGGACGGACGCGCTCCGCTGCTGTTCGTGGACGTGCCCGCGACGCCGGGCGCGACGGCGGCCGGGACCGTGCTGCTGTACGGGCACCTCGACAAACAGCCGCCGCTCGGTGACTGGTCGGAGGGCTTGGGTCCGTGGCGGGCCGTGGTCCGCGACGACCGGCTCTACGGCCGTGGCGCCGCCGACGACGGTTACTCGGGCTATGCGGCCACGACCGCGCTGGAGGCCGTGCACGAGGCGGGCGGCGAGCACGCCAGGGCCGTCATGCTGCTGGAGACGGGGGAGGAGTCCGGCAGCCCGGACCTGCCCGCGTACCTGGAGCATCTCGCCGACCGGCTCGGCGAGGTGTCGCTGGTGGTCTGCCTGGACGGCGGCGGCGGTGACTATGAGCGGTTGTGGCTGACGTCCAGCCTGCGCGGCGCGGTGCAGGCGACCGTGACGGTGCGGGTTCTGGAGGCGAGCGTGCATTCCGGGCTCGGGAGTGGCATCGTGCCGAGCTCGTTCCGCGTCATGCGCCTGCTGCTCGACCGGCTGGAGGACCCGGAGACCGGCGAGGTCAAGGTGCCCGAGATGGTGGTCCCCATCCCGGAGGAGCGGCGCGCGGAGGCGGCGGAGCTCGTCGCCCGGCATCCGGACGTCGCCGTGCCCCGGCTCCCGGTGCTGCCTGGCATGCGTCGCGTGTCCGACGACGAGGTCGAGCTCGTCCTGAACAACACCTGGCGGCCGACGCTGTCCATCACCGGCGCCGCCGGACTGCCCGACCCGGGGGTGGCGGGCGCCGTGCTGCGCGACCGGACGTCCCTGCGGCTGAGCTTCCGCCTGCCGCCCTCGGCCGACGCCGAGGCGGCGCGGGCCGCGCTAGAGCGGATCCTCACGACCGACGTGCCGTACGGGGCGCAGGTCGAGGTGGGCGAGTACATGGTGATGAACGGCTGGCACGCCCCGGCGACCGCCCCCTGGCTGACGTCGGAGTTGCGGCGGGTCGGCGAGGGCGTGTTCGGCAAACCGTGCCAGAACCTGGGCATCGGCGGCGGAATTCCGTTCATGGAGATGCTCGGCAGGCGGTACCCGCGGGCGCAGTTCGTCGTGACGGGGGCGCTGGGTGCGGACTCGAACGCGCACGTACCGGACGAATGGCTGAACATCCCGTTCGCGGTGCAGGTAACGGAAGCCGTCGCCCACCTCCTCGACGCCCACGCCCGCGCCGCCGACCCGGCCTGAACCCTCGTGACGCGGGCCCCGGCCACCCGGGGCCTGCCGGACACGGCCAAGACCGCGTCAGCCCCGGCGCCGACGCGGCTCGCACCGCACGCGAGAGGATCGTCAGTTCTGGGTGAAGGCGAGTGGCACGCCGCAGGCCTCCTCGGCGGTGACGTAGAAGCCGTCGGGGGTGGTGCGGGTGTCGATCATGTTGTGCTCGATGAGGTGGCGTGCGGCGGTCAGGCCGCGTACGGCGACGGTGTGGGCGGCCAGCAGGGGCAGGGCGGGCACCGTGTGGCCAGGCAGGACGTCGCCGAGCGCGGACTGCGGGATGATCTCCACTCGGCCGTGTCGCAGCATGAGCACGTGTTTGGGGCCGTCGATCCACACGTCGGCGTCCAGGAGGCGGGCGTAGCGCTCCTCGTGCTCGTCGATTTCGTCGTCGGGCACGGCCACCAGCACGCTGTACAGGCCGACGGCGCCGTTGGGGTGGTCGAGGTAGCGGGGTTGGTGGACGTACTGCGGGGTGTGGTGCTGGGTGGCCTGGAGCGCTCCTTCCGGGGTGTGTCCCGCGTCGATGCGGACGCTGTCGGCGCGTACCGTGCGGGCGCCCTCGGGGGTGGCGACCTCGCGTTCCAGCGCGCGGATGCCGGTGGAGGCCAGACGGGCGGCGTGCAGCCGGTCGGCGGTGGTCTGGATGTCGCGTGAGCCGAGCGTCATCAGCAGGCCGCGGTAGGTCCGGCGCAACTGGTGAACGCCCCAGGGGTCAGGGGCGGCCGGGTCGACGATGCCGAGCAGTTCGATGAACGACTGCCCGAAGTAGGCGCACCGGTTGGCGGTGCAGGTGGGCATGAGCGGGCCGCCGGGTCGTTCGGCCAGGTGGTGAGGTGAGACGGGGCTGAGCGTGAAGCCGAGAGCCTCGAAGCGGGCGGCGGCCGCGGCGAGGTCGGTGGTGATGAGCACTGTGTGGTCGATGGAGCCGATGTCGGCGGTCATGTGGATCGTCCTCAAGAGTTCGGTGGGTCAGGCGGCCGCCGCGACGGCGGCGGCGATGAACAGCACTTGCAGGGCCGTACGGGTGGGCAGGGGCGTCACCGGCTTGCCTGCCAGGGTGAGACCGCGGCGGGCGGCTGAGACGTTGGCCGGGAACATGGCGAGCATGAGCAGGGCCAGCCCGATCGCGGCGTAGGGCGCGAGCGGCGGGTACAGCAGCCCGGCGGCGCCGGCCAGCTCCAGCACGCCGGTGAGCGTGACCATGAGCTCCTTGTGCGGGATCGCCGGCGGGATCATGGCGACGAAGTCGCGCCGCCATGAGGGCAGGAAGTGCGGCACGCCGGTGAATGCGAACATCAGGGCGAGCGCGCCGCGCAGGGCCGGCTGCCAGCCGTCCAGGATGTCGACACCGGCCAGGCCGATGAGACGCAGAACGACGAAGCCCCCGGTGAGGGCGATGAACGGAACCATCCCGTCCTCCAATCTTGTCGCTGGCAAGATTGGAGGAGGATGCGCATCTTGTCAATGTCAAGATAAGGTGAGGTCGTCGCACCGGACCCGGAGGTGAGAGAGATCGATCAGTACCACCACGGCAACCTGAAACGCGTCATCATCGACGCCGCGCTGCAGGCCATCGGCGAGTCGGGCCCGGCGGGCTGGAGCCTGCGTGAACTGGCCCGCCGCGCGGGCGTCTCTCACGCCGCGCCCGCCCACCACTTCGGCGACAAGCAAGGCCTGCTGACCGCCGTGGCCGTCGAGGGTTTCGCGTTGTTCGGCGACGCACTCGAGCGCGCGGCCGATGACGTGTGGGAGGTCGGCATCGCCTACGTCCGCTTCGCCATCGACCATCGGCCCTACTTCGAGGTGATGTTCCGGCCCGAGCTCTACCGCGCCGACGATCCGGCCGTCCAGGCCGCACACGAACGCGCCGCGAACGTGCTCATCACCAGCGCCCGCGCCCTGTCACCTGGTCCCGAGCACGACCGGATGACCACCATCGCCGCCTGGTCGCTGGCGCACGGCTTCACCAGCCTGTGGCTCAGCGGCGCGCTGCCCGAGAGCACTCACGAAGACCCGGAGGCGCTGGCCCGCTCGATGATCCACCTCGTCCTCGGCGCCCTGCGATGAGCGATCGGGCGCTCGCCCCGCGTGAGCACGGCGTCAGCACGGCTGGACTGTGAAAATAGTTATCATTTACGCTCGCTTCGCATCAAGGGCAAATCCATGCCTCGAACGGATCGGAAGGACAGCGAGTGATCGTCCATCGCCGGCTGCTGCAGCTGGCCGGCAGCGTGAGCGGGCCCATCGCGGCCTGCGTGGGCCTGGGCCTGGCCGTCAGCGGCGCGTACGTCGCCCAGGCCGTCCTGCTCGCCGCGGCCCTGACGGCTCTGGCGCGCGGGGACTCCATGACCGCCGTTCGCCTGGTGGCCTGGGCCCTGGCGGTGACCGCGGCCCGGGCGGTGCTCCTGTGGGCCAGGCAGGTCGTGACCGTGTGGGCGGGCGGGCTGATCAAGGCCAGGCTGCGCGACCGGCTGATCGTGCACCTGAGCCGGCTCGGGCCCGCTCACCTGACCGGCACGCGCACCGGGAACGTGCAGACCACCGTGGTCGAGGGCGTGGAGGGACTCGACCCGTACTTCAGCCGCTACCTGCCGCAGGTCGTCGTCACCTGCTGCGTGCCCGTGGCACTGGTCGGCTGGCTGTTCACGGTCAACCCGCCGGCCGCGGCGGTCCTGGCCGCGGCCGTGGCCGGGGTCCTGGTCATTCCCCGGTTCTGGGACGCGACCCTGCTGCGGCGGGGACGCGGCCGGTGGGCCGCGTTCACCGCGCTCGCCTCCGACTACCTTGAGGCGACGCAGGGCATGGCGACGCTGCGCGCGTTCGGGGCCGACGGCACGCTGGGCGCGCGGCTGGCCGGGCGAGCTCACGGCCTCTACCTGACGACGATGCGCCAGCTCAGGATCTCGCTGGTGGAGACCGGGATCAGCACGTTCTTCGTCCAGGCGGGCACCGCCGCGGCCATCCTCGCCGCCGTGACCGCGGGCAGCGCGTGGGAGGTGTTCGTGGTCCTGGTGATCGCCGTGGAGTGCTTCCGCCCGGTGAAGGGCCTCTCCGACGCCTGGCACGCCGGATATCTCGGAATCACGGCGGTCGACGGCATCGAGGCCCTGCTGGCGGCGTCCCCGTCCGTCGAGGACCGGGGCACGCGACGCGACGTGCCCGACGCGCCCGCCATCACGTTCGAGCACGTCACCTTCACCTACCCGGGCGCCCCGCGGCCCGCCGTCCGCGACGTCTCCTTCACCGTCGAGCCGGGCCGCACCGTCGCCCTGACCGGCCCGTCCGGCGCGGGCAAGAGCACGCTCGCCGCCCTCCTGCAGCGTCACCACGACCCCGACCAGGGGAGGATCACCATCGGCGGGATCGACGTGCGCGACCTTACGCTCGACGCGCTGCGCGGCGATGTCGCCGTCGTGGCGCAGGACACCTACCTCTTCCACGGCACGGTGGCCGAGAACCTGCGCCTGGCCCGGCCGGACGCCACCGACGAGGACCTGATGGCCGCCGCCCGGCTGGCCGCCGCCCACGACTTCATCGCCGAGCTGCCCGACGGTTACGACACGCCCCTGGGAGAGCGCGGGGCGACGCTGTCGGGCGGGCAGCGCCAGCGGCTGGCCATCGCGCGGGCGCTGCTGGCCGACGCCCCCGTCCTGGTGCTCGACGAGGCCACCTCGCACGTGGACGCGCGCACCGCGCAGGCCCTGTCCGAGGTGCGGCGCGGACGTACCTGCCTGATGATCGCCCACCGGCCCGACACCGTCCGCCAGGCCGACCACGTGGTGACCCTGGAGGACGGCACCCTTCTGGAGACCGTGGCATGAACCCGTCCATCCGCTGGCTCGCGGGCGCCGTCGGCGCGCACCGCCGCGCCTTCATCTCCACCCTCGTCTCCAACCTGCTCGGGCAACTCGCCGCGCTCGGCGCGACCGTGACCGGCGCCTGGCTCGTCGGCCGCGCCATCAGCGGGCAGAGCGCCCCGCTCGACCTGGCCGGCGCCGTGCTCGGCGGGCTGGTCGCCGTCGCCACCCTGGCCGCCTGGTGGGAGACCTACGTCGCGCACGACCTGGCCTACCTCGTGCTGGCCAGGCTCAGAGGCCAGGTGTACGACGCGATCGCCAGGATCGCCCCGGCCCGCCTGCTCGGCCGCCGCAGCGGCGACCTGTCGGCGGTCGCGCTGTCGGACATCGAGACCCTGGAGTGGCTGTTCGCCCACACGCTGGCGCAGCTCATCACGGCCGGCACGGTGCTCGTCGCGGGCAGCGTGGCCGCGGCGACGATCGATCCGCTGCTGCTGACGGTGTCGCTGCCGCTGGCCGCATGCGTGGTGGCCGTGCCGCTGTGGTTCCGTGACACCTCGCGCAGGCAGGGCGACGAACTGAGGGCCGCCACCGCCGAGCTGACCTCCGACGTCATCGACACCGTCCAGGGCATGCCCGAGCTCACCGCCTTCAGAGCGCTCGAACGCCGCAGAGACCTGCTGGCGCGCAGGACCCGCCGGCTGGCCCGCGCCCAGGCGGCCGACGCGGCGCGCGGCGGGCTGGAGGCCGCCCTCACCGACCTGCTCCTCGCCGTCGCGGCGGCCGGGACGCTGCTCCTGGTCGCCACGGTGATCCGGAACCCCGCCGCCGCGCCGGTGGCCATGGTGCTGGCCGCCGGCGCGCTCGGCCCAGCGGCGCAGGTGGCGCTGCTGCTCAAGGAGTACGGCACGTTGCGCGCGGCGGCCGGCCGCGTGCACACCCTGGTCACCGCGCCCGCCAACGTGCCGCCGCCGCGCGAGCCCCTCCAGGTGGCCGGACGGCCGGACGTGGTCTTCGAGGACGTGCGCTTCCGGTACACACCCGACGGGCCCGACGTGCTGCGCGGCATGTCCTTCCGCATCCCGTACGGCCAGACGGTCGCCCTGGTCGGAGCGTCGGGGGCGGGCAAGTCCACCTGCGTGTCGCTGCTGCTGCGCTACTGGGACCCGGACGGCGGGCGCATCCTGGTCGGCGGCGTGCCGCTGCCGCGGATCGCCGATCTGCACCGGCACGTCACGGTCGTGCCGCAGGACGTGCGCCTGTTCGCCGGAACGATCGAGGAGAACGTGCGGCTCGGCGCCCCCGGCGCCGACGCGGCGGCCGCCCTGCGCACCGCCCAGCTCACCCTCGACCCGGAGCTGCCGGTCGGCGAGCGGGGCGCCACCCTGTCCGGCGGCCAGCGCGCCAGGGTGGCCGTCGCCCGGGCGCTCGCCACGAGCGCGCCGGTGCTCGTCCTGGACGAGGCGGTGGCCAACCTCGACCCCGACAACGAGGCCCGCCTCACCGAGGCGCTCCGGCAAGCCGCCGCGGGACGCGCCACGCTCGTCATCGCCCACCGCCTGTCCACCATCCGCCAGGCCGACCACATCGTGCTGCTGGAAGAGGGACGCGTCGCCGCCGAAGGCTCCTACGACGAGCTCAGCGAGCGGCTGTCCCACCTGTTCGCCCACCGCCCGTGAGGCAGCCGGTGATCTCGCCGGCCGAGGGCGTGGTCACGTACGGGCCGATCACTCCGCTGACCGACACCGCCACCCCGGCCGGCAAGGTGATCCGGTGGCGCCGTCGATCAGGGCCGCGTGCCCACGCCGATGAGGGACGTGGCGTCCAGATCGGTCATGCCCCGCTCACGCAGGAGGCGTCCGAAGGCGGCGCGCAGGTGGTCGACGGCGGGTTCGGCCAGGCCGGTGAGCATGCCGCGGAAGCCGCTGCCGAGCACCACCTGCCAGGCGACCGCACTGGCCAGGGGGATGCGCAGGGGGAAGCGGGTCACGACGACCCGCGTCAGCCCGCGGGCGGTCAGGTAGGTGCGCAGGTCCTCCTCGGTGTCGATCCTGGACGCCGCCTGCCTCCTGATGGAGGAGCCACCGGGGCTTGCCGTACGTGCTCGACGGCTTCGGCGAACAGGCGGCCGAAGTCCTCCATGGCGCCCTGGGCCCAGGTGGTGATGGCCAGCCGCCCGCCGGGCCGCAGCAGGCCGGCCAGGCGGGTGACGGAGACGTCCATGTCCGGCAGGAAGGAGACGCCGTGGACGCACTGCACCACGTCGTAGGGCCGGTCCTGCCACGTGGCCGCGTCGGCTTGGACGAAGCGCACGTTCCGCAGACCTTCGGCGGCGGCGCGGTGGCGGCCGTGGGCGAGGAGTCCTGCGGCGAGGTCGATGGCGTCCACCTGGCCGTGCGGCCCGGCGGCCCGCGCGGCCGGGACGGCCGAGGCGCCCGTGCCGCAGCACACGTCCAGCACGCGTTCGCCGGAGCGGATCCCGGCGGTCGCGACGGTGGCCTCGCCTATCGGGTTCCACAGCAGCGGTGAGACCGCTGCGTACTGAGTAGCGGCAGTGTCGAAGACGGCGGCGATGCCGGCGGATGTCATGGGGGATCTCCGTAGGGAGAGGGTCGGGTGCGGGCTTTTCCGGGGCGTTCAAGGGGGGCGGGGGCACAGCTCGTTCAGCCGGCGTGACCGGTGGCCGCCCACCCAGCTGACCACCTCGGCCAGCAGCGCGCACACGACGGTATGGCGGCGGTCATGCGGTTCCTTCCGGGGTGAGCTGCCAGCCGCGGGCGCGCAGGCGCTCGTGCCAGAAGCGCGCGTAGGTGCCGCCGGCGGTGAGCAGGGTGTCGTGGTCGCCGTGCTCGGTGATCCGGCCCTGGTCGAGGGGCGATGGCGTCGGCGTTGACCTGCACGGTGCCGGCCAGCTCGCCGAGCTGGGAGATCGGGTCGAGCATCCGGAGAGTGACGATCATCATGCCGATCATCACCGCGATGGTCATGGTGCCCTGCAGGGTGAACATGACCGTGAGCCCGATCACCGCGGTGTGTACGAGCGGGCGCCAGTACCGAGGAAACTCGAGCAGAGGACATGCCTCACCCTTCACGGTCGATGTCCTGACAAGTTGAGCAAATGATAATCATTGTCGGATGATTCGCGTAACCCCGGATGGATCAGGCGGTCAGATCGCTCAGCCAGGCTCATTCGTACGGTTCGTCGGGCACCGCCACCCGCTCCACGCGGGAAGCGCTCATCTCGGGCGGAGAGTAGGCGTCCGTCCCACGAGCTTTCCGCGGAATCCAGGTGCCGGTCACCCGCACCCACGCATCGGTCTTGGGCTCGGGGGCACCCTTCACCATGACCTGCATCGTGAGAGCGTCGGCGGCGCAGCAGCCGATCCGCATGCGCGTCAGGTACCAGCCGTCGTCCCGGCCCGACGGCACGGCGAAACCGGTCAGCCGGACTGTCTTGCCCCGCAGCGATCCGCTGGGGTCGTCCAAGGCCAGATGGGCGAACTCGAGCATGCTCAGCACGTTCACCCGGCCGTCCTTCAGCACGATGGACCGGGCCTCGACGAGAGTCGGCGGAGGAACATGGGGGGTCTGCGTGGCCTGCCGTACGGCGAACGAGCCGAGTGCCGGAGGAGCGATCAGGAAGATCACCGCGAGCGGGGCCACCAGCAACCACGCCACCCCGTGCCCTCCCGTGTGCCCTCCCGTGTGCCCTCCCGCGTGCTCGCGCTCGCGCTCGTGCTCGGGCGCGGGAACGACCGGGTCGCGGCCGATCAGCGCCGCCAGATGCGCCTCCTCGGCCGCGCGGGCGCGGCGGACCTCCGTTCGGCGCGCCGCGCTCCTGCTCCGGCCGTGGTCCAGAGCCTGGGCGGCCACCGCCAGGACGACCAGCGCCACGCCCGCCGCGATCACCAGCGGCCGGAATCCCGGCTTGACATAGTTGGCGACGTCCGCGGAGAAGACGGAGATCTTCAGCAGCGCCCCGCCGAGCAGGAGGAGCAGCAGGTTCTGCGTTACCCGGTGCACCGGCGAGACCTCTATTCGTACGGCTCCGCCGGCCGCGCGACGGCGGTCACAGCGGTCGCCTTCAGGGCCGGGACCACGTAGTCATCCGGTATCCCGTCCCGCCACGGAACCCAGGTGCCCGTGACCGCCACCCACGAGTCCTCCGCCGGAGCGGCCACCCCCTGGACGGCCACCTCCAGCGCGAGCGCGTCGGCGGCACAGCAGCGCACCTGCATCCGGGTCAGGTACCAGCCCCCGCCGTCCTCGGCCGGCACGGCGAAGCCGACCAGCCTGACCGTCCTGCCGGCCGGCGACGGCCCCGGCCGCGCGTAGGCGCGGCCGATGAACTCGCCCAGCGTCAGCTCCGTCACCTCGCCCCCGGCCAGCGCGCTGTAGGCCCCGTTCCGGGCGAGCGCCGGTGGGCCGTCACTCTGCCTGGCCGCGAAGGCGCCGAGCGGGGGCGGGGCGATCAGCACGATGGCGAACACCGGCACGGCCAGCAGCCACGCCACCCGAGGCCCGTGCCGGTGGGCGCCCGGCCGGTCCAGCATGCCGCCGACGACGGACAACAGGCCGAGAACCACCAGGACCGCGCCGGCCCCCACGAGCAGCGGCCGGAATCCGGGCTTGACGTAGTTGACGTACGTCGTGGAGAACGCGGAGATGCTCAGCACCGTCGCGCCCAGGATCAGCAACACGGCGCCCTGTGCCTGGCGGCTCATGACAGCGCCAGGCCCGCGACGAGGCTGACCCCGATCCCGAGGACCAGCGTGAGCGGCGCGAAACGCCAGGCGAAGGCCCGGCCGAACGTGCCCGCCTGCAAGGCGATGAGCTTCAGGTCCACCATCGGCCCGACCACCAGGAACGCCAGCTTGGCCGTGGGGGAGAACGCCGTAAACGACGCCGCCACGAACGCGTCGGCCTCCGAGCAGATCGACAGCAGCACCGCCAGGAACGCCAGCACCAGCACGGACACGACCGGCACCCCGGCCACCGCGGTCAGCCAGTCGCGGGGGATCACCACGTTCAGGGTCGCCGCGGCCAGCGCGCCGACCACCAGGAACCCGCCGGCGTGCAGCAGGTCATGACGCATCGCGTCCACGAAGAGGCTCACCCTGTCCTCGCCGGTCCCGGCAATTCGGCGGGGCGCCGGCAGCCACGCGGCGCGCCCGAACCGGGCCCAGATCCAGCCCGCCAGCACGGCCACGGCCAGCGAGGCGCCAAACCTGGCCACCACCATCGCCGGGTCGTCGGGGAAGGCCACCGCGGTGGCCACCAGCACGACCGGGTTGATCGCCGGGGAGGCCAGCAGGAACGCCAGCGCCGCCGGCGGCGCCACCCCGCGGACCATCAGCCCGGAGGCCACCGGCACCGACGCGCACTCGCAACCGGGCAGCACCGCTCCGGCCAGGCCTGCCACCGGCACCGCCGCATAGGGGCGCCGGGGCACCGCCCGCGTCCAGAACGAGGCGGGCACGAACGCGGTGATGGCCGCAGACAGCGCCACTCCCAGCACCAGGAAAGGCAGCGCCTGCACGCACACCGCCACGAACACGGTCGCCCAAGTCCGCAGCGCCGGATGCGTCAGGTGGGGGGCGAGCAGGAAACGCCCCGCCACCAGCAGGGCCACCAGGACCATCAGCGCCCACGGCAGCCGGAATCCGGCCGAGCCCTGTAGCGCCCGGGACTCCGGCGGCCGGCCACTGCCCGGGACCGGCCGGTCCGCCGTACTCGGCTGCGCCATCACCCTCCCGCCCGCACTCAGGTACGCGGCAGCAGACTAGCGCGGCTGTCTCACCGCTTACGCCCGATAGTGCGGGAGCCGGGCGTGGTGATACGGTCTGCCGGAAATGATTCTCATTTTCTGGAGTGTCCTTGAGATCGTTGCGTGAGTCAGGTCCATCGGACTCCGGCGTGGCATGGTCGCCGGCGGTCCCGGGAGCTGAAGATCCACCCACCGGTGGAGCGAAGGGGCCGGCCATGCCGCTGATCGTCGTTGCGCTGGCCGGTGTCCTCGCGGTGTCGATGCTGCTGGCGATCGGTCTCGGCGCCGCGGCCGTGCCGCCGGGGGAGACGCTGCACTACCTGTGGGCGGCGCTGACCGGCAGCTCGATCACGGCCGAGGAGGTCACCGCGTACCAGATCATCTGGCAGGTACGGACCCCGCGCGTGCTGCTGGCGGTGCTGGTGGGCGCCGGGCTCAGCGTGGTCGGCGTGGCCATCCAGGCGATGGTGCGCAACGCGCTGGCCGACCCGTTCGTGCTCGGCGTGTCGTCGGGGGCGTCGGCCGGAGCGGTGCTGGTCAGCGCCACCGGCGCGCTCACCGCCCTGGGGATCTACGCGGTGTCGGCCGGCGCGTTCCTCGGCGCGCTGCTCGTCTCCGCCCTGGTCTACCTGGCCTCGCGCGGCGCCGGTGGGCTGTCGCCGCTGCGGCTGGTGCTCACCGGGGTGGCGATGGCGTTCGGCTTCCAGGCCGTGATGAGCCTGATCGTGTACTTCGTCCCGGACGGCGAATCGACCAGCACGGTGCTGTTCTGGTCGATGGGCGGCTTCGGCGCGGCGACCTGGGGAGCGCTCCCGGTCGTGGCGGTCGTCACCGTGGTCACCGTCGTGGTGCTGCGCCGCTCCGGGCGGAGCCTGGACGTGCTCGCCCTGGGCGACGAGACCTCGGTGAGCCTGGGCGTGGACACCGTCAGGCTCCGCAAGGGCCTGTTCGTGCTGACCTCGCTGGCCACGGGCGCGATGGTCGCGGTCAGCGGCGCGATCGGCTTCGTCGGGCTGGTCATGCCGCACCTCGTGCGGCTGTGGGCCGGGGCGGCACACGTACGCGTGCTCACCATCGCCCCGCTGGCCGGGGCGATCTTCATGGTCTGGGCCGACCTGGTGGCCAGGACCCTGGTGGCGCCACGCGAGCTGCCACTGGGCGTGATCACCGCGCTGGTCGGCGTGCCGGTCTTCGTCGTCCTGCTGCGCCGCCGAGGCTACCTGTTCGGAGGCCGCTGATGACCCGCCTGCTGCTGGACGACCTCTCGGTGTCCATCGACGGCGCCGCCATCGTCGACGAGCTGGCGCTCGCCGTCGGCGACGGGGAGGTGGTGGGGCTGGTCGGACCCAACGGCTCGGGCAAGACGACGGCGCTGCGCTGCGTGTACCGGGCGTTGCAGCCGACGGGCGGCGCGGTGCGGATCGACGGCGAGGAACTGACGCGGATGCCGCTGCGCGACAGCGCCCGGGTCATCTCCGCTCTCACCCAGGAGGGGCGGGCGGACCTGGACTTCACGGTCGAGGAGATCGTCGCCCTCGGCCGTGCCCCTCACCTGCGCGGTAACCAGGCGCTCAGCGCCCGCGAACGTGAGCTGTGCCGCCAGGCGATGGCCCGGATGGAGGTGCTGCACCTGGCCGGCCGTGGCGTGCTGTCGCTGTCGGGTGGGGAGCGTCAGCGCGTCCTGGTCGCCCGGGCGCTCGTCCAGGAACCCCGGCTGCTCGTGCTCGACGAGCCGACCAACCATCTCGACCTGCACCACCAGATCCGGCTGCTGTCGATGCTCAGGGGCGCCGCGCTGAGCGTGCTGGTCACCCTGCACGACCTCAACCTGGCCGCCTCCGCCTGCGACCGGCTCGCCGTGCTCTCCCACGGCGTCCTCGTCGCGTGCGGCCCGCCCGCCGAGGTGCTCACCGAGGAGCTCCTGCGCGAGGCGTTCGGCGTCGAGGCGAGCGTCGTCCCCCATCCGCTCACCGGGGTCCCCCAGGTGCTCTACGACCTGGGCACGGCCACGACCATGAAAGGAAACCCGAAGTGAACAGACGCACCCCCGCCGTGCTCCTGGCCGGCGCCCTCCTGCTCGCCGGATGCGGCGCGCAGGTGGAGGACGGCGCGAGCGCCGCGCGCACGGTGACGGTCAAGAGGTGCGGCGAGGACGTCCAGTACACCACGCCCCGCCGGGCCGTCGTCTACGAGGGCGGCAGCGCCGACAAGCTGTTCGCCCTCGGCCTGACCCAGCACGTGCACGGCTACGTGATGCCACCCGCCAACCCGCCGGTCACCGAGTCGCCCTGGGCGGCGGAGTACGCCAAAGTGAAGTTCCTCAGCGACGACCTGCTGAACCGGGAGCTCGTCGTGGACGCCAAGGCCGACTTCGTGGTCGCCGGCTGGCGCTCCGGCTTCAGCGACCAGCGCGGCATCACCCCCGCGATCCTCGACGGGCTGAAGATCCAGAGCTTCATGCACACCGAGTCGTGCTTCAACTATCCCGGCCACCCCGAGCGGGTGGCGCCGTTCGAGGCCCTCTACACCGACCTCGAACGCCTCGGCAAGATCTTCGGCGTCGAGGCCAGGGCCCAGGAACTGATCGCCGGCTACCGCAAGCGCGTCGAAGCGGTCCAGGCGCAGGCGCCCAAGGGCGACCCGACCCCTGTCTTCCTGTACGACTCGGGCACGGACAAGCCGTTCACCGCGGGCAGCCAGGTGCCGCCCACCGACATCATCCGCTTCGCCGGCGGCCGCAACGTCTTCGGCGACCTGGACGCGCGCTGGGGCGAGGTCACCTGGGAGGCCGTGGTCGAGGCCAAGCCGGAAGTCATCGTCATCCTGGACTACGGGGACAAGCCCGCCACGGAGAAGATCAAGTTCTTGAAGGAGTTCCCCACCACCAGCAAGCTGCCCGCCGTGGTCAACGATCGCTTCTACGTCCTGGACTACAACGAGGGCATCAGCGGGCCGCGCAACATCGACGGCCTGGAAGGGTTCGCGAAATACCTGCGCGAGCTCCAGACGTGACCGGATGAGCACCGGTCCCTTGCGTCAGGCCCGGTGAGGCAGGGAATAGCCTGCCTCACCGGCACGGGCGTACGCGACCGTCAAGCGGACGCCCACCAGCTCGCTCATCGCTGATCTCGTCCGTCCCCGTCCCCTGGAGGAGTCCACCTGTGATCGCACCCATGACCACCGGCTCGGAGACGTCGCCGCCCGCGGCGCGGTCCATCCTGCGCGAGAGGCGGTTCCTTCGGCTGTGGTGCGGCACCACCGCCTCGGGGCTGGCGACCTGGGCGCTGCCGTTCGTGCTGGGGCTCGCCGTGCTGGACCGCGAGCTCACCGCCGCCGGTCTCGGGATCGTGCTGGCCACCCGGACCGTCGGCTTCCTCGCCGCGGTGCCGATCAGCGGGGTCCTGGCCGATCGGTACTCGCGCCGCGCCGTCGTGTGGTGGGCCGGACTGGCCGCCGCGCTCGCCACCCCGTTCATCGCGCTCGGGCTCGGACGGTCGATCCCGCTCATGGCCGTGGCGGCGGCGATCGTCGGCGCGGGCCAGGGGGCGTGCCGGCCCGCGTTCCAGGCGCTCACGGCCGAGGTCGTGGACGCCGGCCGCCGCCGGCAGGCCAACGCCGCCATGACCCTGGCCGTGCGCGTCACCACCCTCGTCGCGCCGGCGGGCACGGCGTTGCTGGCCGCCGTCCTGAACACCTGGTGGCTGCTGATCGGCACCGGGCTGCTGTGGCTGGCCGCGGCCGTGCTGCCGCCCCGGGGCCTGCCCGCCCCGGCCCGCGAGGCGGACGGCGTGCGGTTCTTCGCGGAATTCTGCGAAGGCGTGCGCGAGGCGCGCCGGCACCCGTGGTTCCTCGCCGGGCTGGGCGCGCTGGCCGCCGTCATCTTCACCGGTTACTCGGCCACCGGGGTGGCGCTCCCGCTGGTCAGCCGCGACCGCTACGGCACGGAGGCGGTCCTGGCGGCGGCGCTCACCGCCTACACCCTCGGCGCCCTCGCCGGCGCGCTGCTCGTGGCCCGCTGGACTCCGCGTGCCCAGGGCTGGGCCGCGCTCGCCGGCCTGGCCCTGTACGGCTTCGCGCCGCTCAGCCTGCTGCTCCCGGTGCACCCGGCGGTGGTGTTCGCCGCGTACGCGCTGGCCGGGCTGGGCATCGAGGTGTTCAACGTGCCCTGGTTCACCGCCACCCAGCGCGAGGTCGAGCCGCGCCTGCTGGCCCGGGTCTCCTCACTCGACTTCCTCGTCTCCTACGGCCTGGCCCCCGTCGGCCTCGCCTTCCTCGCCCCCGCCATCGACGCCTTCGGCTGGCAGCCGGTCCTGGCCGGATGCGCGCTGGTGTGCTTCCTCGCCCCGGCCGCCGCAGCCCTGGTCCCCAGCAGCCGCGGATTCTCCCGACCTGAGAGGCCCTGAAGATGTCCTGCGGCATCCTCCCTGACCGCGTCGACGGCCAGGACACCGATCGCCTCCGTCACCTGCTCACCGAGACGGGTGCGGCCATCCTCACCGGCCTCGCCGCCACTCCCGACGCGCTCGTCGTCGCCGCTGCGCTCACCCTCGGCCACCGGCTGCGGCAGGTGTTCCCGTATCGCAGCAGGCCGTCCCGCGACGCCGGCCCGGTGCACCTGCACGCCGACAGCTTCGACGTGGTCGTCCACATCGGAGGCGTCCCCGTCCGCAGGCGCGACCCCGACGAGGACTACGTCTTCATCCAGGCCGTCCAGACCCCCGGTTCGGGCGGCGAGTCGTTCGTCGCCGACGCCTACCGTTTCGCCAACGACTGCGGGCGACGTGACCCGGACCCGTGGGACTTCCTCACCAGCGCCGACGTCGACCTCTACGGCAAGTGGGCGGACCTGCGCGGGCTGCCTGCCGTACCGCGCGTCGGCCGGCATGTCGAACACCACTACCGTTGCTGGCACGGCCGCGAAGGGCACAGCGGAGAGCGTTTCGTCCGGATCCTGACCGTGCGCAGCGCCGATGCCCGCTGACGGGCGGCTCGCCGGACCTGCCCGCGGCTACTTGATCGCGATGAACCCCTCGAAGGCGAGATATTTCAGGATCGTTCCGTAGCTCGCGAAGCCGGCCTCCCTGAGGAGGGCGAGGTTATCGTCGGTGGAGACCGGCTGCAGCACCCCGAGCAGGCTCTCCTTCTTGTTGAGGATCTCCTCCGGGCTCAAGCCGGCGTTGCGTTTGAACCGGTAGTGCAGCGTCGTGATCAGGTCCTCGAGCTGCGCGCCCGGCGCCAAAACTTTGTCGAACATGAAGAAGGCCCCACCGGGACGGAGCGCCTGGCAGATCCGGCTCAGCACCTGCCGTCGCAGCCCCGGCGGCAGGAAGTGCATGGTCAGGTACGCGACCACAAAGTCGCACTCCTGAAAGGCGATCGTGGTGAGCTCGCCCTCCACGACCTCGACATTGTCGAGACCGGCGCAGTGGTCGCGGGCGGCCTTGACCATCGCGGCCTCGCGGTCGACCCCGATCCAGTGGGCGGCGTGGTTGGCGGGGCCGTGAGTGGCCAGCCGGTGCAGGAGCTGGCCGGTGGCCGAGCCGAGCTCGTAGCCGACGCGGGGCTGGTCGCCGCCGAGGAAGCAGGTGGACAGGTCGCAGACGAGGTCGTGCCCGGCGTCGTAGAACGGCACGGAGTGGCGGGCGTGATCGACGAACACCGCGGGGACGTCGCCGGAGAAGACCCACGATCCGGGTGAGGTGATGGGCAGCGAGGCCACGGCGGGTCACGCTTTCCGGTACGCCGAGATGTTGCGGGTCGAGGTGGCCGTGAAGGGCGCCTTGTCCCAGCTCGACCAGCGCTCGTGCAGCCGCATGCCGGCGATGCGGGCCATCAGGTCGAGCTCGGACGGCCAGATGTAGCGCACGGCGCCGGGGCGTAGCTGCACTCCTTCCGCCTCGCTGAGCCTGATGTGGCAGGTGCGCATCTCCTGCGTCACGTGGTCGGCGGTCGAGACGAACAGCGAGACCGCGTCGGGTTTGACGTTGGAGGTCCAGGCTCTGCCGTTCTCCAGGACGCCGCTGGCGGGCGCCATCAGCTCGACGACGAAGAAGCCGCCGGGTGCCAGGTGCGCGGCGACGTTCTCGAAGCACTGCACCTGCGCCTCCTGCGTGGTGAGCGCTGATAGGGCGAAGCGGGAGATGAAGGCCAGGCCGAACTCGCCGTCGACCTTCACGTCGGCGAAGTCGCCCTCCACGAGGTCGATCTCGTCGCCGCGCGGTTTGGCGCGGAGTTGTTCGAGCATCCAGGGGGAGTTGTCCACGCCGGTCACGGCCAGCCCGCGGTCGAGCAGCGGGAGGGCGAGGCGGCCGGTGCCGATGCCGAGCTCCAGCACGGCTCGCCCGCCGGCCAGCCCGGCGAGGTAGTCGGCGGCGTCCTGGGTGTCGGGCTGGTCGCCGAACTCCGCCTCCCAGCGGGCCGACCATTCCGGTCCGTAGGCGACGGCGTTGAGCGCGTCGGCGTCTTTCATGTCGGGTTTCCTTTCACGCGTGGGGGAGGGGGAAGACGTTCAGCTCGGTCCTGGCGGGCCAGCCGAGCTTGACGGCGGCGTTGCGCAGCCGATCCGCGCCGAGGTAGGGGAAGGCGGCGGCGAAGTTGCCGGCCAGCCCGGGGACGAGGGTTCTGGTGACGTGGAGTCCGGCGGCGGCGACGTCCGGGGTGGTGAGGTCGACGGCGATCACCTCGTAGCCGGCCTGCTCGACCCGCTGCCGATAGGTGCTCAGGGAGCGGTCGGGCATCGTGGACACGGACGAAGCCGGGATGGTGGTTCCGGAGTCCAGCCAGCTTCGCACCCGCTCGACGGCGCGGGGGTCGAGGTTGACCTGCATCTGGCATTCCAGGTCGCCGACGTCGCGGAAGTCGGGGCGGAAGCTGTCGAGGTAGGCGCGGTCGGCTCGCCACTCGTGCATGAAGTGCCGGGCCTTGCGCCCGGCGTGCACGGCCTCCCAATACAGGCCGTCGGGATCCTGTAGATCACGGGCGATCTCCTGGAGTGTCAGCGCTTCGGCCCAGGCCTTCTCCGCCGCGAGCTCGAGGGTGTCGCGGCAGCCGAAGCCGATCGTCAGGATCTGGTCCCCGATGTGCTCGACGACGCCGGCGATGACGGGGACGTCGAACTCGTTGGGCAGCGGGATCAGCCACGCGCGCTGGTGGGGCAGGCCGCCGAAGACCGTGGCCAGGCGTGGCGTCGGTTCCAGGGACGGAAGGGCGGGCAGATTGGCCCACCAGACCATGGTGGCGTCGCGCTCGATCACCTCTTCGAGCCCGGACCGTACGGCGTCGTCGAAGGATTCCCCGGCCGCGACCCCCGCGTAGTACAGGGGGTTCGTGACGGGCTCGTGGTAGTAGGGCCCGACGTAGTAGTTGCAATAGGCCAGGCTGGCGGGGACCCAGATCGGCCGGTCATGGGTAAGGGAGCGGCCCGCGATCCACTGCACCGGCAGGTCGGCGCCGAAGCGGACGAAGGGGAATCCGTCCGCCGCGTACTGGGCTTCGGAGAACAGGACGATCGATTCGGGCGCGAGGGCGTTCTCGCCGGCCTGGCGCAGCTCGGTGTAGGACGCCTTACGTAAGAGTTCGGGCTGGATCCAGTTGGCGCAGTAGCGTTCCACGCTCTCGCCGATCGCCGCCGCCCGCGCCCCGGCCACGTCGCCGAAGGTGCTGGCGCCGCACAGGACATTGGTGGCCCAGGGGAAGCGCCGGCCCATGTCGGCGACGTCGGCCTGCACGGTGGTCAGGGCTCGCGGGATGGCCGGGCCGTGCTCGATGACCCTGGTGGCCGCCACGATGCCGATCCGGTCGTCGAGGAGCAGGTCCGCGCCCGTGAGGCGATGGTTGATCACTTCGGGCGCCGGGCTGCCCGGCAGGGGCAGAAGCGGATGGAGCCGGATCTGCGGGCCCGTGGGATCCACCTCGATCTCGTTGCCGGCCAGGGCGCAGGGCTCGCCGGCCAGCCAGCGGCGCAGCTCGACCAGGAACATCGCGACGAGATAGGTCAGCACGTCTGGAGGCGGCGGTCGCAGGCCGCCGGTCAGCGAGGGCGAGAGGAGCGCGTCGGCGAGGTCCGGCCGCTGCGTCACGCAGGCCCGGCGGGTCAGCAGGTCCCGGTAGGGTGCGGTGCGGCCGGGCTCGATGGCGGGGCCGAAGTAGCATCTGCCCTGGTCCAGGAAGAAGCAGGTCCAGGGTTGGGAGCGCCGGTCGTCCACCTGTGACAGCAGTTCGGGGTCGAAGCGTGTGCTCAGCAGCGCGAGCGGCCGGTCGAGCGGCACGTCGCCGTCGAGGAGGAGCGTCTGCTCGCCGGGTAGGGCGAGCCTCGTGACGATGGGATGCAAGGTGGCATCGGCGAGAAGTACCGGGGTCCGCGGGGTTTCGATGAGGGAGCCGGTCGAGGTGAGCAGGGCGGCGAGTTCCGGCCATGGCGGGGTCGCGTCGGGTGGCGTCGCGGCGAGGTCTTCAAGGGCGCGGACGACGTCCGCCGCGGGCCGCTCGATCTCGAACATCCGGCCGTCCGGCGTGATGAGCACGGTTGCGTCCTCGCCCAGGGGACGCACGTCCACGTTGACTCTCGGAATGTGTTTCAAGATCGTATCCTTGTCGCGTCGGGGGCCGTGGGGCCGGATGCGTGCCGGCCCCACGGGTTTCACCTCGATCAGCTCCAGCGGAAGGCGCGGAAGCCCGTGCTGTGGTTGTGCGGCGCGACGGTGTCGCGGCGCCGTTCGGTGCTGATTTCGCGGATCATGCGCTGACCTCCTTCCTGTGGATGGTTACTGCAGCTGGTGGCGGACCAGCCGGGCGTAGGTGCCGCCGGCTGCCACCAGCTCCGCGTGCGTGCCGATCTCGGCGACCCTGCCGTGATCGAGCACGATCAAGCGGTCGGCGGTGCGGATCGTGGAGAGCCGGTGGGCCACCAGCAGGGTGGTCCGGCCGGCGCGGACCCGGGCCATGGCCAGGCCCAGCAGCCGCTCGCTCTCCGCGTCCACGTTGGAGACGGGCTCGTCGAGGATGAGGATGGGCGCGTCGCGCAGCAGCGCGCGGGCGATGGTGATGCGCTGCCGCTGGCCGCCCGAGACCCGTGCGCCCCATTCGCCGACGACGGTGTCGTAGCCGTCGGGCAGCTCCTCGACGATGAAGTCGTGGGCCAGGGCGGCCTTGGCGGCGGTCTCGATCTCCTCCTGGCTCGCGCCGGGCCTGCCCAGCGCGATGTTGTCGGCGACCGTCCGGTTGAGCAGGTAGATCTCCTGCGGCACCACGGAGATCAGCCGGCGCAGGTCCTGGTCGGCCAGGTCGCGCAGGTCATGGCCGGCGATTCGCACCGAGCCCGATTCGGGGTCCCAGAAGCGCAGCAGCAGGTTGGTGATCGTCGACTTGCCCGCGCCGGAGTGTCCCACCAGCGCCACCGTCTCTCCCGCGGAGATGTCGAAGGTGACGCCGGATACGGCCGGCGGCAGGCTGGGGCCGTACCGGAAGGAGACGTCGCGGAAGGAGACATCCAGCGTCTGCGGCAGGGCGGGCAGCGGCGGCGGCGCGGCCGGTTCGGGGGCCATGGCGGGCGCGTCGACGACCGCGAAGATCCGCTCGCCCGCCGCGGCTACCACGCCGAGCTCACGGGCGGCGTCGCTGAGCTTGGTGACGGGGGCCAGCGCGGCGGCGGCCAGCACGACCGCGGTCGGGAAGAGCACCACCGGCATGCCACCGGTGGCGACCATGACGGCCGATCCGGCGAGCACGCCGACGACTCCCAGCCCGATCAGCAGGTCGGTCACGGCACGTTCGACGCCGACCCGGCTGCCGTGGGCCAGCTGCGCCTCGTGCAGGTCGCGGCCGTGCGCGCCGAGCCGGGTCAGGAAACGCTCCTCCTGGCCGAACGTGGCGATCTCGCGCAGCCCTTGGACGCCGTCCACGGCGGTGGCGTTGAGCCTGCCGAGGTGCAGCCGCCACGCGCGGCCCTGGACGGTGGCCCGCTTGCGCAGCCAGGCGGGAACGAACGCCACCAGGACGGCGATCGGCAGGATGACGAGGGCGAGCACCGGATGGATGAACCACAGGGCCGCCACCGACCCGGTCGGCACCACGACCGCCACGCACAGCGGGCTCAGCGTGTGGGCGAAGAACACCTCCAGCCGTTCGACGTCGTCCATGACCGTGGAGGCCAGGTCGCCCG
Source organism: Nonomuraea sp. NPDC004580 (assembly GCF_040609855.1). Classification (NCBI taxonomy): domain Bacteria; kingdom Bacillati; phylum Actinomycetota; class Actinomycetes; order Streptosporangiales; family Streptosporangiaceae; genus Nonomuraea; species Nonomuraea sp. NPDC004580. The sequence continues at coordinate 48,510 of NZ_JBEXLH010000009.1, read as the reverse complement.
AGCGGTGCCCCTTGGGGTGCGCGGGCGCGATCCGCTCGAAGCCCGCGTAGAGCCGCTCCCGGATGTCGACCAGAATCCGGAAGGCCATGTCGTGGGCGATGTGCGACTCCACGAAGGCCAGCACCGCGCGGGGGATCACCAGGCAGGCCAGCACGATCAGCCCGGGGCGCAGCTCGGCCACGCCCGCGCCGGTGATCGCGGTGCCGGCCACCCAGGCGCCGACTGCGGCGATCGCCACGGTGAGGGCCTGGTCGAACACGCCGCTGCCGATGGCGCCGGTCAGGTGCAGCCGGTAGGGCCGCACGACGGCCAGCAGGGGGCGCAGGCCGGAGATCATCGGCTCACCGCCTGCGCCGCCACGAGCTGCTGGTAACCCGCCGACCGTTCGAGCAGCTCGGCGTGGGTGCCGGCGTCTGCGACCCGGCCGTGGTCGAGCAGCAGGATGCGGTCGGCGTCCCGTACGGTCGACAGCCGGTGGGCGATGACCAGCGTCGTCCGGCCGGCGGCCAGCCGGTCGAGAGCCTGCTGGATCTCCGCCTCATGGGCCGAGTCGATGCTGGAGGTGGCCTCGTCGAGGACGAGGATCGGCGCGTCCTTGAGCAGGGCGCGGGCGATGGCGATGCGCTGCCGCTCCCCGCCGGACAGGGTGGCGCCGCGCTCGCCGACCACGGTGTCGTACCCGTCGGCCAGCCTGCTGATGAAGTCGTGGGCGCCGGCGGCGACCGCGGCCGCCTCCACCTGCCCGGCATCGGCGTCCGCCCGGCCGAGCAGCAGGTTGTCGCGGACCGTGCCGTGGAAGAGGTAGGTGTCCTGGGCCACCACGGAGATCAGGCCGCGTAACCGCGCCAGGGACAGCTCCCGGATGTCCTGCCCGCCGACCAGGATGCGGCCGGACCTGGGGTCGAAGAAGCGCAGCAGCAGCGCGACGATCGTGCTCTTGCCCGCGCCGGACCGGCCGACGATCGCGACCGTACGGCCTTCCTCCACCGCGAACGACAGCTCCGAGACGACCTCCTGCCCCTCGCGGTAGCCGAAGGACACGCGGTCGAACGAGATCGACGAAGACGCCGGCGGCGGCTGCGGATGCCGCGTCTCGACGACGGCCGGTGTGGCGTCGAGCAGCTCGAAGATCCCGCCGGCGGCGGAGATGGCCGGGTAGGCGGAGTGGTAGGCCTTCTGCAGCTCCTCCAGGGGCCGGAACGCCTCGCGGGCCAGGAGCAGGACCAGCAGCAGGCCCAGCACGTCGAGCTGCCCGGTGGCCAGCCGCATGGCGCCCAGACCGATCGCCAGGGACACGCCTGCGACCGACAGCAGTCCCATCGCGCCGGTGCGCAGGTTGGCCACCGCCACGAAGCCGATCGAGGCCCGGTAGAACTCGTGGGATTCGCGCGCCAGCTCACGTCCGCGCTCGCGGCTGACGCCGAAGGCCTTCAGCGTCGTCATGCCCTGCAGGACGTCGAGATAGTCGGCGCCGAGCCGGCGCCACAGCCCCCAGAACCAGCCGGCCCGCTCGGCCTGCAGGCGCCGGGCGAGCAGGGGGGTCGCGGTGATCGCGAGCGCTCCGGCGAACAGGACGCCGCCGATGAGCGGATCGACGACGACGAGCCCGGTCAGGATCGCCAGCGCGCCGATCGCGGCGCCCAGCAGCTGGGACAGGAACCGGCTGACGTACACGTCGATCTTCTCCACGCCGTCGACCACCGTCGCCTGGGTGGCGCCCGTGCGGTTGGCCGCGGTGTAGCCGGGCCCCAGCTCGAAGAGCTTGGCGTACAGGCGCCTGCGCAGGGAGTCCTTCACGGCCCGCCCGGTGGTCACGGTGACCAGCTCCCGCGCCCACAGCAGGACCGCCCTGGTCACCAGCATGCTCCCGACGACGGCCAAGGGAACGAGCACGCCCTGCCACGGCTGTCCGGCGAACACGACGGCCAGGGCCTGCGCGATCGCGATGCCCTGCCCCACGTGGGTCGCGGTGATGGCGAGCGTCACCGCCGTGCCGAGAGCCAGCCACCCGCGCGCACCGGCGGCCAGACGTAACAACCGTGGAGTCAAGGGGGCAACCCGTTGCCGAGTGGACGCAGGTTTGATAACCGTTGTCATGTTCAAGGACGCTAACCCGGCACCCGCAGGTGCGCAACAGCAGAGGAGAAAATGGATGAAACGCTTATTCTGCGCACTCCTGGCCGCCGGACTCGCCGCGTGCGGAGCCACCGGCCCTCCGCCCCGGGCGGCGCCCGGGCGGGCCGGCTGCGTGACGGAGTTCTCGTCCGAGGAGAACTACTTCCCCCACCAGGTGAGGGCCGAGTACGCCAAGGGCTGGCAGGTCCGCTACGAGCGCTCGTACAAGGTGCTCAAGACGACGGTGCAGGCGGCGGGCGGGCACGCGAAGGCCGGAAGCCGCGAGATCGACAGCACCTACGTGCTGCTGCAGTGCGGCGCCCCGCGACCCGAGCTGACCGGCGAGCTGGCGGGCGCCACCGTCATCGAGGTCCCTGTCAGGACGATGGTCGACGGCGGCAGTGTCCTGTACGCGTCGCTGGAGAAGCTCGGCAAGGCCGACGCGCTCGTCGGCTACGCCGAACCGTTCATCGGGGACGTCGAGGCGCCCTACCTGCCGAAGATCGCCGAGCGGATCAAGGCGGGCAAGGTCGCGGAGATCGGGTACGAGGTCAACTACGAGGCGCTGGCCGACGCCGATCCCGACTTCTACACCAACTACGCCGGAGACGACCAGACCTTCAGCAAGATCGAAGAGCTCGGCATCCCGATCGTTTTCTACTTCCCCTACTCCGAAACGCCGCTCGGCGCGGCCGAGCAGATCAAGTTCCTGTCGCTCTTCTTCAACGTCGAGCAGCAGGCCCAGCAGGTGTTCGACCCGATCGAAGCGCGCTACCTGAAGCTGCGCGCCCAGATCGACGCGCACGTCACAGGCCGGAAGAAGCCGAAGGTACTGATCGGTACCGTCGGCGAATCGGGATCGGTGACCACCAGGCAGCGCGGGCGGTTCGAGCCGCAGCTCATCCGCGAGGCGGGCGCGGAGCCGGTACCTGACCTGCCCGGCGGCGGCATCGCGACCCTGTCGCTGGAGAAGTTCCTCGACGCAGGAGCCGACACCGACTACTGGATGGACCTGGTCTTCTTCCCCAAGCACAAGACGGGAGCCGACTACATCGCCGCCGACGACCGGCTCGCCCGCCTGCCCGCCCTGGAGAACGGCACGGTGTTCCATCGCGTCGGGGCCCGAGGGGCCGACTACTTCCTCAACGGCGCGCTGGAGGCCGACCTGATCCTGCGCGACATGGTGAACCTCCTGCACCCGGAACTCCTGAAGAGCGGCGATGAGCTCCAGTTCGTCAAGCGTGTTCCGGCCCAGTAGCCTGCGCCGCGCCGTCGTCCTCGCCGTGCTCGCCGCCGGTGTGCTGGCCGCGTTCCTGGCCACGCTGGCCTGGGGGTCGGTCAGCGTGCCGCTGGAGGAGGTCATCGCCATCCTGCGCGGGCAGGACCCGGCCCGCAGGACCTGGCGGGCGATCGTCCTCGGACTGCGCCTGCCCCGCGCGACGACCGCGGTCCTCGCCGGGATGGCGATGGCGCTGGCCGGGCTCGCCATGCAGACGCTGTTCCGCAACGCCCTCGCCGAGCCGTACGTCCTCGGCGTCACCTCGGGCGCGGGCCTCGGGGTGGGCCTGCTCCTGCTGCCGCAGGGCGCGACGACCGGCGTGGGCGCCTCGCTGCTGGCCGGACTCGCCCCGCTGCACGGGATCGGCGTCGTCGGCGCGGCCGCTCTGGGAGCGTTCGCCGTCCTGCTGGTCATGCTGGCCATCGCCGGGCGGGTGCGCAACATGGTCATCGTCCTGGTGGCGGGCATCATGGTCGGAGCCTTCCTCGGCGCGATCACCAACGTGCTGGTGTTCTTCGCCCGGCCCGAGGCCGTGGTGGCCTTCACGCAGTGGCAGTTCGGCAGCTTCGAGGGGGTGCGCTCGACGCAGCTTCCCGTGCTCGCCGCGGTGGTGGCCGCGGGCACGCTGCTGCTGACAGTCTTCGTCAAGCAGCTGAACATGTCACTGCTGGGGGAGCGGTACGCCCAGAGCATGGGCCTGTCCCCGCGGCGGGTGCGGATCGTCGCCATCGCCGCCACAGCCCTGCTGTCCGGCGCGGTCACCGCCTACACCGGGCCGATCGCCTTCCTCGGCATCGCCGCCCCGCATCTGGCTCGGGGCCTGCTCGGCACGGCCGACCACCGGCTGCTGATCCCCGGCTCGGCGCTGCTCGGCGCGATGATCGCCCTGGCGGCCGGGATCTTCGCCCAGCTACCGGGAACCGGGCTCACGCTGCCGCTCAACGCCGCTCTGGCGCTGCTCGGCGCACCCGTCGTGCTCCACGTGCTCCTGCGGATCAACCGCGCCGGCGGAGGTTTCAGTGTCTGACGTACGGCTGGGCGCCACGGACCTCACGGTGGGTTACCGCCGCCGCGCCGTGCTCTCGGACATCAATGTCACCTTGCACGCCGGGGAACTGGCCTGCCTCATCGGCGCGAACGGCATCGGCAAGTCCACCCTCATGCGCACCCTGGCCCGCGCCCAGCCACGGCTCGCCGGGCGCATCGAGCTGCGCGGGCGGCCCATCGCCGACCTCTCCCCGCGCGAGCTCGCCGCGGAGCTGGCCATCGTCCTCACCGACAGGGTCGCCGTCGGGCAACTGCACGGCTACGATCTCGTCGCCCTCGGACGCGCCCCGCACACCGGATGGTTCGGCCGGCTCGACGACACCGACCGCCGCGTCATCGAGCAGGCCCTGGACACCACCAACGCCGGGCACCTGGCCGACCGGCCGGTGTCGGAACTCAGCGACGGCGAACGCCAGCGCCTCATGATCGCGCGGGCGCTCGCCCAGCAGCCGTCCGTGCTGCTGCTGGACGAGCCCACCGCGTTCCTCGACGTGGCCGCCCGGCTGGAACTCATCAAGCTGCTGCTCTCCTTGACACACGAGCACGGCCTCGCCGTCCTGATGTCCACCCACGACGTCGAGCACATGCTGCGGCACGCCGACTCCGTCTGGCTCATCACCCCCGAGCACGACCTGATCAGCGGCGCGCCGGAAGAGATCGGGCTGGCCGGGCACCTGCAGCGACTGCTCAACGACGCCGCCGTCGTCGACCCGCGAACCGGCACCCTCACCTGGGGCAGCCGCCACTCGGCCACCGCAGGCATCACGGCACCGCACGACTGCCCGGCCGACCTGCTGTCCTGGACCGCCCGCGCGGTGGAGCGCGCCGGATACCGCGTCGGCGACGGCGAAGCCGACGTCACGGTCGAGGTGCGCTCCTCCGGCGGCTGGCGGGTCGGCTCCCGCGAGCTAGGCTCGCTGGCGGCCCTGGTCGCCTTCCTGCGAACGGGCGCATGACCGGCACCGTCAGTGCAGGGTTCCGTATCCGGCGAGGATCGCGTCCAGCCCGGAGAGGAACAGGCTGTCCGCATGCAGCGTGACTGCACCACCTGCTGGGCGACCACCTCGTCCGGACCAGGTCTCCTGAACTGCCCGAGCGGGGCCTGACCGCCCTCGTGGGCCCGAGCGGCTCCGGCAAGACCACCGTCACGCGGCTGCCGGCCCGGTTCTGGGACGTCGACGCGGGCGCCATCCGCTTCCGCGGCCACGATGTCCGTGCCTTGCCGCACCAGACGCTCCTGTCGTCGATCGCCATCGCCTTCCAGGACGTCTACCTGTTCGAGGGCACCGTCGAGCAGAACGTGCGACGTCGGCGTCGCCCGGGCGCGAGCGACGCCGGCTTCGTCCGCGAGTGGCACGCGGGCGAGGGCTGGACCCTGCGCCCGCGCACCGGAGCATGACGCCGTGCGTTCCTGGCCAGTGCGCGGATCACGGCTCAGAACGCGTCGGGGTAGAGTCGCTCCGCGATCTGCCGCACGATCGAGACGTTGCCCAGCGTTCCGGGGAACACGTCGGCGCTGGAGACCGCGATCAGCCGGTCATCGCGCACCGCCGGCATGTCCGGGAAGGTAGTGGTGAGGTACTTGCGGGTCGCGGCCTCGTGCTTGTCGTCGTACACCGAGAACACCAGCGCGTCGGGCCGCTCGGCCGCGAGGGACTCGGGTGTGATCGTCGCGGCGAAGAACTTCGCGAACGCCGGCTGCTCGGGAGTGTAGACGTTGTCGGCCCCCGCCAGGCGAAGGATGTCGTATTCGACGCCGGCGCCAATGGCCTGCAGAGTAGTGCCGTCGACGTACACCTGCGCGACGCGCAGCTTCTTCACGCCGGCGAGCGCCTTGGCGACCTTGTCGAGCTCGGCCCGGCTCTTCGCGATGAGGCCGGCGGCGGCGTCGTCGACGCCGAAGATCTTGCCGATGTTCTTCAGATCGGTGAACAGATCCGTGACCTCGCCGGTCATACGCCGGTCTTTGCACCCGCCGTTGGCGACGTAGACGGAGACTCCGGCCTGCTCAAGCTGCTCGATGCTGGCGAAGCCCTGCTCGGCGGTGAACTCGTAGGTGGTGGGCGAGTAGACGAAGTCCGGCTTGACGGCCAGCAGGTCCTCACGGCTGGGCGGGGTGACTCCGCCGATCACCGGAATGCCGGCGGCAAGCGGCGCCACGTCCTCCGGCAGTGCCTGTGCCTTGGCCTGGGCCTGCCCGGCGATGCGGTCGGCCAGGCCGAGACGCAGCAGCAGCTCGGTCTGCGCCGGGTGCATGCCGACGGCTGCTTTCGGAGCGTCGTTGACGACGACCTCGCGGCCGCAGTTCTCCAGCGTCACCGCGGCGGCCGCGCCGGCTCCCGGGGAGGCCGGGGTCACCGAGGTGCCGCAGCCGGCGAGAAGCAACGCCACGGCGGCGCTGGCGATGGCGGCGGAACGTGCGGGAATGCGAGAGGCGCGCGTCATGTGGGTGTGCTGCTTTCTGTTCGGGTGGAGGCCACGTCGATGGGGTCACCGCTCGCATCGAGGCGGCGGAAAGCGAAGACAGGTTCATCGGGGTCGCCGAGGACGCGGACGTCCACGCCAAAGGTGGTGCGGATCAGCTCAGGGCTGAGCACCTGCGCCGGCGGCCCGGCGGCGACGATGCGCCCGGCGGCGAGCACGACGACACGGTCGCAGTACTGGGTCGCGAGGTTCAGGTCGTGCAGGGCGGCGATCACGGTGCGTCCCAGGCTGCGCACCGTGCTCATCAGCTCGTGCTGGTGGCTGATGTCGAGATGGTTGCTCGGTTCGTCCAGCACCAGCACGGGGCTCTCCTGCGCGAGAGCGCGGGCGAGCATGACACGCTGCCGCTGACCTCCGGAGAGGGTGGCGACCATGCGGTCGCCGAGGTCGGTGATCTCGGCGCGGCGCATCGCCTCGTCCACGACACGCATGTCGTCCGGGGTGTCCCGGCCGAAGGAGGCGTGGTGCGGGGCGCGACCGAGCAGCACCGTCTCCTGAACGCTGAGGTCGAAGTCGGTCACCGGGTCTTGGAGCATGACCGCCACCGCTCGCGCCGACTGCCTGCCGCTCAGGCGCTGCACGTCCTGCCCGTCGAGGCGCACCGCGCCCTGCCGTGGCTTCAGCGCGCGGTAGAGCGTACGCAGCAGGGAGGACTTTCCGCTGCCGTTCGGCCCTACCAGGCCCACCACCGTGCCCGATTCAACGGTCAGCGACGCCCGTCGCACCACGTCCCGGCCACCGAGGGCGACGGTGACGTCGTCGAACTCCACCCTCATCGGCCGAACCCCGCACGCTCGGCCCCGTTCCGCCGCATCAGCCACAGGAAGAACGGAGCGCCGACGAATGAGGTGAGGATGCCCAAGGGGACCTCCGTCGGCGCCGCGACCGTACGCGCCAGCAGGTCTGCGATCATCAGGAACACCGCCCCGCCCAGCACCGTCACCGGCAGCATCCGCCGATGGTCCGCACCCACCGCGATCCGCGCGATGTGCGGGATGACCAGCCCGACGAACCCGATCCCGCCGGCGACCGAGACCACGGTGCCGGTCAGCAGCGACGCCACCACCAGCAGCAGCCCGCGCAACCGGGAGGCGTTCACCCCCAGCGAGACCGCCGACTCGTCCCCGGTCAACAGCGCGTTCAGCGACCGCGCCAGCAGCGCCGCGATCACCCCGGCCACCGTGAGCGCGACGGCCGGGCCGATCAGGCTCGGCATCGACGCCGCCGACACGCTCCCCAGCAGGAAGAACAGCACGCTGACGACGTTCTGCGCGTCCGTGGAGATCGTCAGATAGCTCGTCACCGCGCTCAGCAGGGTTCCCAACGCGACACCGGCCAGAATCATCCGCATCGGCGACAACGCTCCGTCCTTCCGCGCCAATGCCCCGACGCCGGCACAGGCCGCCAAGGCGCCCGCGAACGCGGCCACGTTCAGCGACAACCCGCCCAAGGCGGCCGAGCCGAACACGATCACGAGCACCGCCCCGACGCTCGCCCCTGAGGACACGCCCAAAATGTAGGGCTCGGCGAGCGGATTGCGGACTGTGACCTGCATCAATGCGCCCGCCAGCGCCAACCCGGCACCGGCCAGCGCCGCCAGCAGCGTTCGCGGCAGCCGGAACTGCCACACCGCCTGATCCTGCAACGGCGTCAGCGCCCCATCCGACATCCACGGCATCCCAGGAACCAGATGCCCGATCACGATCTGAGCCGCCTCCACCAGGCTCACCGGCACCGATCCCACCGCACCGGACAGCACGATCAGAACCCATGCCGTGACCGCCAGCGCCACACAGAGCAGCCCTGTGCGTCGCGCCCGGCGACGCCGCGCGCGACCAGGCGGCTCTGTCTGATCGTCAGAGGGAGAGGAACGCTGAGAGGGACCTAAGTACACGACGCGGCATGCTATCGGTAATGACTATCATATTCAATTTCGGCCGACGCCCTCCGAGATCAGGAGAGTCAGGGTCTCAGCTCGGCGACCTCGGCGACGGCGGCGCCCAGGTGCCGCACTCGATCACCCTTCCCCTGTCGTTCCGCCGCCATCCCGCAGACGCGGCAGACGAGATGGTGGTGACTGGCGGAGCCGCACAGCCGGTACACGGTCTCTCCGGCGTGGGTGAAGGAGTACAGAAGCCCGGTTTCCGTCATCGAGGCGAGAGCGCGAGGTCCACAGGGGTTGCCGTTCCGGCCACGCCTCACTGGGGTGATCCCGTGATGCACCACAATCCCAGCTCGGTCGGGCCGGTAGGCGTGGCATGCAGGCCGTGTCCGGCGAGTTCGGCCTTGAGCCGGTCCGGGCCGAGGAGCCACCAGGCGTACTCGACCTCCACCTCCTCGGCCGGTTCCCCGTCCTGAAAGGCGCGGTAGGTCATGTGCCAGGTGATCTGGTCGGGCCCGGAGGGTTTCGCGCGGCTCCAGCCCTCGTACCGTCGCCGCCCGATGCGCAGCTCGGAGAACCGGGTCTGCGGCACGGCGACGGGTTCGGCCGGAGGCTGGAGGTTGAGCAGGGCCCGGCCGCCGGGCAGCAGGCGTTCGGCCAGCAGCCGCCAGATCGTACGGCGGTCGCCGGGGCCGAAGTGGCCGATGACGTTCATGGCGACCAGCGTGCCCAGGCGGGGCGGGAGCGTGGCCTGGAGCAGGCCGCCCGGCAGCACGGTCACGCGGTCGCGCAGGTCGGGGTCGTCGTTGACCCTGGCGAGCAGGACCGCGCGCAGCCCTGGCGACGGCTCCACGGCGTGGATCTCCGCCCCCGGCAGTGTCCGCGCGATCACGCGGGTGCCGTGGCCGCCTCCGGCGCCCACGTCCACGACGGGCCCGGGGGCTCCGCGCAACGCCGCGGCCAGCGTGGGGGCCAGTGCTGTCCAGGGCACGGCGAGCATGACGTCCACGAACTCCGCGGAACGCTCGTACTCGTCGGTCACATGAGGCTTCACGTGCTCTCCTCCAGGTTCAGCACCGGGGCGAAGGGGTCGTCGTAACGGGCCCACGCCGCGGCGCCCGGCAGCAGGTCCCCATGATCGGTGAGGCAGGAGTCGAGCAGGCCGCAGATGCGGTCGTGGTCGATGTCAGGCCCGGTGAAGGCCAGGTGCTGGACGCGGTCGCCGATGATCGGGTTCCAGTCCAGGGCGGCGGCGGCCCGGCGGGCAGGGGAGACCAGCTCCCAGGCGGCCTCGGGCAGTGCCGCCAGCCATGGGCCGGCGTCCCGCACGGAGACCACCCCGGCCACGGCGTCCCACGCCAGCATGCGTTGGTGCCGGTTGGCCAGCCAGAACCGGCCGCGAGAGCGGACCGTGGTGGTGACGAGCTCGTCCATGACGTCGAACAGCCGGCCGGGGTGGAGCGGGCGCAGCCGGTGCCAGACGATCGTGGTGACCTCGCCGGCCCGCCCGTCGGCGGGGAACTGGGCGGTGGCCGGGTCGACGCGTTCGGCGAGTTCGCGGACGTCCAGCGTGGGGCCCGTGGGGTCGGGGACGGTGACGATCGGCGTGTGCGGGGCCAGGTGGCCGAGCACGGCGGCCGACAGCTCGGCGTCCTCGGCGTCGCCTCCGTGCAGCGACAGGCTGGTGGCGTACTCGATCTGGCGGGCCAGCACCTCGGCCAGGTGCCGCTGGTCGCCGGCCGTCGCGGTCCGGCAGGTGTCGGCCAGGCGGTCGCCCCGACAGATGTCCACGGGCAGGTGCCCGGCGTCCAGCGCCGTGTGCACGCAGGCCAGGCGGAGATGGCCGGCACGGGCCAGGGCTTCGGCCATGGGGCGCGGCTCCACCGAGTCCCCGAGGTCGATGATCAGCAGCGGCGCGCCGGGGGAGTCGCGGGCCATCCGCTCGGCCTGGCCCGCGGTGATGCCGTGACCGACGGCGATGGCTCCTGGATGGCGGCGCAGCAGGCGATCGACCGCCTCGGCCCGGGCGCAGCCGTACAGGCCCCCGACGAGGGCGACGGGAATGGGCACAGTGCCTCCAACAGGTTCAGATGCCGGTGCAATAATGAAAACCGTTGTCGTTATCATGGCATGAGTTCGTCCATGGGAAGGAACCGTTTTGGCTAGAAATGAGGTGCGGCCGGTGATCAAACTCCGATCCACGGCCGGCACCGGCTACACGTACGTGACGAGGAAGAACTGCAGGAACACCCCCGACAGGCTCACCTTGCGCAAGTACGACCCGACCATTCGTCAGCACGTCCTCTTCCGGGAGGAGCGATGAAGAAGGGCGTCCACCCGGAGTACCGGCCGGTCGTCTTCCGCGACCCCGGCGCGGACTTCGCGTTCCTCACCCGCTCCACGATCAGCAGCGACAAGACGATCGAGTGGGCCGACGGCAACACGTACCCGGTGGTGGACGTCGACGTGTCGTCGGCGAGTCACCCGTTCTACACCGGCCGCAGCCGCGTCCTCGACACCGCCGGGCGCGTCGAGCGGTTCAACCAGCGCTACGGGAGGGCCTGATGTCCGCGCACTGCCAGCTCACCGGCGTCAAGCCGGTCTTCGGCAACAACGTCTCCCACTCCCACCGCCGCACCCGGCGCCGCTGGAACCCCAACATCCAGCAGCGCCGCTACTGGCTGCCCCGCGAGGACCGCTACGTCCGGCTCACCGTCAGCGCCCGCGCGATCAAGACCATCGACAAGATCGGCGTCGAGGCGGCCGTCGCCCGGATCCGCGCCAGGGGAGAGAAGATCTGATGGCGAAGAAGAGCAAGATCGCCGCCAATGAGCGGCGCAAGGCCGTCGTCCTGCGTTACGCCGAACGGCGCGCGCGGCTTAAGGAGGTCATCCGCACCGGCACGCCGCAGGAGCGGGCGGACGCCGTACGCGAGCTGTCCCGGCAGCCGCGCGACGCCAGCGCCACCCGCGTGCGCAACCGCGACTCCGTCGACGGCCGCCCTCGCGGGCACCTGACCAAGTTCGGGCTCTCCCGGGTGCGGTTCCGGGAGATGGCCCACCGTGGCGAGCTGCCAGGCATCACGAAGGCGAGCTGGTAGCCATGGCCGTCCCCAAGCGCAAGACCTCGCGCAGCAACACCCGGCACCGCCGCAGCCAGTGGAAGGCCACGGCGCCTGACCTCGTCCCGGTCACCGTGAACGGGCGGGAGCTCCTCGTGCCCGGCGCCTCGTCCGCGCCTACCAGAGGGGCTTGATCACCGTCCAGTGAGATGACTCGGCCACCGGGCCGTCCGCCGTGCGTCAGTAAGCCGGGCGCGGTGGCACGGCAGGATGCCCGGTGGCCGTCACTGAGCCGGATCCGCGGGCGCGTCTTCATCACCGCGGAGTCGAACAGGCTGCCCGTCATGACGAGAAGCCCGCCGCGCGCGGCGAGCGGCTCGTCGTAAGGACGGATGACCGCCGGGTCCGCCAAGCGATACCGCTTCCGGACCGACGCCGGCCATGTGCTCGGCATCGACGTCGGCGTGCACAAGGTCCTCGCGGTGATCACCGATCTGGCCGGCCGTACCGTCTCCAGCGGCTGGGTCGCGGTGGACGGGCGCACCACGCGCGATGAGCGGCTGGAGGCCGTGTGGCGGGCGGTCGAGGCCGCACTCGTCGCCTCCGGACTGAGCGCCCGCGACCTGTGGGGCGTCACCGTCGGCAGCATCGGCGTCGTCAACGGGGAAGGTGTGGTCACCCGGGTCGAGTCCCTGCCCCGGCTGGGCGGGGGTCGATCTCATCGGCCATCTCGGGCAGCGGCTGTCCTGCCCGATCACCGTCGAGAACGACAGCAAGCTCGCCGCCCTCGCCGCACAGCGGCTCGGTATCGCGTTGCGTCGCGCTCGGCGCGGCCTGTTCGGCGCTGGAGCACGTGGACGACCATTTCTTCTCCACCGACGGCTCGATCTCCCGCCCCGCGGCGCCCCAGCGGCTCGCCTGACACCCCGCGCCTGCGGAAAACGCACACCCCCTTCCAGGAGGACACGCCCATGCGTAGATTCATCCCGCCTCTCGCCGCCGCCCTGGCCTTGACCGGGCTGCTCACCACGGCACCTGCGGCGGCCGGCGCCGCGGCCACGCCCGTGATGTACCGGCTGGCATGTGACGGGCTGCTTCCCGGCAGCACCTGCACGGCGGTCGCCACGGCCCGGCCGCCCGCACCACGTGCAGGAATTCACGCTCACCGTCACCAGGGGCGACCAGGTATGGGCGCGGGAGACCCTCTACGGCCGGACCGGGACCGTACGCAGCCGGCCGTTCGTCCCGCCCGCGCGCAGGCAGAGCGTGAAGCTCGACGTCTCCGTCACCACCCTGCCCAGCAGCAGGTCGGCACCCCCGTACGGATGATGTCCTGGAACCTGTTCGTCGGAGGCACGATCAGCGGCCAGGAGAAGACGGGCGAGAATCTCCGGCAGATGATCGACTACGTCAACGAGGTCGACCCCGATGTCCTGTTCGTGATCGAGGGCTACGGGTCGGGGCAGAAGACCTCGACGCGCTGAACGCCGGACGGCCGGAGGATGAGCGGTTCACCGGCGTGCGGCTCACCACGCCGGAGGGCTACAGCGCCAACGGCGACAACTTGTGGCTGTACACCAAGCTCAAGGTGGAGAAGGTCTACCCGCGCTACGCGGACGCCGACATCACCTCGTTCAACCTCGGCGGCGCCCGGCTCGGCCTGCCCGACGGCAAGCACGTCCACGCCTTCAGCATGTGGACCTGGCACGGACCTCGGACAGGTGCGGAACCTGTCCGCGGTCAGGTTCCAGCCCACGCTGGCGTACGACATGAGCGGCACCGTCGAGCGGGGCGTCGTGCAGGTGAGCGAGGACGGCACGACGTTCAGGGACGTCGAGCGGGTCGAGTGGCCGCGCATGTCGGCTCCCCACGACGTCGACCTGAAGGGGGTCTCGGCCAGATACCTGCGGTTGCGCGTGGACTACGGCATGGGCGGGGCCTCCACGCTCGCCGAGAGCATCCCGTACGAGATCTCCTGACGGCGGAACGCCCCCGCCCCCTGTCACGGGAGCACCAGGCTCCATCCGCACCACGGTCGCTACCGCACGTGCGGTGGCGACCGTGGTGCGGGTGGAGATCGTCTGGCGCACGCCACACCGACAGCGACCCGGCCCGGCGTCCGCCGGGCCGGCGATCCAGCGGGACCTCAGCATGCCGCCGCCGTTCGGCGGAGCAGGGGTTCGGCGGCGGCCCGCAGCTCGTCGCTGAACGGCGCGGGCCGCAAGGTGGCCGGGTCCAGATTGACGTTGACGCGATAGCCCTCGGCGTGCGCCACCGCGCGATCGGCCGACAGCACGCGGAAGCCGTAGACGCCGCTGGTGCGGCCCATGCGCTCGATCCAGAAGTGCACCAGCGGCTCGCCCGTCCCCGCGATGGGCACGTGGTAGGTCACCTTGAACTCGCGTACGGCCAGGAAAACGTCCTTGAACGCCGACCTGGCCGGGTCCGGCGCCCAGCCCAGGCGCTGCCAGTACGTGCTGATCGCCCGCTCGACCAGCAAGGCGTACCGGGAGTTGTGCAACAGGCCCATCGCATCGATATCGTCGAAATGCACCTGGACCGGTTCGTACACGCCGTCGTCAGTCATGATCAATCCTCCGGGAGAAGCGTCGGGTCGGGGCAGAGCGCTCGCAGGCGTTGCAGCACGGCGCGGCGAGCGTGAACGAGGGAGGCCGCCCCGTCGTGCAGGCGGGAGTGGATGATCACCATCTCTCCGAGGGCGTCGATCTCGTACGCGAGCTGCGCCACATCCGCGCTTTCCGCCAGCTCGCCCGCTGCGATGGCCTGCGCCACCAGCCGCCGGATGAACTCCTGCCACTCGCGCATGGCGCGCGCGAGCCGATCGCGCACCGCGCCGGGGCGGTCGTCGAACTCGGCCTGGACGGTGAAGAAGAAGCACCCGCCGGGAAGCACGCCCTCGCCGTAGAACGTCAGCCGCGCCTCGTGCAACGCGAACAGCCGCCGCACCCCGGCCGGAGCCCGCATGGCGGGCGCCACCACCCGCTCAGCCCATTGGCGGGCGGCCCAGTCCACGGCATCGAGCTGTAGTTGCTCCTTGTCGCGCCAATGAGCAAAAAATCCGGACTTGCTGGTGCCGGTTGCCGTCGCCAGCCGCCCCAGCGAGAGGCCGTCCAACCCCTCGACCGAGGCCAGGCCCACCGCCTGTTCCAGGATCGCCTCGCGGCTGCGCAACCCGCGCAGCCGCCGGCCGTCTTGTGTCATGCGCCCAAACTATCTTAACGACCGATCGTTTGTATAGTTGGCGCTCCCTGGCCGGTGGTGAGAGCCGGCCCCGCACACATCCGGAGCCCATGCGGGCCCTGCTGGCCGCCACCAGCGTCTACCTGCTCGCGACCGCCGCACTCACCGCTCTGCTCTCCGGTTGCCGGTTCGGCCACGGGGCGGCGGGGCACGGGGAGGCCATCGGAACGAGGCAGGGCATCGGAGCGAGGCAGGGCATCGTCCAGGCGGCCGGCTCGGCGCGGTAGTCGTGGTCGCGGGCCAGCTGAACGCAACCGCGGCCTGGCCGACCTGGTGGCCGAGCACGAGGCGCCGGCCGCCCTCCACGGCGACAACCACCTGCCGCTGCTGGACCGCTTCTATCGTGGGCTGCTGCTGCGCCTGGCCGGCGTGCTCGTGCTGGAGCCGTCAGCGCGGACCGCAGGCTCCTGGAGGCGCTGGAGTTCGTGCGACGCCAATGCCACCCGCACCAGCGAGCTCAGCGGCGAGAAGGGCGCGGTCGAGGAAGACGTCGTCGATGAGACGACGGGCGAGATCTCCACAGTCACGGTGCGCAAGCATGTGGAGGTGTCCTCCGCGCCGGGAGGCGTGGCGGTCTGGGCAAGCGCGGGACGCGGGTTCCGGAACCCGCTTGGGGTCGGGGGCGGGCGGGGCTCGGACAAATGACGAGGGCTCGTGGCGGACTCGATAGCTCGGAGGAGCTGCAATTCCGGCTAACGGAGGACTCGGTAGCGAAGGTGAGCCTCACTCGCGAAGGCTGATGTGTCGAGGCGCTCAAGCTCGATGTGCCGCCCAAGGCCCGCGAACAGCGAGATGCCGTCGCCGAGCAGGACCGGCGCAACGTCCAGGTGGAGCTCGTCGACGAGACCGAGTCGCAGGCACTGTCGTGAGATGGTTCCTCCGAGCAGGCTGACCCAGCCGTCTCCGGCCGCCTGCGTGGCCAGCCTGACGGCCTCGTTGATGTCGTCGACGAACTGTTGACTCGTCCTCGCATGGTCGCTCTGATACGAACCGTGATCGCCGAATCGCACCACTTCCCCGAACTGCGCGAGCGGACCTTCGACTTCGGCACGGTGCCTGTGCTGCAGGCGCTGGGGCGCTATCTGCGGGAGGCGCACTCCGCAGGAAGCGCCGACATCGACGATCCGGATCTGGTATCCGCACAGTTCCTCGGCATGATCGCTTCCGCGTTGCCCATAGCCGGGGACGGGGCCGTCTTCTTCTGCTGGGTGATCAGCTTCGGCGCTGGCCTCGGAGATCGGCGGGCGGCGACCGAGCCGGTTGCGGGTGCGATGGTCGTAGATGAGTAGGCCCGGTTCGTCGTCGTCGGGTTCTTGCGGGACGTCGCTGGTCAGGGGCACGAAGTCGCCGGGGCGGCCGATGGCGGCCTGCCCCCGCCCGAGCTGGTAGGCGATCTCACCAGCTCGCGGCGGTCCTTGAGCGCGACCCCTTCGCAGGCGGCGCAGGACCTCACCGCCGCCTGTCCCGAGCCGGCCGCTCTTGCAACGACCCTGGCCGGCGGCCGGCCCGCCGCGCCGATGACGACCTCGGCCGCGAGGCCGCTCGGTCAGCGGATCACCGGGAGCGGGCCCCGGTCGGGGGTGAAGAGCTGGTCGTCGAGGTGGTCGACGGCGTAGTCGATCGCGCCGGTCACCACGCACTCGTCGCCCAGGGTGGAGGCGCGCACCTCGGGCATGCGCATGCATCTGCGCTCCAGCCGGTCACGCAGCGGCCCGAGCAGCACGTCGGCGGAGCGGGAGAAGCCGCCCCCCAGAACCACGAGCTCCGGATCGAGCAGGAGGACCATGGCGGCGGTGCCGACCACGAGGTCGTCGATGTAGCGGCCGACCGCCTCCAGCGCCACCGGGTCGCCGTTCCTGGCGGCGGCGAGCGTGTAGCCCGCCGCGTCCTCCGGCGGGGTGCCCTCCGGGACGGACGCGCAGGTGTTGAGGTGTTCGGGGGCGTCGAACCAGCGGGCCTCGGGCAGCATGGAGATCTCGCCCGACGCCGCGCCGTACCCCCTGTGCACCTTCCCGCCGATGATCAGGCCCGCGCCCGTCCGCCTGCCGACGTGGAGGAACACGACGTCCTTGGCGCCCCGGGCCGCGCCGCGGCGGTGCTCGGCCATGGCGGCGAGCCGGCTGTCGTTCTCGATCAGAACCGGGCAGGGGAAGATCTCGCGCAGTTTGCCGGCCAGGTCGAGATCGCGCCAGGCGGGCACCGCCGCCGAGTAGACGACCCGCCCCTCGACGTCGATCACGCCGATGGTGCCGAAGGCGATGGTCCACACGTCCTCGATCGCCGTACGGCTGAGCGCGAGGCAGCCGGAGACCGCGCGTTGGATCGCGGCCAGGCGTTCCTCCAGAGTGGCGTCGAGCTGTACGGGCTGCCGGGTCTCCGCCAGGATCACGCCGTCGAGGTCGGACAGGGCGGCCCGGATGTTGTAACCCCCTATGTCGACGCCCACCAGGTAGCCGCTGTCGGCGCGGAAGCGGTAGCGGCGGGCGGGCCTGCCCATGCTGCCGGGGCTCGGCGGCACCTCCTCCACCCAGCCCAGCTTCATGAGCTCGTCGGCGACCTCCTTCATGGAGGGGCGCGACAGGCCGGTGCGTTCGGCCAGCGCGGACAGGGTGAGCGGCCCCGCCCCGCGCATCGCCCTGATGGCGGTCAGGGAGTTGAGCTGCCGCAGCCGGGACAGGTCGCCACCGCGTAGGTCCGCCATCACCCTCCTTAATGTAGGCCTCCTCCTTAAGGCCCTGATTATGCCAGCAGCCGGGCCATGGTCATAGCTCAGTCGTCGCAGGATCAACGGGAAATCAGGCCATTGACCATCGGACAAGCCCGGTGCTACTAATGAAGCGCTCCTTCGTAAGTTGAGTGGAAATGAGGACTGATGTCCTTCACTGACATCGGCGAGGTCAGGTGTCGTCCCGATGAGGCGCGGGTGTTCGAGCACGGCTGGCAGTCGTGGAGCCCCACCGGCGCCTACCGTCTGGACGACAGCCCGCCGCGCCCCGCCGACGAGACGATCCAGATCCTCTGCTACCGGCCCGAGACGCCGGTCCCCGCGGGCGTCTTCCAGGGCGAGGGGCTGCTGGCCGTCGACCCGGGCGACGGGTCCGTCGAGCTGTGGTCCGCGCCGGACCCGCTTCACGTGCCCTCGATCAGGGCGCGGCGCGCGGGCCAGGACCGCCTGGTGATCTCCGCGAACGGCCCGGTCCGCCACCACCGCGCCGGAGGCGATCTCGGCGCCGCCCTGCGCGAGTGGGCCACCACCGTCGCCGCCGGGCACGCCCCGGCCTCCTTCCCGGCGGTCCCGCCCATGTGGTGCACCTGGTACGGCTACTGGGACAAGGTCACCGACGCGGACGTGATCGAGAACCTGGAGCTGTCCGAGCGGCTCGGCCTCGGCGCGGACATGTTCCTCATCGACGACGGCTACGAGGCGGAGATCGGCGACTGGCTGGAGCCGCGGCCGGGCTTCGGCTCGCTGGCACGCGCCGTGGACGCCGTGACCGCCGCCGGCCGGCGGACCGGCATCTGGACCGCGCCGTTCCTGGTCGGCCACCGCGGCCGGATCTTCAGGGAGCACCCGGAATGGCTGGTCGGCGGCGCATACGCCGGCCGCATGTGGGACCAGGAGCTCGCGGTGCTGGACGTCACCCACCCCGGGGCGGCCGAGCACGTGGTGAACGTCTTCCGCACGTTCGCCGCGATGGGCATCAGCCACTTCAAGCTCGACTACCTCTACGCCGGCGCCCTGGCCGGAACCCGGCACGAGGACGTCGATCCGATCACGGCGTACCGCAGGGGCCTGGAGCTGATCCGCGAGGGCGCGGGCGGCGACGCCACCCTGCACGGGTGCGGCGCGCCGATGCTGCCCAGCATCGGGCTGGTCGACATCATGCGGGTCAGCCCCGACGTCGCGCCCACCCTGCACCCCAAGTCGGGCGACATCAGCCAGCCGTCGCAGCTCGGCGCGCGGCTCACCGGCGCGGCCCGCGAGTTCCTGCACGCCCGCTGGTGGGTCAACGACCCCGACTGCATCATCGTGCGGCCGGAGGTGGAGGCCAGGCAGCAATGGGCGGCCCACATCGAGGCGACCGGCGGCCTGCGCGGCGCCAGCGACCCGATCGCCGCGCTGGACGACTGGGGCCTGGAGACGACCAGGCGGCTCATGGTGCCCACCACCACGGACCCGTCGTGACCAGCGGCACCCTGCCCGACGTCGCCTCGCGCGAGCGCGTCGAGCGCGGGGGCCCGAAGCCGCGCCGGCGGTCGGCCGGATGGCACGCCTACCTGTTCATCGGGCCCAGCCTGTTCGGCGTGGTGGCGTTCTTGCTGCTGCCGATGGTGATCGTGCTCGTGCTCAGCCTGTTCGAGTGGGAGCTGCTGTCCGCCCCCGAGTTCGTCGGCCTGGACAACTACCGGAGGCTGCTCGGGGACGGCGAGACCTGGCACTCGCTGCTCGTGACCGTCGGCTACGTCCTGCTCTGCATCCCGCTGCAGACCGTGCTCGCGCTGGCCATGGCGATGCTGCTCAACCGGCCCGTCAAGGGCCTCAGGTTCTTCCGGTCGCTGTACGTGGTGCCGTGGATGGCCACGCCGATCGTGCTCGGCCTGATCTGGAACTGGATCTTCGACCCCCGCGACGGCGCACTCAACAGCGCGCTCGCGCTCGTCGGCGTCACCGGCCCCGACTGGCTGTCCGACCCCGCGTGGGCGCTGCCCGCCATCGCGCTGGTCAGCGTCTGGCAGCACACCGGCTACAACATGCTGTTCTTCCTGGCCGGCCTGCAGAGCATCCCGAAGGAGCTGCACGACGCCGCCTCGACTGACGGCGCCACCCCGGCGCAGCGGTTCTGGCGGGTGACGTTACCGCTGCTCAACCCCACGATGTTCTTCGTCACCGTGACGAACCTGATCGGGGCCTTCCAGGTGTTCGACACGGTCTACGCGATGACGGCCGGCGGGCCGAGCCGCAGCACCGAGGTCATCAACTTCCGGATCTTCGAGACGGCCTTCAAGCAGTTCGACTTCGGCTACGCCTCCACGCTGTCGATGCTGCTCTTCCTGATCATCCTGGTGGTGACGCTGGCGCAGGTCAGGTTCTTCAGCAAGCGCACGACCTATGACCTTAGCTGAGGCTCACATGACCAAGCGCGTTCTGCTCTACCTCGTGCTCGCCGCCGGCGCGTTCGTCTCGGTCTTCCCCTACCTGCTCGTGGTGCTGACGGCCGTCAAGACGCGGGCCCAGCTCAGCTCCACCGCCCCCTGGCTGCCGCCGCTGCCGCCGACCGCGAGCAACCTGACCGAGATGCTGGCCGGCGACTTCCCCCGCTACGTGCTCAACACGGCTCTGATGACGCTGGCGCTGACGGCGGGGCAGCTCGTCTTCACCACCTTCGCCGCCTACGCGTTCGCGCGGCTGCGCTTCAGGGGCAGGGACGTGCTGTTCTGGCTGTACGTCGCCACCATGATGGTGCCCAGCGCCGTCACCATGATCCCGCTGTTCCTCATCATGCGGGAGCTCGGGCTGGTCAACACCTGGTACGGCC
This sequence comes from Nonomuraea sp. NPDC004580, assembly GCF_040609855.1. NCBI lineage: Bacteria > Bacillati > Actinomycetota > Actinomycetes > Streptosporangiales > Streptosporangiaceae > Nonomuraea > Nonomuraea sp. NPDC004580. The sequence continues at coordinate 27,844 of NZ_JBEXLH010000009.1, read as the reverse complement.
TGCTCGCCCCCTACATCCTCGGCACCCCGTACGGCATCTTCCTGATGCGCCAGTTCTTCAAGGGCCTGCCCGCCGGGCTGGAGGAGGCCGCGCGGATCGACGGGGCAGGACCGCTGGCGATCCTCGTGCGCATCATGCTGCCGCTCTGCCGCCCGGCACTCGGCACGCTGGCGATCATCACCGTGATCTCCTCCTGGAACAGCTTCCTGTGGCCGCTCATCATCACCAGCGGCGACGAGACCAAGGTGATCACCGTCGCGATCGCGACCCTCAAGTCGGGCATCGGCGTGGACTACAACCTCATGATGGCCGGCAGCCTCATCGCGCTCGCCCCCATGGTGGCCGTCTTCATCTTCTTCCAGAAGCACATCGTCAGGTCGGTGGCTCTCACCGGCCTCAAGTAGAAGAGGTCAGCGAATGTCGCACAACCCCCCGATTCGCTGGGCCGGAGCGCTGCTCGGCGCCGCCCTGCTCACCCTCACCGCCTGCGGCACGGGCGGCGGCGGTGAGGCGGAGAAGGTCACGTTGACGTACCGGCTCTGGGACGAGCAGCAGAAGGCCGGCTACGAGAAGGTCATGGCGGCCTTCGAGCAGGCCAACCCGGGCATCGACGTCACGATCGAGCTGCTGCCGTACGAGCAGTACTGGACCAAGCTCACCGCCGACGCGGTCGCCGGCACCGGGCCGGACGTGTTCTGGATGACCCCCACCCAGTTCCCCGAGTACGTCACCAAGGGCGTGCTCGCCCCCGTCCAGGTGGGCGACACGGCCAAGTACCACCAGACCGTCGTCCAGTCGTTCACCTACGACGGCAAGCTGTACGGCGTGCCCAAGGACTGGGGCATCGTCGGCCTGCTCTACAACAAGGACCTGTTCGCCAAGGCCGGCGTGGAGATGCCGGACACGCTCACCTGGGCCGCCGACGGCTCCGGCACTCTGCTCGACACGGCCCGCAAGCTCACCGTGGACGAGGCCGGCAAACACCCCGGCGAGGCCGGGTTCGACCCCGCCAAGGTCGAGACGTACGGATTCGCGTCCTGGAACCACTACCAGACGCAGTGGATGAACTGGATCGGCTCCAACGGCGGCAAGCTCGTGGACAAGCCCTTCGGGACGTACACCTTCAACGACGCGGCCTCGGTGCAGGCACTGCAGTTCGGCGTGGACCTGGTCAACAAGCACCACGTCTCGCCCCCGGCCACGCAGACCAACCCGCCGACCGGCAACGTCACCGACATGTTCAAGGCGGGCAAGGTCGCGATGTTCCCGGCGAACAACGCGCTGCTGCCGTTCGTCGCCCCTGAGGCCACCTTCGAGGTCGGCGTCGCCCTCATGCCCGAGGGCCCGGCCGGCCGCGCGGTCAACCTCAACGGGCTCGCCGAGGCCGTCTACGCCAAGAGCAAGCACCCCGAGGAGGCCATGAAGCTGGCCGCCTGGCTCGGCACCGAGCAACCGCAGAAGATGATGGCCGACGGCGGCTACGTCTTCCCCGCCATCACTGGCCTGGCGCAGGGCTACGTCGACTACTGGAAGGCGAAGAAGCTCGACGTCTCGCCGTTCCTGGAGGAGTCGGAGGGCACCACGTTCCCGCTGCCGATCACCACCGGCTTCACCGGCTTCGAGACCAAGCTGAACCAGATCTTCAACGAGATGTACCTCGGCAAGCTCAGCCCGCAGCAGGCCGCAGACCAGGCCGTGTCCGAGGGCAACGCCTCCATCAAGTAAGGAAGAACATGATCACCCGGCGCGCGTTGTTCGCCGGGGGCGTCAGCCTGGGAACGTCCGCCGCACTGGGTGCCTCACCCGTGCGCGCGGCGGTCCGGCGCGCCCCCGTCTCCGACCCCTTCCAGCTCGGCGTCGCCTCCGGCGAGCCCACGCCCGACGGCGTGGTGTTATGGACCCGCCTGGCCATGGACCCGGTCGCGCTCGACGGCTTCGGCGGCATGCCGGACCGCGCGGTCTCCGTCCAGTGGCAACTTGCCAAAGATGAAAATTTCCGACATGTCGTACGGCGCGGCGCGGCCCTCGCCCGCCGCGACGAGGCCCACAGCGTGCACGTCGAGCTCGACGGTCTCGCCCCTGGCACCGAGTACTTCTACCGCTTCAAGGCCGAGGGCGAGATCAGCCCCGTCGGCCGCACCCTCACCGCCCCCGCCCCCGGCACCCGCGGCACTGCGCTGAACCTCTCCTTCACCTCCTGCGCCGACTACCAGACCGGCTGGTTCACCCCCTACCGCAGGATGGCCGAGGACCAGCCCGACCTCATCGCCTTCCTCGGCGACTACATCTACGAGTACGGCGACTACAAGTACCCCGTCCGCGACCAGGCCGGCGGCGAGTGCCTCGACCTGGCCGGATACCGCGTACGCCATGCCCAGCACAAGGCCGACCCCGAGTCGCGGCTCGCGCACGCGATCGCCCCCTGGGTCGTGGTCTGGGACGACCACGACATCGAGAACGCCTGGGCCGGCGACGTTCCCGAGCAGCCCGACCCGCCCTTCCTCCAGCGGCGCGCCGCGGCGTTCCAGGCGTACTACGAGAACATGCCGCTGCGCCGCGCCCAGAAGCCGGACGGGGCGGCGCTCAGGCTGCACCGGTCGATTCGCTGGGGTTCGGTCGCCAACCTGCACCTGCTCGACACCCGCCAGTACCGCGACCTGTACGCCTGCAGCGGCAGGAGCGGCACGATCGGCCCCGACTGCGTGCAGCGCTTCGAGCCCAACCGCACCATCCTCGGCCAGGAGCAGGAGCGCTGGCTCGACGGCGAGCTCAGGCGGTCCGAGGCCACCTGGGACCTGCTCGGCCAGCAGGTCTTCTTCATGGAGATGGACTGGACCAACGGCCCCGGCAAGGGCTATTCCAACGAGGGCTGGGACGGCTACGTCGCCTCCCGCGACCGGCTGACCGCCGCCATCGACGCCTACAAGCGCAACGCGGTCGTGCTCACCGGCGACGTGCACTCGCACTGGGCCGGCGAGGTCAAGCGCGACTACCGGGACCCCGAGTCCAAGTCGGTCGCCGTCGAGCTGGTCACCACCTCGGTCACCAGCGCGGGCAACGGCCTCGATGAGTACCCGGACACCCGGATCCTGCTGGAGGAGAACCCGCACGTGAAGTTCTTCAACGGCCGGCGCGGCTACGTCCGCACCCGGATCACCGATCGGGAGATGAAGGTCGACTTCCGCTCGCTGTCCCGGGTCACCGAGCCCTACGCCCCTGCCTACACCTCCGGCTCCTTCGTCATCGAGCCGGGCCGCCCGGAACTCCACCCAGGCTGACGGGAGCCCCATGCGTAAGTTCACGGCCGCCGTCGCGGCGGCCTTCCTCGCCGTGCCGTTCGTTCCCTTAGCCGGCGCCGCGGACGCCGCGCAGACCCCGCCGATGGGCTGGAGCAGCCGCACGCTCGGCTGCTCGGTCTCGGAGTCGTCGGTACGCCAGGCCGCCGACGCGCTCACCCCGCTGGCGCCGCTCGGCTACCGGTACGTCATCCTCGACGACTGCTGGCTGGCCGCCCAGCGCACGGGCGGGGCTCTGGCCCCCGACCCGGCGCGCTTTCCCGGCGGCATGCGCGCCCTGGCCGACTACGTCCACGGCAAGGGGCTCAAGCTGGGCCTCAGCCTGTCGGCCGGCACGAAGGCGTGCTCGGGTGGCGGCCCCGGCTCGTACCGGAACGAGGCCGCCGACGCGGAGCAGGTCAAGGGCTGGGGCGCCGACTACGTCAAGTACGACTGGTGCTCGGTGCCGACCGCCGACTTCCCCGGCCAGAACGTCCAGCAGATCGCCCAGACCCTCTACCCCCGCATGCGCCAGGCCCTCGGCGACGGCGTCGTGTTCGCCATGAACAACGAGGACGGCAGCACCGTGCCCTGGTTGTGGGGCAAGGACGCCGCCACCACCTGGCGGACCAACGTCTACAACCGGCCCATCCCTGACGCGTACGCGAGCATGGTCGACATCTGGGAGACCAACCAGCTCAGAGCCGAGTACGCCGGCCGGGGGAGCTGGGCCGATCCCGACCTGATCCAGGCCGGGCGCGGCGGGATGACCGAGACCGAGTACCGCACCCAGTTCACGCTCTGGGCCATGGGGGCGGCCCCGCTGATCCTCCAGGCCGACCCGGCCAAGGCACCGCCCGCGATCGTCGCCAACCCCAAGGTGATCGCGGTCGACCAGGATCCGCTGGGCGCCCACGGCACGCTCGTCCGCAGCGACGGCTGGTACCACGTGCTGGCCAAGCCGCTGGCGAACGGCGACCGGGCGATCGCGCTGTTCAACGAGAGCGACCGGGCGGCCACGATCTCCACCTCGCTCGGCCGCTCCCGCTACCGCGTGGAGAACCTGTGGACCGGTGCCGTCGCCTCCTCCAAGGGCGAGCTGGCGGCCCAGGTGCCCGCACACGCGGCCCTGCTCTACCGGGTCTCGGAGAGCCGCGAGCAGGCGCCGCCCCTGGTGACGTTCGAGGCCGACCCGCCCGCTTTCCTCGGCGACGACCGGCCCTCGGTGCTGGAGCCCGGCAAGAGCGCCGACCTGGTCACCCGGGTCACGAACACCGGCGCGACGGGACGGCTGCGCGACGTCGAGGTCACGGCCGCCGTCCCCGAAGGGTGGCAGGTCGCGGCGCGCACCCCGGCGAAGAAGGCCCGGCTCGACGCCGGCGACACGTTCACCGTCACCTGGGCGGTCACCCCGCCCGCGGCGGCCGAGCCGAAGAACCACGAGCTCACCTTCACCCAGGGCGGGCAGAGCGCCGTGGCCGTCGTCACCGTGGCGCGCGCGCCGGGCCAGGGCCGCACGTACCTGAGCGACGTGGCCTGGACCAGCGCCAAAAACTACTTCGGACCGGTCGAGAAGGACACCAGCAACGGCGAGCGGGCCGCCGGCGACGGCCGCCCGATCACCATCGACGGCGTCCGATACGCCAAGGGCCTCGGCGCACACGCACCCGCTGACATCGAGTACTACACCGCCGCCCGCTGCTCCACCGTGGAGTTCAAGGCCGGGATCGACGACGAGGTCGGCTCGGCCGGCTCGGCCGATTTCGAGGTCTGGGCGGACGGGGGCCGGGTGGCGCACTCGGGCGTGCTCACCGGCGCCATGCCCGCCCGCACGGTCACCGCCCGCATCGAGGGCGCCCGGTTCGTCCGGCTGGTCGCGACCAACGGCGGCGACAACGCCTCCTCCGACCACGCCGACTTCGCCGACGCCGTCATCACCTGCTCGTAAGGAGTTGCCCTTAATGATCGTTCCCAAGCCCATCACCTTCAGGCGCAGGCCCGGCCGGTTCGTCCTCGACCGGGACACCTCGCTGACGGCCGTCCCGGCCCTCGGCGAGGTGGCCGCCTGGTTGCGCGGCGCGCTCGGCCCCCTCACCGGAGGGGAGCTGCTGCCGGGCGGGCAGGGCCCGGACACGATCAATCTGACTCTGGGTGACCTGGCCCCGGAGGCCTACCGGCTGACCGTCGGGGAGGACGGGGTCAGGATCGTCGCGGGCGGGGCGGCGGGGGCGTTCTACGGCGCGCAGTCGTTCCTGCAACTGCTGCCGCCCGCCGCCTTTCGAAAGGCGGCGGCCGGCCCGCTCACCGCGCTCACCACGCTCACCGCGCCCGGCGCGCACGTCGAGGACGCGCCGCGCTTCGGCTGGCGCGGCTGCCTGCTCGACGTGGCCCGCCACTTCATGCCCAAGCACGAGGTGCTGCGCTTCATCGACCTGCTGGCCATGCACAAGCTGAACGTGCTGCACCTGCACCTCACCGACGACCAGGGCTGGCGCGTCGAGATCCGCCGCCACCCCCGGCTCACCGAGGTCGGCGCCTGGCGCCGGGAGAGCCAGACCGGCTGGAACGGCCCCATGGACGGACGCCCCCACGGCGGCTACTACACCCAGGACGACATCAGGGAGATCGTCGCCTACGCCGCCCGCCGGCACGTCACCGTCGTCCCCGAGATCGACCTGCCCGGCCACACCCAGGCCGCCATCGCCGCCCATCCCGAGCTGGGCAACCTCGGCACCCCCTTGGAGGTGGGCACGACCTGGGGGATCGGCGAGAACGTGCTCAACGTCGAGGACGCCACGATCACCTTCTTCCGCGAGGTGCTGGAGGAGGTGCTGGAGCTGTTCCCCAGCCCGTACGTGTGCGTCGGCGGCGACGAGTGCCGCAAGGACCAGTGGCGGGCCAGCCCGGCGGCGCAGCGCCGCATCGCCGAGCTCGGCCTGCGGGACGAGGAGGAGCTGCAGAGCTGGTTCGTCCACCAGTTCGACGCGTTCCTGACCGGGCGCGGGCGCCGGCTGGTGGGCTGGGACGAGATCCTGGAGGGCGGCCTGGCCCCCGGCTCCGTCGTGGCCTCCTGGCGGGGCGACCTGGGCGCGGTGGCGGCGGCCCGGCGCGGCCACGACGTGATCAACTGCTCCAACACCGAGCTCTACCTCGACTACCGGCAGGGACCGGGGGAGGACGAGCCGGTGCCGTTCGGCACGGTGCTGACCGTGGACGACGTCTACGCCTTCGAGCCGATCCCGGCCGACCTGCGGGGAGACCCGGCGGCCCGGCACGTCCTGGGCGCGCAGTGCGGGATCTGGACCGAGCTGATCGACAACGGCCGGCAGGTCGACTACATGGCGTTTCCCCGGCTCGCGGCCTTCGCCGAGACGGTCTGGAGCCCCGCAGAACGGGACCTGGCCGACTTCCGGAGTCGCCTGGCGGCGCACCTGCGGCGGCTGGAGGCGGTGGGCGTGGAGTACCGGCGCGAGGAGGGGCCGCTCCCGTGGCAGACGCGCCCCGGCGTGCCCGGGCGTCCCGAGGACCCCGCGAAGTGGCAGGCCCAGCTCGCCGCCTGGACCAGCAACCTGCGGGACCTCGCGTGAGCAGCGCGGGACGCACGCTGCGCCGGTCCGGGCGCCCCAATGTGCGGGACCTCCCGTGAACCGCGCGGGACGCACGCTGCGCCGGTCCGGGCGCCCCAATGTGCGGGACCTGCCGTGAACCGCGCGGGACGCACGCTGCGCTGGCCCGAATGCGACAACGTGCGGGACTTGGGCGGGCTGCCCGTCGCCGGGGGCGGCCGGATCCGGCCTGGCGCGCTGGTGCGGGGCGACCGGCCGCGGCAGGCGAGCGTGGCCGCGATGCTCGGCCACGGCGTACGGCTGGTCGTGGACCTGCGGTCGAAGGCCGAACGCGCCGCCGATCCGGGGCCGTCCGAGCCGCGGATCACCTGGCGCCACCTGCCGGTCCTGCGGGAGGAGGACGCCGTGCTGGAGGAGATGGCCGACACGCTGGCCGGCATCTACCGGCGCATCCTCGACCACGGCGCCCGCAGCTTGGCCGCCGTCGTCTCCGCCATCGCCCACGCACCGCCAGGCGCCACCCTGGTGCACTGCCACTCCGGCAAGGACAGGACCGGGCTGGCCATCGCGCTGACGCTCACCCTGGCCGGGGTGGCGGCGGCCGACGTCGCCGCGGACTACGCCGAGACCGCCGCCCGCATGAGCCTCGACGCCCACCTCGCCGCGCTGCCCGGCGAGGCGGAGCGGGCCAGGTCCCGCCGGCTGTTCGCCGAGGTCGGCGCCGGCACGATGCTCGCCACCCTCGCCCACCTGGACGACCGGTACGGCGGCGCCGCCGCGTACCTGCGGGAGGGCGGCCTGCCCCCCGCGGACCTGGCCCTGCTCCGAACCCGCCTGACCACCGACCCCTGACACCACGGCCGCCTGCCCACTGACAGTGATGATGCAGGGGAGCGCTTCCCGGCAGGGTTCTTCGCCATTCGTGCACGACGGACGCCCCATCGCCGACCTGCTCGCCTTCGGACGTACGCACCTGGCGGGCGGCGTGTCCCCCTCCGGCACCCGTGTCCTGTCGGCGGAGTCGACCGCGCTGATTCAGCAGGTGTCGTACGACATGCGGACCCCGAACGTCCCCCCGATGGGCCTGGGCTGGGTGCGCTACCCGTTCGGCGACACCGGTCGGTTGTTCGGGTACGCGACAATACGGCCTGTGATTGTGGACCAGGCGATCTACTGCAACGGTGTACGCGAGACGATCACCGGCGATATCAGCGACGCCTTCGGCGCCGCGCGGGCCCGGGGCGACTGCTTCTTATGGATCGGCCTGCACGATCCCACGCAGGAGGAGTTCGACCTGATCACCGGCGAGGTGCAGTTGCATCCGCTGGCGGTCGAGGATGCCATCCATGCCCACCAGCGGGCCAAGCTGGAGCGCTACGACGACACGCTGTTCGTGGTGCTCAAGCCGCTGCTGTATGACAAGGAGAGCTCCGATGTCGAGGTCGGCGAGATCAACTTGTTCCTGAGCAAGGATTTCGTGATCAGCGTCCGGCATGGCCAGGCGGCTCCGCTGGCCGCGGTGCGCCGCCGGCTGGAGGCCGATCCCGAGCTGCTGGCCTCCGGGCCCGCCGGCGTGCTGTACGCGATCTGTGATGAGGTCGTCGATGCCTATGGCCGCATCAGCCACGAGGTGGAGAGCGATCTGATCGCGCTGGAGCGCCGGGTGTTCAGCGGCGAGCGCGGCGACGTCACCGAGGACATCTACCGGCTCAAGCGGGAGGTGCTGGAGTTCCGCACCGCGCAGGATCCGCTGATCCCGGTGCTGGAGGACATCGTCAAGGGCCGGGTGGAGCTGTGCTCGGTCAACCGGGAGCGCTTCCGCGACGTGCTGGACCACCTGCTGCGGGTGGACGCAGCGGTGGATGAGCGCAACGAGCTGCTGACCAGCGTGCTGAGCGCACACCTGGCGCTGGTGGGGCGGGAGCAGAGCCAGGCGGCGATGCAGCAGAACGCCGACATGCGCAAGATCTCCTCGTGGGCGGCCCTCATCGCCGTGCCCACGATGATCGCCGGCATCTACGGCATGAACTTCGACTACATGCCCGAGCTGCACTGGCTGCTGGGCTACCCGTTCAGCCTGACCGTCATGGTGATCGCCGTGATCATCGTGTACCGGCTGCTGCGCAGGAGCGGATGGCTGTGAATCTCTTCGACAAGCTGCGCCGCCGGTACTCCACCGCCAGGCTGCTGGTGGCCGCCGTCGTCGCGTGGATCGTCTTGCTGAGCGTGCTCATCCTGCTCGACCCGCGCGGCGCCGGCTCCACGCCATGAGGTCGAGGCTCGGCACTCGCCCGGCCGCCGATCGTTGCGATGTAGATGATGCCGGTCTCGGCCTTCTTGACGTCGTAGTCGGCGGCCTGAATGAGCTTGAG
>NZ_JBEXLH010000009.1:0-18621 GCF_040609855.1 Nonomuraea sp. NPDC004580 | reverse complement strand
GTCGCCCGCCGCTGTGGCCGCGCCGCCGCCCTGGCCCGGGCCGCGGGCCCGGCCGCGCCCCCCGCCGCGGCTTGCGGCCGTCAGGCCGGCTCCGTCGCCTGGCGCCGACTGGAGAGGACCACCATGCCGCCGATGACCCGCGAGACCCATGAGGACGCCGCCGAACGATGCCGGTGTCGGGCCTGGCCGGCGGAGTGAGGCCGAGTTCCGCGCGAGTTCGACGAACCGCTTGAGGAACCCAGGAACAGCCCGGACCGAAACCGGTGGCGGGCACTGCCGACCTCACCCGCTGTGGCTTTCTGCCACGCCCTCCTTCGGGGCTCATCGCCGGAGCCGAGCAGAAGCCTCATAGATCCTTGCGCATGAGAACGCACATGGTCTCGTGGCGACGGATCGAGCCGTCCGGTGCTTCCTCGTCCCATGCCTCCGACTTTCGGCCACAGGCGACATAGCCCAGACGTCCGTACAGGGCGCGAGCTCGAGGATTGTTCTCCTCGACAGCGAGTTCCGCCCTGCGCAGGCCGCGGTTACCGATGCGCTGTTCGGCGGCCTGGATCAGCAGCGTTCCCAGGCCTAGGGACTGAAGCGCCGGAAGCACGGCGAGCTGCCATAGCGTTCCGGCCCCCTCACTGAGCTGGTAGTCGACGCCGCCGATGGCGACTGGCAGGTTCATGGGAGTGCATACCGCCAGATAGTCCACTTCTCCCTTCGCGGCGCGCGCCAGCGCCTGTTCCACATGGCGCAGATGGCCGGCCGATCCCGACCATGTGCACGCGGGCAGGTCACGGGGCAGGAGGTCGCGCACGGTAACGGGGATGGCGACGGTGGCCTTGATGGGACGGTGGGCATCGATCACCGGTGTGAGGATGCCAAGTAACACAACAGCATGGCAACGCGTTCATGGTCCTCCGAGCGGTCCGTTCCACCAGCCGCGAGTAGCTGATGGTAACCGGAAGCTCGCGGACGGACGCCGCAACGTCGCCCCCTACCAGTCGGAGGGCATGGAGCTGGTGTCCGAAGACGGGACAGATCGCGGGCCGCGTGCAGACTCGGTGAGGCTCGACGGCCCACACCGACGCTGCCCCGCTTCAGGAGCTGCCGGTGCTGGTGTGAGGCCCCAGCTCGCGGACGATCCGGGCGAGGGCCCGAATGAGGCCGGTCTCGGCCTCGCTGCGCCAGACCAGGGCGTACGGCAAGGGGTCCAGGTCCCGGATGGGCAGGTAGACGATGCCGGGCCGAGCCCCGTACCGCGCCATGTGGGCCGGGAAGCAGGTGACGATCTCGCCGATGCTGGTCAGGCTGAGGATCTCCTCGGTGTTGCGCACCATGGGGCCACGCTGGATCGAGCGGCCGTTACGGGTGTGGGAGGGCACGTAGCTGTCGAACCAGTAGTCGGGCCTTGACTCGACGTCGGGGTGCTGGAAGTCGCTCACCACGTCCAGCGCCACCGCCGTACGCCCGGCCAGCTCGTGGCCGGCCCCGACGGCCAGCACGCGCGGCTCGGCGTAGAGGACCGGGCCGACGGTGAGGTCGGGCTCCTCGATGGGCAGCCAGGCCACCAGGACGTCGACCTCGCCGCTGCGCAGCGCGCCGAAGGGGTCGCTGAAGGCCGGGTGCCGGATGGTCAGCCGCCAGCCGGGATGGCGGGCGCGGAAGGTGTCCCAGTAGACGCGCAGGTCGTACACGTTGAGGGGCAGCATGCCGACCCGCAGTACGGCGGTGATGCCCTGGGCGGCCAGGCGGGCGCGTTCGAGACTGTCACGCAAGCCGGCATAGACAGGCGTCAGGTCGTCGCGGAGCTGCCGGCCGAGCGGGGTCAGGCGGATGCGCCGGCGGTTGGAACGGTCGAACAACGCGCCGCCCAAGCGTCGTTCCTGCTGGCTGACCGCCTGGCTGATCCGCGCCTGGGACACGTGCAGCCGTTCGGCCGCGCGGCCGAAGTGCAACTCCTCGGCCAGCGTCAGGAAGATCTCGATGTCCCGCACTTCCACCGGCGCTCTCTCCTGTCATGACGGGCCCGTTACCGGCACGGCGCTGACGGCCGACCGTGCCACCGGAGCAGCTGATGGTCACCCTAGATCGTCAGGGTCGCCACGACATCGTCTCGGGGATGATGCGCACGTACAGCGGCGTCGGCAGAGCCCAGGCTACGGCGTCGCGCAGGACCGCGGTCATCGGGTGGGCGGCCTGGGCCGGCCGCTACGTGGGCGGGAGGCGTCCCCGATCGTAGGCGGCGGGCCCGGCAGGCACCTGCCGCACGTGCTGGTGCGAGGGGCACGCCGGCACGGACGGCTACGAAGAACATCTGAAGGCGGTGCGGAGGCGCCACCTGCCGTCATAACTGGTGCGTTATCGGGAGGCCCGCGAAGTTTGTGTTGATCGGGATCGGCGCCTTCGACGAGGGTTGGTGCCGGCCACCTTGGCCGCCGGCACCGCGTTCACGGCTGCAAGCACGCCGGTGTGTGCCGAACTCTGCCGAACATCACCTCCGTGGAAGGAATCAACTATGCGTGCACGGATGACCAACCCCGCCTACGTGCTGCCCGGCGGCATGAAGGGCATCGGTGCGATCTTCAAGGCGGTCAACGAGGGCGGCATCTCCCATGAGGTGCAGGAGCTCGTGGGCCTGCGGGCGAGCCAGATCAACGGTTGCGGCGCCTGCGTGCACGCCCACACCCAGGCCCTGGTCAAGGCCGGGGAAACCGTCGAGCGGATCGCCGGCGTGGCCGCCTGGCGGGAGGCGCCGTTCTTCAGCGACGCCGAGCGGGCCGCGCTGGAGCTGACCGAGGCGGTCACCCGGCTGGCGGACCGTTCCGGCGAGGCGGTGGACGACGAGCTGTGGGACCTGGTCGCCGACCACTACGACGAGAAGCAGATCTCCGCCCTGCTCCTGCTCATCGGCGTGACCAACCTGTTCAATAGGCTCAATGCCGCCATCAAAGAGCCCGCCGGTGCCACCTGGACGTGACCTGGACCGACGCGCCGGGCATGGCGGCGATGTTCGCCGCGCACGACAGGCTGCGCGGCGAAATGACCTCCCTGGCGCGGCTCACCGTCCGGGGCGGCCGGAACCCCCGCCGCGTCTTGCGCACCGCCGCTGGCTGGCGCTCGTTCAAACACGCGCTGCGCGTGCACTTCGCCGCCGAGGACAAGGCGCTGTGGCCACCGCTGCGCCACGCCTTGGCCCACCGGCCGGACAGCCTGGCCCTGCTGGAGGCGATCGAGGCCGAGCACACCGCGCTCCACCTGCTCATCGAGGTTATCGACGAGCAGGTGGCCGCGCCCAGTCAGGCCCTTGCCGACGCCGGGCCAGGCGCGCTCGGCGACCTGACCGACTCCCTGGTCACGGGTCTGACCGGGCACCTGGCGCATGAGGAGCATGCGGCGCTCCCGCTGCTCCGGCAGACCATCACCCCACCCCAGTGGGCGCATTTCGCCCATCTCCACACCCGGCTGACCGCCGCCGACGCGGCGCAGACCGGCCCAGAACGTTGGAGCACCACACCATGACCACCATCGCGCTGATCACCGGCGCCACCAGAGGCATCGGCCACGCCACCGCCAAGCTCCTCTCCGAGAACGGCGTCACCGCGATCCTCGGCGCCCGCGACACCGTACGGGGCGAGGAGGCCGCCGGGCCACTCGGCCTGCCGTACGTCCGGCTCGACGTCACCGAGCCGGACAGCGTCCGGGCGGCGGCCGCGTGGATCGGGCGGGAGCACGGCCGGCTCGACATCCTGATCAACAACGCCGGGATCACCGTCCCCGACGGCCCGCCCAGCGGCACCACGGCCGAGGAGGCCAGGAGGGTCTACGAGACCAACGTGTTCGGCGTCATCGAGGTCACCAATGCGATGCTGCCGCTGCTGCGCCGCTCGCCGGCGGGGCGCATCGTGAACGTCTCCAGCGAGCGCGGCTCGCTCGGCCGCGCCCTGGACCAGGGGCATCCGCTCTGGCCGATGCTCAACCTGGCCTACACCTCCGCCAAGGCCGCCCTCAACATGATCACCATCGCCTACGCCAAGGAACTGTGGAACACCCCGATCAAGGTCAACGCCGTTGACCCGGGATGGGTCAGGACCGACATCAATCACAACGCGGGGACCAAAAGTCCGGAGGAGGGCGCCGCACCGATCGTGGACATGGCGCTGCTCGGCTCCGACGGCCCCACGGCCGCCTTCGTCCAGCACGAGGGTCCCCTCCCATGGTAGTTCCGGAGGCAACAGCCGATCCTGATCAGTGCCGCTCCCGCCGCCGGCGGGAAGCCGGCGGCAACATGCTGAGAACGGACATCTATTTCGCCTGGACCGCACCGCGCAACGGCGCGTACGGTCCGCTCGATCAGGTTCTCGGCCCGTTGCAGCGAACCGGGGTCATCGCTCGGCCGGGCGGGAAGAAGCACTAGATCGCAGGCCACAAGGGGCGTGTCCCACGTGTCCTGAGGGCGCGGGAACCCAGAGGTCATTTTTTTTGTACGTGGTAGGCGCGCACGATCCCGTCGGGTGCGGAGAAGGCAGGCATGGCGAGCCCGGACAGAGCCTGCCGTTCCGGCGGCAGCATGACGATCCGCGCGAAGACGGCGTCACGCCTTGGACCTCAATCGGGCAGAAGGGCGCCGCGCCGCGCCCGCCGGGTGGCGGCCAGTCCTCCCGCCAGGCCGCTCACCGCGCAGACCAGCACCAGCCCGGCGTACTGCGGCAGCGAGTAGGCGAACCGCAGCTCGCCGGTCGCGGCCTTGCCGAGCATGGTGAGCGAAGCGGCGGCGATGCCCGTTCCAAGCAGCGTCCCTGCACACGTCACGATCATCGTCTCCCAGCACACCACCCTGGCGAGCTGCCGCGGCCTGGTCCCCACGGTCCGCAGCAGCCGGATCTCATCGGCGCGTTCGGCCATCGTCATGGCGGTCGCGTTGAGCACCGAGAGGACGGTGTAGAGCACCGCCGACCCCACCAGCGCCGGAGCGACCCATGCCGACGGCCCGGTACGGATGACGCCCGCCGCCGCGTCGGTGGTCGCCACGGTGAACAGGAAGGTGCACGCCAGCGCGACGGTCAACATCACCGGAGATGCGGCCGACATCGCGCGGCGCGGCTGAGCGACCAGGGAGGACCTGGCCAGCATCCCCGCCCCCGGATCGAGCCGGGCCACCACGGCTCCGAGCAACCAGCCCATCCCGCGCAGCGCGACGGGGCCCAGCGCGGAGGCGCCCACGCAGAGCACCATCGTCGCCCCCAGCGCGGTCGGCGCCGCGTTCGCCGGCTCGACCTGCGGCACAAGCCACAACAGCACGACGCCCGCCACCAGCGCCAACACCCCGATGACCGCCCGCGGCCAGGGCAGCAGCCGCCGCTGCGCCGCGCTCTCCCGCAACACCTCCAGCGGGCCCACACCTACCGCCTTGCGCGCCGCGACCCGAGCCGCCAGCAGCGTCACCGCCAGCCCGACCACCAGCGCCACGATGAACGGCCCCGTCGCGACCTCCACCGGGACGCCCCTGGGCGCCAACCCGGTAGCCCGCATGAACGCCGCCATCAGCACGGCGTACGGCACGGCCAGCAGGCAGCCCGCCACGGCCGCCAGCACGGCCACCACCAGCGCCTCCGCCGTGATGAGCCGGCTCACCTGACGCGGCGTCATGCCGACCGACCGCAGCAGCGCCCAGGTCCTGCGCTGCCGCAGCACGTGCAGGCTCAGCATGCCCGCGACCACGAAGACCGACACGAACCCCGACACCGCGGACGACAGCACCAGCAACCCCATGACGCCGTTCAACTCTTCATGAGTGGCCGCGCCGGTGACCACCAGGCCACTGCCACCGATCAGCATCACGGCCAAGACCACCGCCGCGAACGAAGCGGCGAAGCCCATCGGATTGGTCCGTACGTTGTTCCAGGCCAGGACGAGTGTCACCGGCGGCCGCCCAGCCGCATGCCGATCTGGTCGGCCGAGGGCCTGTCCAGGACGTCGACGATCCGCCCGTCGGTCAGGAACAGCACGCTGTCGGCCCGGGCCGCCGCGTCCGGATCGTGCGTGACCATCACCACCGTCTGACCGAACGCGTCGACCGCCTCCCGCAGCAGCGCCAGCACTTCATGTCCGGTGCGGCGGTCCAGCGCCCCGGTCGGCTCATCGGCGAACAGCACCTCCGGCCTGCCGAGCAGGGCGCGGGCGATCGCCACCCGCTGCTGCTGGCCCCCGGACAGCTGCGCCGGTCGATGCCCCTCCCGCCCGGCCAGCCCGACCCGGTGCAACAACTCGCGCACCCGTGACGGGTCGGCCCGCCGCCTGGCCAGGCTGCTGGGCAGGATCACGTTCTGCCAGGCGGTCAGCGACGGCACCAGGTTGAACGCCTGGAAGATGACGCCGACCCGGTCGCGGCGCAGCACCGCCAGTTCGTTCTCCCCGAAGCGGGTGATGTCCTGTCCGGCGATGTGCACCGCCCCCGAATCCGCCCGGTCCAACCCCGACGCACACTGCAGTAGCGTGCTCTTGCCCGACCCCGACGGGCCCATCACCGCAGTGAAACTACCGCGCGGGAACCCGATGCTGACCTGCCGTAGCGCAGCCACTTCGGTAGCGCCTTTCCCATATGTCCTGGTCACTTCCTCGAGGAGGACCGCATGATCAATCATGATCAGCAGCGTGCCGCAACACGTGCACCCCGCCCATCCGGCATCTCCCTGATCAGCCCCTGAGGCTTCTTGCACGCCCCTGACATCTCACGCCACGGCGTGACAGCGACGAACGAGAGTGCCTGCTGAGCTTGCCTGAGTCCGCGGCCCGGCAACAGCCGGTCGATCTACGCGGGACGTTGTCGCGTCCGGACCGAGCTGCCCGTGCTGGCCAGGAGCCGGGCCCGGAGCAGCAGGACCTGCACGCCGGCCAGGCAGCGGGTGACGCCCTCGGCCGGCAGCTCAGCCCGATCGCCTACGAGAAGTCGGCAGATAGCCTGAAGTCCTGCTGCCTGAAATCGGGGTCCATGTTCATGGGGCAAGCCCCACCGGTGCAAGGGAATCCTTCCTGCGTTTTTGCGACACTGTGATAGTGCGGGAGCGGATGGTTGCGGCCGACGCCATTCATGAGCGGCTCGCGGAGGCCCGGGCGGGACGTGGCGGGGCGGTGTTCGTCCACGGGGACGCCGGGATGGGGAAGAGCTGGCTGCTCGGCGGAATCGCCGACGCCGGCTTCCACGTCGGACGCGCCCACGGCTCGCCCATCGCGTCGGGGGTCCCCTTCGATGTGATGACTCAGGCCCTGGCGGCTCTCGGTGCCGGCGACCAGCCGGCCGACACCCTGGCGGGCCGGTGTCACCGCATGTGGCAGGCCCTGGTGTCGTGGTCGGGCGATCCTGTGCTGCTGGTCGTCGACGATCTCCACTGGGCCGACGCCGACTCGCTCACGCTGCTGGCGTTCCTGTGCCGCCGCCTGGCCGCCTCCCGGGCAGCGGTCGTGGCGGCCCTGCGGGCCTGGCCGCCCGCCGCTCTGGACCTCGCGCGGGACCTTGAGGAGAGCGGGTGCGCGCGCACGGTCGAGCTCGAACCCCTGGGTGAGCGGTCCTCCGCCGCCTTCCTCGCCCGGCGGACCGGCCACGAGCTGCCGGCCCCGATGGCGCGCACAGTGTGGGCGATGTGCGCGGGCAACCCGCTGCTGCTCGACCACGTCGCGCGGCTGCTCGCCGACGGCGCGGACCTGGGCTCGCTGGAGACGCGATCGCCCGATCTCGCGGGCCGGGAGCTGCTGGTCCGGCGGTTCGTCGGGGCGACGCCCGAGGCGATGCGCTGCGCGCGGGCGGGCAGCGTCCTGGGGCTGTCGTTCGATCCAGGGGCGGCGTTGGAGCTGGCGGGCCTGGACACCGAGGCGGGCGACGACACCGTCGCGGGTCTCCAGCGGGGGCGCCTCCTGCGGGAGGCTCCCGGCGGGCGGGTCGAGTTCGTCCATCCGCTGTTCCAGCAGATCCTCTACGAGGAGATGCCGACCTCGACTCGCTTACGGCTGCACGCGCTGGCGTTCGCCCTGCTGATGCGGCGGGGGTCGCGGGCCGAGGCGGCCGAGCACGCGCTGCGCGGGAACCTGGCCGGCGACCGGCATGCCGTCGCCGCGCTGGAACGGGTCGGCCGCGACGCGCTGGCCGCCGGCGCGACCGAGACGGCCGCGCGCTACCTGGCGGGCGCCCATCGCCTGGCCGGAGACCACGCCGACCCGGGGCTGGGGCTGGCCGCAGGCCAGGCCCTCATGGCGGTCGGCCGGGCCGCTGAGGCGGTCGCGCTGCTCGGGGCCGTCTCCCGCCATCCCGCCGCCGACGTGGAAACCGCCGCGCAGGCCGCCTGGATGGCCGGCCGCGCCGGTTTCCT
Organism: Nonomuraea sp. NPDC004580; assembly: GCF_040609855.1. Lineage (NCBI taxonomy): Bacteria > Bacillati > Actinomycetota > Actinomycetes > Streptosporangiales > Streptosporangiaceae > Nonomuraea > Nonomuraea sp. NPDC004580. Next base: position 10,270 of record NZ_JBEXLH010000009.1, on the reverse strand, counting down.
CACCGGCGACCATCGACAGGCCGAACGCGACCTCGACCGGGCCGCCGAACTGGCCGCCGAGCGTGCCCCTTCGATCGCCGTCGAGGCGCTGCTCGACCACGCCAACTTCCAGCACCTGATCCACGGAAGCCGGGCGCTCCCCTTCGCCGCCCGGGCCCGGGACCAGGCCAGGGAACATGCGGCCGGCGTCGGCGCGGCCCTGCGCCGGAAGGTCGCCTCCGCACACGGCTACATCGCCTACCTCGGCGCTGACCTGGCCGGACTCGACGAGGTCGTGCGGGCGGCCCGGGAGATCGAGGAAGACCCGCAGGCCCAGCTGACCGACGTGCAGGGCACCTGGGGGGCGCTGAGCAACCACGCCTTCGCCGCGAAGTGGGCCGAGCGCTTCGACGAGTGCGAGCAGGCGTTCACCCGGGTGATCGCCGCCGCCGAGTGCGCCGGGGCGATCGGCACCCTGAGCATGCTGTACGCCTCCCGCGCCGAGTTCCTGGTGCGCGTCGGCCGGCTCCGCGAGGCCTTCGCGAGCGTGGAGCAGGCCCGGGCCGTCAAGGATCTGGCCCCGATCTCCGAGCGCTACGTGGCCGCCGCCCAGACCTGGCTCCTGCTGCTGTCGGGCGACTTGGAGGAGTGCGAGCGACGCTGCGCCCAGGTCGAGCACAGCGCGTCGAAGCTGAGCGACGTCGGCACCCTGATCGTCGTCTGGTACGTCCGGGGCCGCCGCGCCCTCCACGAGGGCGACCTCGCCACGGCCTGCGCGCAGTTCGACCTGCTCGACGAGACGACCCAGCGGGTCGGCATCTTCGAACCGTGCCTGGTCCCCTTCGCGCGGGACGCCGCCGTGGCGTACACGAGAACCGGGCGGCGCGAGTCAGCCGAGCGGCTGGTCGCGCGGCTCGAAGCGGTCTCGGCCTCGCTGCCCTGCGTCTGGCCGCGGATCGCGGCCGCGACCGGGCGGGCCCTCCTGGCCGACGACCCCGCCGTGACGGAGGCCGAGTTCGCGACGGCCCTCGCCCTGCACGACACCACCGACCAGCCCTTCGAGAAGGTGGAGACCCAGCTCCTCTACGGCGCCTGGCTGCGTCGGACCGGCCGGCCCGCGCGGGCCAGGCCGATGCTCGCCGACGCAGCGGCCACGGCCGCCCAAGCCGGGGCACGGTGGCTGGCCGCACGGGCGCACGAGGAACTCCGCCGCGCCGACGGCCGCCGCCGTACCACTGACCCCCAGGCGCTGACCCCCGCCGAGACCCGGACCGCGACCCTGGCCGCCCAAGGACTCACCAACGCCGAGATCGCCGAACGGCTGTCGATCACCGTCAGAACCGTGGAGACTCACCTGAGCAGGGTGTACACGAAGCTGCGCATGTCCCGCCGCGACCTCATTCGGCGCGGTGCGACGCCCTAAAACATCCGTGGTTCCCCCGATGCCCGCGTGAGCGGCCCGATCCGATCCTGGGTGTACCGAACTCACCCGTTGATCCGGCAGGCCCCGTCAGGCGCTCATCGAATTCGCGAGTCTGTCTCGCGCGGTAGGCACCTGCGTCTGAGAGCACCATGGCACCGATTTCAAGGAGAAACATGGAGAAAGACAGCAGCGGATCGATGCCCCGCCGCAGCATGATCAGAACGGGCACGGCCGCCGGGCTCGGAGCCATCGGCCTTGCGGCGGTGACCGCGAGGCCGGCCTCGGCCGATCCAGCGCCCCTCCCCAGCGGTCTGTCGCAGCAGACTCCCGCCAACTGGAAACTCCCCGGCGAACAGATCACCTTCCAACCGGCCGACTTCGACGTTCTGGATCTGACCCTGCATGTCGTCCCCGAACTCAGGATCTGCGCCTTGGCGGTGAAGCTGGCGGAGAAAAACGGCGTCGTCTATCCCATCACGAGTCACGCGACCATCGCCCGCCTGCTGCCCGGCGAGAAGTTCAGCGCCGCCGGGCACCACATCACCGCCGCGGCGATAAGCCGGTACGTCCCCGAAGAGTTTTTTCCGATCAACCACCCGGGCGAGTTGGCGGAGCGGCTCTACATGGCGCTGCTGCGGTGCCGCGCCGAGAGCTCGGCGCTGATGGCGCGACGGTCCACGCCAGCCGGTGCGACACCGACGCCGGAGCAGTGATCCCGATGTCGACCACCCAGTACGCACTCTGCGACCCCTCCATATGGACGGCGCTGTACAACGGCCCGAGCTTCGGGGCCATGAACCTCACCCACCGGCCGGGCGACGGGCTCGTGACCGTCGAATGGCGCCGGTACGGCGCGGACCCGCCGTTCTACGCCAATGGCACCGTGTACAACCTCAGCGGCACGACGACCATCTGGCACGGGGTGCCGACGGCGTACGTCCGGATCGAGGTCAGACCGAACGGACGTTTCGCCTACCTCATGGTCGCGTGAACGCGGACGCCGAAGTGCTCGGGCCCCGGGAAACCGGGGCCCGAGCACTACCGGCATGCGGGGAGTTCATCGATCACCGATGAATGCGTTTCGGATGGTCGGTGACGCCAGAATGAACATCGCAATCCACTACAAATCTGGTCATTGGTGGTATTTCGTACAGGGTGGGTTTGCTTGTGGCCGCCGTTCGAGGAAGATCGGAGATGCCCGCGGCATCGGCACGGGAGGGACGGCATGGGCCGACGGCAGAAGCCACTCGACGGCTCCACCGAAGCCGAGCGCTTCGCCCTGCGATTACGCGAGCTGCGGGCCGGGCGGGGGTTCACCATCCGGCGGCTGGCCGACAAGGCCGGCTACGCGCCCAGCACCCTGTCCAAGGCGGAGTCGGGGGATCAGCCGCCGTCGTGGGAGGTGACGGAGGCGTTCGTCCAAGCGTGCGGGGAGGATCCGGCCGGCTGGCGATCCGACTGGCTGGCCGCCAACGCCGCCTCTGTGAAGGACAGCGAACCCACCGCCCCCGCGGATGAGCCCGTGCCCCGGCCGCCCGCGCGCCGACGGCGGCTCTACGCCCTGATCGGCGGAGGGCTGGTCGTCGCCGTGCTCCTCGGCGTCCTGGTCCGGGTGCTGATCCCCGGCCGGCAGCCGGTCTCCTCCGCGGCTCCCCCGCCCGAAAGGACGGGGGAGTGGCGCGAGCTGACGGAGGTGCTGCCTCCTGACCCCGACGACCCCCGCGACGGCATGGACCCGATCCGTACCGGCTGCGGCTCCCCGGACGTCGCCGCGACGGTGATCACCCTGGACGACGTGCCGGTGCGGCTGCCGCAGGGCACCGAGTTCGGCCGCCTGCGCCTGCGCCACCAACCGTCGTGCCGGGCGAGCTGGGGCCAGGTGCTGGGCCCGCACGGCTCCGGCCGGGTGGTGCACATCGCCGTCTACCGCACCGCCGATCAGGTGTACGCGCCCAGCTCCTTCAGCGGCCAGGAGTCCGCCAGTTACGGCAACATGCTCATGACCACCCAGGGCTGCGTCTACGCCGAGGCGTACGTACGCACCCCGCAGGGCGACGGCCCCGTCGCCCGTACCCGCTGCGCGTAGGACGTCAGCAGGGGCCGTGCCGGTGGCGGTCGCCCACCCGGATGCCGCGGGACCCGGGCACCATGTCGGTGTAGGCGTCGTCGTAGCCGCCCGGCACCCGGTACGTGCTGACGTAGGAGTCGTAACAGGTCTGCACGTAGAACCAGGTCTCCGGGGTGCTCCTGGTGATCCGCGCCCACGAGGCGTCGCACGCGCGGCTGTAGCGGCGCTCCAGGTGCCCGTACCGGGTGGTGAGGCGGTAGGTGGTGCGGCCGTCGTGGTGGCAGCCCTGCGCGATCGGGTCCAGCCCGGCGCACCGCTCGCCGCGGCAGGTCGGCTTCGACTCCTTGGCGGCCGAGCCGATGCTCCGCTCGCGCTCGGCCGAGGCGGTGTCCCGCTTGCGGCCGGGGTCGTGCTGCGCGTACGCCGCCGACGCGGTCAGGAGCAGGCCGGCGGCCAGCGTGACGGCCGTGAGGGCTCGGTACATGCTCTTCCTCCTTCGAGGTGTGGGGGACGTGACCTTGAGGTTTCCCTGTCCGCCCGCCACGAGGAAGGCCGCCCGAACAACCGTGAACAATCGAACATTCGCCGAGAACGACCGGCTCGCCTCAGATTCCGGGCTGTGCGGGCCGGGTTCTTCGACCAGGCCGACGTGGACGCCGACGGCGTCGTCGTCGGCTGTGGGGGCGTTACGTCGTGGAGAGGGCACCTCGACGACGGTCCCCAAGCGACATGCCCTTTGTCCTGTGAACGCCCGCTCCATGGCCGGCGCCCAGGGGCAGCACATCCCGCTGCGCTACCGCGCTGGGCCGGTCCCGGAGTGCACAGCCGGGTGAGCGATCGCCGGCTGATTCCACGACGACGGCTGCCGGGGTGACCGCTTCGTAGACCTCGTTGAGAGCGTCAAGGGCGTCGCGCCGTGCGACGTCGTGGATGGGCTGTTCGCGGCGCCCCTTGTGGGTTCGGACGTGATATATACACCTTAAAGGGGTGAACGAAATTCACGTTCGGCGCAGGTCGCCCTCGGACGCGCTCCCGCCGGCGCTCATCGGCCGCGACGACGCCATGGCCGCGATGGTCGCCGCGGTGTCACAGGACGCCCTCGTGCTCGTCGAGGGCGAGGCCGGCATCGGCAAGTCCCGCCTGCTGGACGAGTGCCTGGTCGATCCCGCCTTACGCGGCCGTACCGTGCTGATGGCCGCCTGCCCGCCGCTGCGGGAGCCGTTCCCGCTCGGCGCGGTGGTGGACGGGCTGCGGGTCTTCGATGACCACTTGGGCGAGCTGGCGCTGAGCCCGCTCGCCGGTGCGCTGCGCACGCTGTTCCCCGAGTGGGCGGCGTGGCTGCCGCCGGCGCTGGAGGCGCTGCCCGACCCGCAGGAGACCCGCCACCGGCTCTTCCGCGCGCTCGGCGAGCTGATCGACGCGCTCGGCGTGGACGTGCTCGTGGTCGAGGACGCGCACTGGGCGGACACGGCCACGCTCGACTGGCTGCTCACCCTCACCACCTCGCGTGGCGCCGCGCGCTCGATCGTGGTCACCTACCGGCCGCTCGAGGTCGGCGAGGGCTCGCCGCTGCTGCGCCTGACCTCACGCCCGCCCAGGAACATGTCCTGGGAACGCATCGCGCTGGAGCCGCTGGACGTGCCGCAGACCGGCGCCCTGGTGAAGTCGATGTTCGCGACCGCCGACGTGTCCGACCGCTTCGCGGCCTTCCTGCACGAGCACACCGGCGGCATCCCGCTCGCGCTGGAGGAGACCGTACGCCTGCTGCGCGCCCGGCGCGACATCTTCCGCTCAGAGACCGGCTGGCGCCGCCGCATCACCGAGGAGCTGCGCGTGCCGCCCACGGTGCGCGACTCCGTCCTGGAACGCGTGACCCGGCTCGACCCGGCCACCCGCGCCGTGCTGGAGGCCGCCGCCGTGCTGGAGGCGCCCGCCGGCGAGGCGCTCATCGCGGCGGTCGCGGACCTCGGCGAGGCCGCCGTCCAGGACGGCCTGGCCGTCGCGCTCGCCTCCGGCCTGCTGCGCGAGTCCGGCCGGGGTGCGTTCTGCTTCAACCACGTTCTGGCCTCGCGCGCGGTCGCCGAGGCGACCCCCATCCCGGCGCGCCGCCGGCTGCACCACCGCGCGGCCCTGGCCCTGAGCGAGGGCGAGCACCCTCCCGTCGTACGGCTGTGCCGCCACTTCCGCGAGTCCGGCGACGTCGAGGAGTGGTGCCGCTACGCCGAGGCGGCGGCCGAGCTCGCCATGGAGGCGGGCGACGGCCACACGACGGTCGCCATGATGCTGGACCTGCTGACCGCCGCCGACCACCCGGTGGAGCGCCTGGTCCGCCTGGCCAGGCGGCTCGGCGCGGCCGTCTCCGTCACCGCCGAGCCGCTGCTGGGGCTGGGGGAGCGGGTGCGCGCCGCGCTGGAGGAGACGCTCGCGCATCCCGGGCTGCCGGCCGAGGCCAGGGGAGAGCTCGGGCTGAGACTGGGGCGGCTCCGCTTTCACCTCGGCGAGTTCGAGGCCGCGATGGCCGGCCTGGAGGCCGCCATGCCGGATCTGGCGGACCGGCCCGACCTCGCCGTCCAGGCCATGCTCCTGCTGGCCAACCCGATGATCCGCGCCTGGCCGCGAGCCCGCCACCTGGAATGGGCCGGCCGGGCGGAGCGGCTCTTCCCGCTGGTCCGCCTGCCGGTCGAGCGGGCCGCGTTCCTGTCCAACCAGGCCGCGGCGCTGCTCTGCCTCGGCGAGGAGGACGGCTGGCGCGTGGCGCGCGCCCTTCCCACCGACGGGGACAGCCGCCTGGAGCGCCAGGAGATCGCCCGGGGGCGGCTGATGGCCGGTCAGTTCTGTACGTTATGGGGCCGGCACGACGACGCCCGCGCCTACCTGGACTCCTCCGCGGCGCTGGTGGAACGGGCGGGCTACCGCCGGATCGAGGACGTGCTGAGGCTGGCGCGGGCGCACCTGGCGTGGCACGCCGGGCACTGGGACGGCCTGGACGACGTGGCGGCCGAGCTGGCCGGCTCGGAGACGGCCGACGAGGCGACCCGCCTGGAGGCTCGCATGATCCTCGGCTGCCTTGACCTGGCGCGCGGCGCACCGCAGCGGGCCGAGCAGCGGCTGCGCGAGGTCCTCGCCGCCAGCCTGGCGCGCGGGCACGCGGACCCGTTCATCTTCCCCGACGTGGCGCTGGCCAGGATCCTGCTCGCGCGCGGCGAGCCGGAGGCCGCGCTGGAGATCACCGAACCGATGCTGGAGATGATCGCCCGCAAGGACGTGTGGCTGTGGGCCACGGAGCTGCTGCCGGTCCACCTGGACGCGCTGCCGGCCGTCGGGCGGACGGACGAGCGGGCCCGCCTGGCGGCGGCCTTCTCCGCCGGGATGGCGGGGCGTGACGCTCCGGCCGCCGCCGCGGCGGTCGTGACCTGCCAGGCCATGGTCGCCGCCGACCCGGGGGAGGCGGCGGGCCTGTTCGCCAGGGCCTCGGCGATGTGGGCGGCGCTGCCCCGCCCGTACGATGCGCTGCTCGCCGCCGAGCGCCGGGGCCGCCGGCTGCTCGACGCGGGCGAGCGCGAGCGGGCGTTGACGGTGCTGGAGGAGAGCCAGCGGGAGCTGGCCGCGCTGGGCGCGCGCTGGGACGCCGACCGGGTCGCTCACCTGCTGCGCGAGCAAGGGGTCGAGGTGGCCAGGCCGTGGCGCGGCGGGCGCAAGGGGTACGGTGACCGCCTGTCGCCGCGTGAGGTGGAGATCGTCCGTCTGGTGGCGCTCGGATGGACCAACAAGCGCATCGCGGAGAGCCTGATGCTGTCGCCGCGTACGGTGGAGCGCCACCTCAGCGCGGCCATGCGCAAGCTGTCGGTCACCACGCGCACCGCCCTGGTCACCACGGCCGCCGCCGACGGACTGCTGGACGAGGCACCGACATAGATCGCTTTTTCCCCATTAATTGGGTGATTTCCCGACTCGCGACGTCGGCCGGTCCACCTGATCATGATCTTCATGTCCAACGATCAACCGGACGTCGAGCCGGACGCAGTGCCCGATGCAGTGCCCGATGCAGTGCCCGACGCCGAACCCGACGTCGAGCCGGATGCCGTTTCTGATGAGGGCCCTCTGAGCGAGCCGGCGCCCGACGGCGCACACGAGCCGCTGTGAACCAGCACGTCGTGCGCCTGCCGTACAGGCGCGGTCAGAAAGCGGGACAGAGATGACAATCCACCACCGGTTAGGCTCCGCACGCCTCCTGGTCACGGCCGGCCTGGCGCTGGCGCTGGCGGCGGGAGCCGCACCCGCCGCGGCGGCCCCGCCACGGGACCCCACCCCCCACACCACCGGACCCGCCACCGCAGCGCCTGAGGCGAGCACCTCGACGGTGACCCTGCTGACCGGCGACCGCTTCCAGGTCGACATCGACGAGCGCGGCGGCCAGCAGGTCAGCAGGCTCCCCGGCGGCGGCCCGGCCGGGGGCACGTTCTCCCAGTTCACCCTCGGCGGCGACACCTACGTCGTGCCGTCAGAAGCGGTGCCCTACCTCGGCAAGACCATCGACCTGCGCCTGTTCAACGTCGGCTACCTGGTACGGGCCAAGCTGGACGACGAGCACAGCGACACCCTCCCGGTCACCGTACGGGCCGGTCGTGCCCAGGCCGAAGCCCTGCCCGGCACCAGCGTCACCGCCGCCGCCGGCAGCGCGGCCACCGCGACGGTGACCAAGAAGGAGGCCCCGGCGCTCGGCAGGCTGCTGGCCGAGACCTGGCGCGCGGCGAAGGGCGACGCCGTCGGCACCCTGCCCGGAATCGAGCGGATCGAGCTGGCCGTCCCCGCGGGCGCTCCCGAGCCGCCGCCCTCGCCGCTGGCCAGCGACAAGCCCGCCGACGCGCCCACCGCCAAGGCGGCCGGCGGGGAGCTGAGCTACTACATGCTGACCGTCGACTCCATCGCCAGGGACGGCACGCCCGGCACGATGATCGGGGCCGTCCAGAACGTCAGCGACGGAGCCCTGGCCACCTTCGCCTTCGCCTACCCGGGTGAGGGCAAGAAGTCGTTCATGGTGCCGGAAGGCACCTACAGCATCATGGCCAGCGTGCTCACCGCCCCGGCCACCGACCTCACGTCGGAGACGGCCCTGGTGATCGAGCCCGAGGTGCGGGTCGGCGCCGACACCAGCGTGGTGCTGGACGCCAGGAAGGCGGTCCGCTACCGGCCGGAGCTGGCCTCGCTGCCGCGGGCGCCGCTGATCCGCTCCGAATCCCTGTCGTTCGTCCGCACCAGCGCCGCGGGAGACGAGACGGGCATCGGCCCCTCGGGACTGCTCGCGGGTTTCATCTGGAAGACCTACTCCGACCCGGTCACCGGCAACCCCGACCTCTACGTCACCCCGACCAAGCGGGTCAAGAAGGGCGACTTCAAGTTCACGGGCTTCACGCTGCTGGCCGAGAACGCCGACTCGGGGCCCGAGATGGGCGCGACGTACAAGCTGGTGTTCGCCTACGGCGACGCCGTCCCGCGCGAACTGACGCCGGTCGTCAGGAAGTCGGAGCTGGCCACGGTGCGCTCCACGCTCTACAACACGGCCTCCGACGCCGCCTCGCCAGGACCTGTGACCCGGGGGTCCTTCGTGTTCCTGCCATGGGGGTGGTCCGACGCGAGCCACGGCTACCTGCCGGCCGCCGGTGACCGCGTCGACTACGTCTACAGCACCAGGCCAGGCGAGACGTACTGGCAGCACGTCATGTCCGCCGACACCAACGAGGTCATCCTCGGCGAGCGCCGCAGGCTGCGCCCCGGCCAGACGATCGAAGAGGTGTGGAACCTCGGCCCCCGCACGCCGTCGGCGGCCGCCACCTACGTGCAGGAGACCCTGCTCGGCATCGGCGGCCCGAGCAGCAAGGTGGACGAACCGCTGCTGCAGGTCTGCCTGGCGTGCCGGCAGGGCTCGCTGGGCTCGGTCTACCTGAACGGCTTCGCCGACTCGGCGCCGCTGCACTCGACGTCGGAGGCGTACGCCGCGTCGCGGACCACGTTCTACCGGGACGGCAAGCTCGCCTTCGACCTGGGCGCCGGCGGCTACCGGCCCTATCGGCCCATGCCGTTGTCGCTGCCGCTGGCGCCGCGCCCGGCAGACTACCGCCTGGTGTGGGACTTCGCCGCCCAGGGCAGTCCCCAGTCGCCGAGCCGTACCGAGTGGACCTTCCGCAGCGGCCCGCGTGACGCCGCCGCCAGGCTGCCCCGTACCGTGCAGTGCGCCGACTCCACACGCCCATGCTCCTTCCTGCCGCTGCTGTTCGTGCACTGGGACCTGTCGCTCGACCTCGACTCCCGGGCCAGGGCCGGGCGGCGGTTCGACGTCGCGTTCCGGGTCTCGCGCCAGGAGCACCAGGCCCGGCCCACCGGCGTGCGGGCCACGGTCGAGGTGTCGTACGACGACGGCAAGACCTGGTCGGCTCCGAAGACCGCCACCTCCAGGCGCGACGGCACCTTCACCGCGCCGATCACACATCCGGAGTACTCCGAGCCGGTCCGCTGGGTGTCACTGCGGGTCAAGGCGCGGGCCGGTGACGGCAGCACCGTCACCCAGACCAACATCCGTGCCTACCGGCTCGCCGGCTGACCGGGAGACCTGACATGCGCACTTATCGATGGACGACGCTCGGGGGCGTGGCGGCGATGCTGCTCACCACGATCGCCCCGCTGACCCTCCTCACGACATCCGCCGCGGCGACCGCCGCGCCGCCCGCCACGAGCGCGGCCTGCCCCAACATCAACGGCGTATCGGAAGAGGTACTCGACGCGGTCGCCCAGGCCCTTCGCCT
>NZ_JBEXLH010000008.1:0-189273 GCF_040609855.1 Nonomuraea sp. NPDC004580 | reverse complement strand
GGCGGGGAACGGGGGCTTGAGCCGGGGTTGACCTCTGTAGCCTTCGAGCGAGTCCAGCAGCGCCGTCTCCTCGCCGCAGATGTAGGCGCCCGCGCCGCTGTGCACGACCAGCTCCAGGTCATAGCCGGAGCCGAAGATGTCGGTGCCGAGGAAGCCCTTCTCGTACGCCTCCCGCACGGCCGCGTGCAGCCGCCTGATCACGTGCAGCACCTCACCGCGCACGTAGATGAAGGCGTGGTTGGCGCGGATCGCGTAGGAGGTGATGATGATGCCCTCGACCAGCGCGTGCGGGTTGGCCATCATCAGCGGGATGTCCTTGCAGGTGCCCGGCTCCGACTCGTCGGCGTTGACGACGAGATAGTGCGGCTTGCCGTCGCCCTGCGGGATGAAGCCCCACTTCATGCCGGTGGGGAAGCCCGCGCCGCCACGGCCGCGCAACCCGGAGTCCTTGACGGCCTGGATGACGGCGTCGGGGTCCATGCCGAGCGCCTTCTTCGCCGCCTCGTACGCACCGTAGACGTCGAGGGTGAAGGAGTTGGGCTGGTCCCAATTGGCGGTCAGGACGGGTGTCAAAGTCGTCGTCATGCTTCGGGGGCCTTCCATCCCTTGGCCTTGGCCACCTTCAGGCCCTCGAGCGAGGGTCCCGCGGCCGACGGGCCGTCGCCCGCGAGGTCGTCGGGCAGCCCGGCGAGCACCCGCGAGGCCTCCTTGAAGGTGCACAGCCGCTTGGGGCCGCGCGTGGGCCGCACGTCCTTGCCGTCGCGCAGGTCGTCGACGAGCTGCTTGGCCGACTCGGGCGTCTGGTTGTCGAAGAACTCCCAGTTGACCATCATGACCGGCGCGAAGTCGCAGGCCGCGTTGCACTCGAGGCGCTCCAGCGAGATCTTGCCGTCGGGAGTCGCCTCGTCGTGACCGACGCCGACGTGCTCCGACAGCTGCTCCCAGATCTCGTCGCCGCCCATCACCGCGCACAGCGCGTTGATGCACACGCCGACGTGATAGTCGCCGGCCGGCTTGCGCTTGTACATCGTGTAGAAGGTCGCGACGCCGGTGACCTCGGCCTTGCTGATGCCGAGCATCTCGGCGCAGAACTCCTGCCCGTCGTCGGAGACGTAGCCGTCTTCGGACTGCACGAGGTGGAGCAGCGGCAGCAGGGCGGAGCGGGTCTTGGGGTAGCGCCCGATGATCTCCTTGGCGTCCCGCTCCAGACGCTCACGGATTTCCGGTGAATAAGTCACCGGTCCACACCTCCCATGACGGGGTCGATAGAAGCGACCGCGGCGATCACGTCCGCGACCTGGCCGCCCTCCGCCATGGCGGGGAAGCTCTGCAGGTTGCAGAAGGACGGCTCGCGGAAGTGCACGCGGTAGGGCCTGGTGCCGCCGTCGCTGACCACGTGCGCGCCGAGCTCGCCCTTGGGCGACTCGATGCTGGCGTACGCCTGCCCGGCCGGCACCCTGAAGCCCTCGGTCACCAGCTTGAAGTGGTGGATGAGGGCCTCCATCGAGGTGCCCATGATGTGGGCGATGTGGTCGGGCGAGTTGCCGAACCCGTCGGGGCCGAGCGCGAGCTGCGCGGGCCAGCCGATCTTCTTGTCCTCGATCATCACCGGGTCGCCCTTGAGCGGCCCCGCGATGCGATCCAGAGCCTGCTCGACGATCTTGAGCGACTCCTCCATCTCCTTCATGCGGACGAGGTAGCGCGAGTAGACGTCGCAGCCGCGCTCGGTGGCGACGTCGAACTCGTAGGTCTCGTAACCGCAGTAGGGCTGCGACTTGCGCAGGTCCCACGGCAGGCCGGCGGCCCGCAGGATCGGGCCGGTGACGCCGAGCGCCATGCAGCCGGTCAGGTCGAGGTAGGCGACGTCCTGGGTGCGGCGCACGTAGACCGGGTTCTCGTCGAGGAGCTTGCGGATGTCCTTGATCCGCTTGGGCATCTCCTTGAGGAACTCGCCGACCTTGTCGACCGCGCCGGCCGGCAGGTCGACGCTCACGCCGCCCGGCCTGATGTAGGCGTGGTTCATGCGCAGGCCGGTGATGTACTCGAACAGGTCCATGATCATTTCACGATCGCGGTACCCGAAGAGGAACGGCGTCGTCGCGCCCAGCTCCATGCCGAACGTGCCCATCGCCACCAGGTGCGAGGCGATGCGGTTGAGCTCCATCATCATCACGCGGATCGCCTGCGCCCTGTCGGGGATGCGGTCCTCGATGCCGAGCAGCTTCTCCACGCCGAGGCAGTAGGCGGTCTCGTTGAAGATCGGCGAGAGATAGTCCATGCGGGTCACGAACGTGGTGCCCTGGGTCCACGTCCGATATTCCATGTTCTTCTCGATGCCGGTGTGCAGGTAGCCGATGACGCCGCGGGCCTCGGTCACCGTCTCGCCGTCGAGCGTCAGCACCAGCCGGAGCACGCCGTGCGTGGACGGGTGCTGCGGGCCCATGTTGACGACCAGGCGCTCTTCTTCCGACTCGCGCACGCCGGAGACGACCTGGTCCCAGTCGGCCCCGTTGACCGAATAGACCTTGCCCTCGGTCGCCTCGTCATAAGCGGTGCTCATGAGTAGCTCCTCCTCTGGTCGGGCGACGGGATGGTGGCGCCGCGGTATTCGACCGGGATGCCGCCGAGCGGGTAGTCCTTCCGCTGGGGGTGACCGTCCCAGTCGTCCGGCATCATGATCCGGGTGAGCCCGGGGTGACCGTCGAAGACGATCCCGAAGAAGTCGTACGTCTCGCGCTCATGCCAGTCGTGACCAGGGTAAACGCTGACCGTCGATGGAATGTGCGGGTCGCTGTCGGGGCAGCTCGCCTCCACCCGCACCCGCCGGTTGTGGGTGATCGAGCACAGGTGGATGACCGCGTGCAGCTCCTCGCCCTCAAGGTGCGGGTAGTGCACGCCCGACACGCCGAGCGAGAGCTCGAAGCGCAGGGCGGGGTCGTCGCGCAGCTTCTGGCAGACCTCGACCAGCCGCTCCCGCTTGACGTGCAGGGTCAGCTCGCCGCGGTCGACGACCACGCGCTCGATGGCGTCGTCGAGTGCCAGCGCGTCGACGACCTCGTCGAAGTAGCTCCCGTACGGGCGCGGCGTCGAGATCTGCGGCGGCCGGCGGACGACGAGGCCGCCGTAGCCGGAGGTGTCACCCGAGTCCTGGGCGCCGAACATGCCCCGACGGGCGACCGGCGCCTCCTGCGCCGCCGGCGTCTCGGGGGCCTGTGCGTCCGGGACCTCGGGGAGGTTGTCGGGCGAGGTCACTTCGAGGCTCCCTGGTCGATCAGCGGCAGCGTGCGCAGCGCCTGCAGCTCGAGCTCCTCGATCTGCTTGGCGCGGTGAGCGCCGAACTTCATGTTCTGGATCTTGTCGTGCAGCTTGACGATGGCGTCGATGAGCATCTCGGGCCGCGGCGGGCAGCCGGGCAGGTAGATGTCGACCGGCACGACGTGGTCGACGCCCTGCACGATGGCGTAGTTGTTGAACATGCCGCCGCTGGAGGCGCACACGCCCATGGAGATGACCCACTTCGGCTCGGCCATCTGGTCGTAGATCTGGCGCAGCACGGGCGCCATCTTCTGCGACACGCGGCCGGCCACGATCATGAGGTCGGCCTGGCGGGGAGACGCCGAAGCGCGCTCCATACCGAAGCGCGCCAGGTCGTAGTGGGGGCCACCGGTGGCCATCAGTTCGATGGCGCAACAGGCGAGACCGAACGTGGCCGGCCACACGGAGTTCTTACGCGCCCATCCGGCGGCCGCTTCGACCGTGCTGAGGATGAACCCGCTGGGGAGTTTCTCTTCAAGTCCCATTTTCAGTCCCAGTCCAGACCCTTGCGGCGCCACACGTACGCGTAGGCGACGAGCACGGTGACGATGAACAGCAGCATCTCGACGAGCGCGAACAGGCCGAGTCCCGAGGTGGCCACGCGGCCGAGGTCGTCCGTCTGCGGAGCGAACGAGACGGCCCACGGGTAAAGGAAGATGATCTCGATGTCGAAGACGATGAAGAGCATCGCCGTGACCATGTACTTGAGCGGGAACCGCCCGCCGCCGACCGGCTGGGGCGTCGGCTCGATGCCGCATTCGTAGGCGTCGAGCTTGGCGCGGTTCCAGCGCTTGGGACCGGTGAAGGGAGCGATGGCGACCGAGAAGATCGCGAAGCCCCCCGCGATTACGGCGAGCACCAGGATGGGCACGTAAAGGTCCATCGCTACGCCTCCTCTGGAGTCGCCGCGCGCGCGGGCGCGCAGCGGGATCTGGTGATTCTGAGATTCATGCTGGTGGCGCGACCTTCGAGAGTGCGTTGATGATCATGTCCGACGCATCGCCTCGCCGGTCGGTGAGATTACCAAGGAGTTTGAGCGCGAAGCGCATCAGCCTCGGGTGAGGCAGTCCGTGCCTGGTGCCGAAGCTCATCACACCGGGCTTGCCGATGGCTTCGACGAACCATCTGCCGAGTGTGAAGTAACCCCCGTAGGCGTCCTTCAGCACCCGAGGATAGGTCCGCAGGGTCCGCTCCCGCTGGGCGGGGGTGGTCTCCCTGAGGGCCTTCGCGATGATCTCGGCGGCGATCTCGCCGGTCTCCATGGCGTAGGCGATGCCCTCGCCGTTGAACGGGTTGATCGACCCGCCCGAGTCTCCCACGAGCATCAGACCGCGGGTGTAGTGGGGCTGGCGGTTGAACGCCATCGGGAGCGCGGCGCCGCGGATCGGGCCCGTCATGTTCTCCTCGGTGAAGCCCCACTCCTCAGGCATCGACCGGCACCAGCGGCGCAGCAGGTCGCGGTAGTCGATGTTCTTGAACTGGGCGCTGGTGTTGAGCAGCCCGAGCCCGACGTTGGAGGTGCCGTCGCCGACGCCGAACACCCAGCCGTAGCCGGGCAGCAGTGTGTCGCCGTCCCAGAGCTCAAGCCAGGTCTCGAGGTAGTCGTCGTCGTGGCGCGGGCTCTCGAAGTAGGTGCGCACGGCCACGCCCATCGGGCGGTCCTCGCGCTTGTGCAGGCCCATGCCGAGGGCCAGGCGGGTGCTGTTGCCGTCGGCGGCGACGACCACCGGGCTGCGGAACTCCCGGCCGTCCTTGGTGGTGACGCCGACGATGTGGCCGCTGCGGTCGTCGAGGACGGGGCCCGTGACGGTGACGCCCTCCATCAGGCGTACGCCGTTCTTGACCGCGTTGGCGGCGACGATCTGGTCGAAGTCCTGCCGGGTGCGGACGAGCCCGAAGTCGGGGAAGCGCTCCAGCTGCGGCCAGTCGAGCTCGAAGCGCAGGCCGCCGCCGACGACGCGCAGGCCCTTGTTCCTGATCCAGCCGGGCGCGTCGATGTCGACGCTCATGTTCTGGAGCTGCTTGACGGCGCGCGGGGTCAGGCCGTCGCCGCAGACCTTCTCGCGGGGGAACCTGGTCTTCTCCAGGAGCAGCACGTCGAGACCGGCCTGCGCGAGGTACCAGGCGGTGGCGGAGCCGGCGGGGCCGGCGCCGACGACGATGACATCGGCATCGCTCATGATCGCGCCCGCTTCACCGCTCGATGATTGCGCGCACTCGCGGCGAGCTCCTGCGCTCGGTGGGTGGCTGTTGGCACGGTCACTGGACTGTCCTGTCCCTACACACGCTCGAAGGCCGTGGGGTGGCGCGCCTTCGTTCCTTTGTGAACCCCTTCACAAGCTTACCGGCCCGCAGTCTACTGCTTTTCGTGTACATAGTGGCAGTCGGGGGGCTGTTCTGTGATCGAAGGGGACGGCGTGTCGCCTGGGGCAGCGCAGTCATGATCGTCACGCTAGCAGTCAAGCCCCCGGCGGCCTGGGGCGGCCCGTGAGCGATGCCGTCCTGAGACTCTCGCGCAGGCATCCACCCCTTGTGCGAGGGCCGAAATCTCATTCGTTAATCGCGCCGGAAATGCCGCTGGGCCGCACCCGGAACGTCCACGGGTGCGGCCCAGGCGAGCAAAACGGCCGGGACGGAAATGAGGTTTTCGCCGGACGCGAGCCGATGGCGAAAATGATTGCCGCGACGGGCGAGTCAGGCGGGCTTGAATCCCCGGTGCATCGCCACGATGCCCATGGTGAGGTTGCGCCAGGCCACCCGCTCCCAGCCGGCGTCCTGGATCACGCCGGCCAGCGTGCGCTGGTCGGGCCAGTCGCGGATCGACTCGGCGAGGTATTCGTAGGAGTCGTCGTTGGAGCCGAAGACCTTGGCCACCTTGGGCAGCAGCCGCATCAGATATTCGCGGTAGACCAGGTCGAAGCCGCTCACCGTGACGTGGGAGAACTCGAGGATCACCAGCCGGCCGCCCGGCCTGGTCACCCGCAGCATCTCGCGCAGCGCCTGCCCGGTGTCGTGCACGTTGCGCAGCGCCACCGAGATCGTCACCGCGTCGAAGGCGTCGTCGGCGAACGGCAGCCGCAGCGCGTCACCCGCGATGAACGGCACCCCGGGACCCGACAGCGCGTTGCCGCCGTGCCGCCGCACGCCGGTGCTCAGCATGCCGAGCGAGAAGTCGGAGGCGATCGCCCGCGCGCCCAGCGTGGTGAACGCGTCGGTCGACGTGCCCGTGCCGGCGCCGAGGTCGAGCACCAGCTCACCGGGGCCGGCGTCGACGGCGGCGGCCACCGCCTTGCGCCAGGCCCTGACCTGCCCGAGGGAGATCACGTCATTCACCAGGTCGTAACGCCGGGCGGTGCGATCGAACATCGCGGCGACCTCGTCCGGCCTCTTGTCCAACTGAGCGCGCGTCATGCCCACACCCTATGGCCATCAGGATATTCAACGGAAAGTAGCAACTTGATTACCGTACGTCTGCTAGATATGGGCGAATGTTTGCCCGTGTCGCCCTTGCGGCGATCATCACCTCGTCCCCCGTCGCGCACGCGCGCGTCGTGTCGGCCGACCCGATCGACACCACTCCCCATGTGCTCGACGGCATCGTCAACGCGATCACGGTCGTGGGGCGCACCGTCGTGGTCGGCGGCTCGTTCAGCGAAGTGAGCGACGCCGGCCGCAGCACGGTGCTCCCGCGCGCCAACCTGTTCGCCTACGACCTGCACACCGGCCGGATCCTGCGGGACTTCGCGCCCAGCGTGGCGGGCCCCGTGTACGGCCTCGCGCCCGGCGACGGCGGCACCGTCTACGTCGGCGGCGAGTTCCACGGCGTCGACCACCAGCGCGCCCGCGGCCTGGCGAAGCTGCGGGTCGCCGACGGCGCCCTGGTGCCCGGCTTCGAGCCGCGCATCGGCGGCGGCATGGTGAGCACGCTGGCCAGGCAGGGCTCCCAGCTCTACGTGGGCGGCGACTTCGTCAGCCCGCGCACCGCCCTGGCCAGGCTCGACGCCGCCACCGGCGCGGCCGACCCGGGCTTCGCGATCACGCCGGACAACCCGCTGACGGCGCGGGTGAAGGTGCACGCGCTGGCCGTCACCCGCGACAGGCTGCTGGTGGACGGCACGTTCACCACGCTCGACGGCCATGCGCGGCCCCAGGTCGGGCTGATCGACATCAGCCGCACCGCCGCGCGGGTCGCCGCCTGGCGCACCGACACGTACGCGCGCCGCTGCGCCACCGCCTTTCCCTCGTATGTACGGGGTCTCGACTTCTCCCCCGACGGCCGCTATTTCGTGATCGTCACCACAGGCGGGCCAAAGGGCGGGATATGTGACACAGCAGCGCGCTTCGAGACGTACGCGAAGGGCTCGGCCGTCAAGCCCACCTGGGTCAACGCCACGGGCGGCGATTCGCTGTACTCGGTCGCGGTGACCGGCGCCGCCGTCTATGTGGGCGGGCACCAGCGCTGGCTGGACAATCCGCGGGGCCGCGACTCGGCCGGCCCGGGAGCGGTGTCGCGACCGGGGATCGGGGCCATTCATCCGCGTACCGGAAAGGCCCTGAGTTGGAATCCCACGCGGGAGCGCGGCATCGGTGTGAAGGCGTTTTACGCCCACAGCACCGGACTACTTGTGGGTAGCGACACAACGGGACTCGGACGGGAGTACCATGCCCGGATTGGCATGTTCCCCCTGCCCTAGTCGTCCTGCGGCTTCGGGTGGTCGATCCTTGCGCTGAGGCGTTCGCTCATGGCATCGCGCTGCTTCGACAGCAGCACGTAGCTCGCTATGCCGCTGATCACGAATGAGGCGATGATCAGCGCGAGCGGGTTTGTCAGGCCGAGCAGCCAGAGCACAAGCAAGGTCACGGCAAACAGGCCGATCCGCGACGCGGTGTAAACGAGAACGGGATGCACGGCTTCGAGGTTACTCGGACCTGTGCGGCGCTCGCTCTTCGCACGGGACGCGAGCACTGCTACTGTTCCCAGTTAGGGAGTTTCGTAAAGAAACACCCACGAGAGCCCCAAAGAGGCTCTATCATATAACAATCGGGCAGTCAGCTGATAACAACCCGTGATCTTTGTCGAAAACCACGGATAAATCAGGCTTCGCTCGACACACTGGTTACCTGTCCGCCCGCTGGCAGGAAGCGGGATGCGAGGGGGAGAGATTGGTGGAGAGTAGCAGCGAGCGTCTGCTGACCCCAGGAGAGGTTGCCGCCCTCTTCCGGGTAGACCCAAAGACGGTTACACGCTGGGCAGCGGCAGGCCGCATCAGCAGTATCCGCACCCCCGGAGGGCACCGGCGCTTCCGCGAGTCGGAAGTCCACGCCCTTCTCCGAGGCGAGGACGTTCTCACGGCCGACAGGCCAGCAGGTGAGTCCCCGCGCGTCTGACGTTCCGTCAAGTCGGTGATCCTGCATGATGGACCGCTACACATGTGGTCCATCCCGCCAGGATCACCGCTGGCGGAGCCCACTGTTCGCGTGCTTTCCTGCCGACACTTCCGTATGGGGAAGCACTGGGCGGCGCCAACCGCCGACCGTGGCTGGCGCCTGTCCGTACCCCCGCGGGCGCCCCTTCGCCGCGGTGTGCTCAGGCGTCCTCCTGCCGCGCCTTGAAAGCCAGGAACTCGCGCTCCAGGTCGTCGTTCTCCTCCTCCCAGCGCCGGCGGCGCAGCTCTGCCTCCTCCTCGGTCAGCGACTCCGGCAGCCACTGCTCGTAGTCGGGATCACCGGGCTGGACCTCCACGTACGCGTTGCCGATCAGACGCCCGTCAGGACTGGTCAGGCTCTGCGGTACGCGCAACGTCCCGTCCGCGAGCCGGATGACGTACATGGCCGATCACCTAGATTCCGTAGCGCCGGTTGAAGAACAGCATGATGTCGAGCGCCATCCGCGTGTCGCCACCGAGCATGTCCACGAGGGCGGGACGCTGGCGGGAGGCGATGGCGGCGAAGGCGTCGGCGAAGAACTCCTTGCGGCCGAGCCCGCCTCCCTGCCGGTGGAAGGTCGAGGTCAGCAGCGGCAGCGCGGCCTCGTAGAGCCGGACGAACTCCGCCGAGTCGGAGACCCATTCGCCGTACGCGGAGTCCACGTCGTCGATCGCGTGGCCCACCTCGTGCATCATCACGTCAGGAGTGGGCGAGGGCCGGTCACCGACGACGATCTTCTTGTCGCCGTACGCGCCCGCGCAGATGTCCCAGGTCGCGCGCCCCGACGGCAGCGGGGCCCCGCGTAAGTAGCCCATGTCGTCGAGGTCGGGGACGCCGCCCGGGCCGACGTAGATGCCCTCCAGGCCCTCGGCGAGCAGCTCCTTGAGCCGGTCGGGCAGTCTGGCCAGGCTCTCGACCGCGCGGATCACCTCGGCCGGTGGCGGACCGTACCTGGAGTCCCACTGGCGGTGCAGGATCTTCTCCAGCGCGCCGCAGTGCCGCAGGCCGTCGCCCAGCGAGGGCTGGTCGGGGCGGTTGGGGCGGGCTCTGAGCGGCTGGTCGGACAGCTCGAAGTCGTACCAGGTGTAGCGGGGGCGGTCGACGACGACGGCCGCGGGCAGCCGCTCGCCGTGTTCGCGTACCGCGAAGGCGTCCCAGGCGGCCGAGCTGTGCGGGGCGTCGGCGCCCGGCCAGGACGGCCGCTCGGTTCTCAGCTCGCCGTCACGGGCCTCGCGGCCGCGCTCCGCGCTCTTCAGCTCCTTGCGCCGCGCGCGCCTGTCCTGGGCCCGCTCGCGGGCGTTACGCCAGATCGACCGGTCGGCGTCGGGAGGCGCCTCGCTGCGCCGGGAGAACAGATAGGACCCGCGCCGCCACCATCGTCCGCGCCGATGCCGGCCTCGGTCGCCGGGACTCTTGTCGTGAGAAAAGGCCATCGCACCTCTCATCAACGCCCCTCGGAGCCCCGTGGACACCGCCGCATCGGCTTCCACGGTACGACGCGGATCTTCCGCTAGTCACCCGAAATGGGACATCAGGCAGCACGATCACGTCTCAACATGGCTTACAGTTCGGGGCATGGCAGGTGTTGTTATCGGCCTGGCGCTGCTGGCCTTCTGGCTCTTCTCACTGTTCGACGTCGTCACCACGCCGGAAGACGAGGTCAGGAACGTACCAAAAGCACTCTGGATCCTCGTCGTGGTGCTCATCCCGCTGCTCGGCGGGCTGGTGTGGATGGCGCGCGGCCGTCCGCGCGCGCCGCGCGCGGCCCGTCCCGTCACCCCCGGCCCGGGCGCGCCGAAGGGGCCCGACGACGACCCCGAGTTCCTGCGCGACCTCGAACGGCGGATGCGCGGCGACGACGTGGCCTGATCGGCGAGCCCCTCTGATGAAGGCTTGGGATCAGTCCACGTCGGCGTAGCTGTGCAGCCCGTCGATGAAGATGTTGACCCCGATCAGGTTGAACAGCAGGCAGCCGAACGCCACGAGCTGCACGATCATCGCCGCCCTGCCCCGCCAGCCGGCCGTCGCCTTGGCGTGCAGGTAGGCGGCGTAGGCCACCCACGTGATGAACGACCAGACCTCCTTGGGGTCCCAGCCCCAATAACGGCCCCACGCCCGGTCCGCCCACAGGGCGCCCGCGATGACGGCGAACGTCCACACCGGGAAGGCGAAGACGATCGCCCGGTGCGCCGCCTTCTCCAGCACCTCGCGCGAGGGCAGGCGCGACACCCCGTCGCCGCGCAGCAGGTAGAGCACGCCCGAGACGCCGGCCAGCGTGAACAGGCCGCTCGCGATGATCGCGGCCGTGACGTGGATCGCGATCCAGTACGAGTCGAGCGCCGGCACCACGGGACCGGCCGCGGTGTAGAACACCTTGACCGCGAGCCCGAGCCCCAGCGCGGCGGTCACCATGACGAACGCGCCCAGGAAGCGCACGTTGTGGCGGAGCTGGGTGGCGAGGAACGCGGTCACGGCGGCGAAGCAGATGGCCACCACGAACTCGTACATGTTGCCCCACGGCCACCGATCGACGGCCAGGCCGCGGGCGACGATGGCGGCGAGGTTGGCGGCCCAGCCGATCCAGGCGAGCACGAGCGCCACCGTCCCGGCACGGGCGGCGACGGGCGAGACCGGTATGGGTGCCGGGGCGTCCGCCGTCGCGCCCGCAGCGGGCGTCTCAGCGCCGGAAGCGGCCGCCTCGGCGTCGCTCTCCACGATCTCGGAGACCGCACCGGCGGCGCCCGCCCCGACGGCGACCGGCTGCCTGGCCTCGGCCTGCCGCCGCTCGGCGGCCTTCCCGCCCCGCAACCGCCCGAAGGCCAGCTCGATGGCGAAGCCGAGCATGGCGACGACGTAGAGCAGCACGGCTGCGACGACGAAAAGGTCGCTCAGCTCGGCGAGTTGCTCAGCGGACATCTTTCTCTCCTGCTGATAGAACCTTCACGATGTCGGCGAACTCCTCGGCGAAGCCCGTCGCGGAGCCCTCTGTGCGGGTCAGCCCACCCACCTCGACCCGCCCCTGCGCGACGCGGACGAACACCCGGCGGCGGCGGATCATGAGCGAGAGCGCGATGGCGACCACCGCCGTGGCGGCGGCCAGCAGCGCGGGGAAGCGCCCTGGGTCGTGCGCCATCTGCAGCGTGATCCACTGCTTGACGCCGGTGAACTCGATCGTGCCGAGCCCGCCGGGCAGATCGACCGACTGCCCCACGGCCAGCGGCTTGGGCGCGTCGGTGCCCATGAGCACCGGCTTGAGCTTGCGCATCACCTCGGGCTCTGCCAGCTCGTAGACCGACTGCGGCTTGCCGGAGCGCAGGCCGAGGTCGCCGGAGAAGGCGCCGAGTATCTGCACCTCGGGGTTGAGCTCGCCGGGGAAGGCCGAGGCGTGGGTGCCGTCGGTCAGCGGCACGCTGGTGGGCAGGAAGCGCAGCAGGAACCCCAGCTGGGACGGCTGCGCGTCGGGCGCCTTGACCACGCAGCCCGAGGTCATGGACGCCTTGTCCTCGATCAGGCAGGGCACCGGCCCCTCGAAGGCCACCTGGCCCTTGCCGTCGGTGACCTTGAAGACGGGCGCGTAGCCGTTGCCGATGAGGTAGGTCTGCGTGCCGTCGATCTCCAGCGGTTCGTTGACCTTGAGCTCGTAGTCACGGGCCGGCGCCGCCGGCGACTCGTTGACCTTGAGGTGCGCGGAGTAGTCGAGCGCCTGGCCGCGCTTGTCGCCAGTGACCTGGTAGGCCACGTTGAAGTCGGTGAGCTGGAAGCTGAACGGCTCGAGGGACTCGGCGGAGACCCTGCTGCCGGGGATGAACCGGTCGTAGGCGGCCACCGTGTTGGCGAACCCGTCGCCCTCGACGACCAGCACGTTGCCGCGGTAGCCGTACAGCGAGCCCGCGCCGATGGCGAGCAGGATGCCGACCAGCGCGATGTGGAAGAACAGGTTGCCCGTCTCGCGCAGGTAGCCCTTCTCCGCCGACACCCAGCCGTCGCCGGTGACCACGCGGAAGCGCCGCTTGCGCAGCCGGGCCGCGGCCCGCTCGACGCCCAGGTCGCTCTCGAAGACGGCGTGGTGAGGCAGGCGGGACAGGTTCTTCGGCGCGGCGGGCGGCTTGCGGCGCAGCTCGCGCAGGTAGACCGTGGTGCGCGGGATGATGCAGCCGATCAGCGAGGTGAACAGCAGCAGGTAGATGGCCGCGAACCAGGTGGAGGTGAAGACCTCGAAGAGCTGGAACCTGTCGTACCACTCGGCGAGGGCGGGGCTCTGCTCGTACAGTCTGGCGACCTTGTCGGGCTCGACGCCGCGCTGCGGCACCAGCGAGCCGGGCACCGAGCCGAGCGCGAGCAGGAAGAGCAGGATCAGCGCCGTCCGCATCGAGGTGAGCGTGCGCCACGCCCAGCGCAACCAGGCCACCAGCCCGAACGACGCCTGCTCCGGCGTCTGCTCCTTCTCCAGCTCCTTGACGCTCATCAGATCACCGGCTCGAACGCGCCGATCAGTCCTTGCATGGCCGCGATCATCTCTCCCCAGAGCCCGGTCACGAGCAGCACGCCGACGGCCACCATCATGCCGCCGCCGACCCGGGTGATCAGGCGCGAGTGCTTGCGGATGGCGCGGAACGTGCGCAGCGCGCGGCTGTAGGCCAGCGCGGCGCCGATGAAGGGCAGGCCGAGGCCGAGCGCGTAGGCGACGGCCAGCAGCGCGCCACGCCCCGCGCTGCCCTCGTTGAGCCCGAGCGTGAGCACGACGGCCAGCGTGGGCCCGATGCACGGGGTCCAGCCCAGCCCGAACACCACGCCGAGCAGCGGCGCGCCGGCGAGCCCTGCGGCCGGCATGCGGTGGATGCGCACGTCGCGCATGAGGCCGGGCAGCAGGCCGAGGAAGGCCAGCCCGAGCACGATGGTGAGCACGCCGAGCACCCGCGTGATGATCTCGGCGTTGCCCAGCACGACCGAGCCGATGCCGCCGAACAGCGCCCCGCTGAGCACGAACACCAGCCCGAACCCGGCCACGAACAGCGCGGTGCCGAGCACCAGCCGCCCCCGCTTGGGGTCGGCGCTCATGCCCGTCACGTAGGACAGGTAGCCGGGCACCAGCGGCAGCACGCACGGCGACAGGAACGACACCACCCCCGCCAGCACCGCGATCGGCACGGCCAGCAGCAGCGAGCCCGAGGCGACGACGTCACTCATCGCGCACCTTGGTCACCGTGTTCATCAGGTCGGTGTACTTGACCGCGCCGAGCGCCCTGGCCGCGATGCGGCCCTGCTTGTCGATGACCAGCGTGGACGGGATGGCGGCGGGCGGCACGGTGCCCTGGAAGGCCAGCGCGACCTTGCCGGGCTGGTCGAAGATGTGCGGGTAGCCGGTCTGCTCGGTGCGCTCGAACGCCTTGGCGTCGGCCTGGCGGTCCTTGAAGTCGACGCCGAGGAACTGCACGCCGGAGTCCTTGGTCTTGGCCCAGACCTCCTTGAGCACGGGCGCCTCGGCCCGGCAGGGGCCGCACCACGAGGCCCAGAAGTTGAGCACGACGACCTTGCCCTTGTGCGCGGCCAGGGACGCGGTGGCACCGTCGAGGGTCGGGCCCTCGACGGCCGGCGCGGGTTTGCGCTCGCCCGCCTCGAACACCTGCATCTTCCCGTCGCCCGCGACGAAGCGGGTGTCGCCGGCCTGCGGCTGGCCGCCCTGGTTGCCGGCGCAGCCCGCGACCAGCGCGACCAGGAGAAGGAGGGAGATGGAGTTGGCGCGCACGGAGGAAGATCTCCTTGTACTACAACCGGTAGAGCTTGCAACTCTACCGGGGTGCCCGTGCGGCCCGGACATCAGGCCCCGGGGATCGACGGCCCCGTCTGCAGCGACCCGGCGGGCTCGCTGTAGCCGATGCTGACGAGCCGATCGCCGTCGAAGGTGAGGGTGGTGAGGCTGGCCAGCGCGCACTGGCGGCGGCGCGGGTCGTGCCAGAGCCTGCGGCCCTCGGCGGCCGAGCGGATGGCCCAGATCGGCAGCTGGTGGCTGACCAGCACCGCCTCGTGGCCCCGCGCCGCCGCCCTGGCGTCGTCGATGATCGACTTCATCCGCTTGACGATGACCGGGTAGGGCTCGCCCCAGGACGGCCGCAGCGGGTTCCAGAAATAGCGGTAGTTGCGCGGGTTGCGCAGCACGCCGAGGCCCTGCCCGACCATGCGGCCCTCCAGCAGGTTGCCCGCCTCGATCAGGCGCTCGTCCTGGACGATCTCCAGGCCCAGCTTGTCCGCCAGCGGGGTCGCCGTCTCGATGGCGCGCTCCAGCGGCGAGCTGTAGAGGGCGACGATGTCGCGGCCGCCGACGGCCTTGGCGACCGTCTCGGCCATGAGCCGGCCCGTCTCCGACAGGTGGTAGCCGGGCAGCCTGCCGTAGAGGACGCCTTGGGGGTTGTGCACCTCACCGTGGCGCAGCAGGTGGACGACGGTGGTTTCAGCCATGGTGGGGCCAGCCTATCCGCTCGGCCGCGAAGCCCAGGCGAGGGCCCGCTGCGACACGGCACCGCTGGATCACTGCACGGCCCAGGCGTTCTCCTGGGTCTTGCTCGTCTCCGTCAGCGCGTCCACCATGGCCCTGATCGCGGGACGGCGGGCGGCGTCGGCGCGCCAGATCGCGTAGATGCGCCGCGACTGGCGCGGGAGCAGCGGCACCAGCCGTACGCTGTCCGGCACGCAGTCGCGCCCGAGCCTGGGCACGATCGCGCAGCCGAGCCCGGCGGCCACGAGCGCGAGCTGGGTCGGGTATTCGTCGGCCCAGCACGCGATCACCGGCTCCAGCGAGGCGCTGCGCAGCGTGAACACCAGCCAGTCGTGGCAGACCGTGCCGGGCGACCCGCTGATCCACTGCTCGCCGTGCAGCGCGGCCAGCTCGATCTCGCGCTCGCCCGCCAGCGGATGGCCGGCGGGCACGGCCACGTCGGCCACGTCGTCGAGCAGCGTGGCCTTGGACAGGCCGTCGGGCAGCGCCATCGGGCGGGTCAGCCAGTCCTGGACGACGCCGAGGTCCAGCTCGCCCCTTGCCACCTCGCGGGCCACCCGCTCCGGCTCGCGCTCGCTGAGCTGCACCCACAGGTCGGGGTGGCGGCCCTTGAGGGAGACGAGCGCGTGGGGCATGAGGCCGCGGGCGGCGGTGGGGAAGGCCCCGACGTTGAGCCGGCCGACGACCTCGCCGCGCAGCGCCTCGAAGTCGGCCTCCGCGGTCTCGACCAGGGCGAGGATGCGCTCCGCGTGCTCGGCGAGCAGCCCCGCCGCGTCCGTCAGCCGCACGCCGCGGCCGTAGCGCTCCATGAGCCTGGCGCCGGTCTCGCGCTCCAGCTTGGCGATCTGCTGGCTGACCGCCGACGGGGTGACCATGAGGGCTTCGGCCGCCGCTCCGACCGAACCGTAGACGTGGACGGCGTGAAGGGCTTTGAGCCGGTTCAGGTCCAACATGTAAGCCACTCTAAACCGTTTATCGTAGAAAGTCTCGCTTGTGGTTCATTGTGTAGCGGATGAAAATGGTTGCATGAGAATCCTGAAGCAGAAGAAGCAGCAGACCGGCTCCCTGTCGTACCTCAAGGTGCTCGCCGAGCAGGCCCGCGACCAGCGCATCCGCTACCAGAAGCCGAGCCGCTGAGCCGCGCTTGACGAGGGGCGGCCACCCGGACCGCCCCCTTCGCTCCTACTCCCCCCGTCACAGCACCGCGGCGGCCGCCTTCGCGGCCGCTGGGAGCGCCTCCGTGACGCGGCCCAGCGCCTCGTCGTCGTGGGAGGCCGACAGGAACCACGCCTCATACGCCGAAGGCGGCAGGTAGACCCCCTGGTCGAGCATGCTGTGGAAGAACGCCGTGTACGCGGCGGTGTTCTGCCCCCGCGCCTCGTCGAAGTTCGTCACCTCGGCGTCGGTGAAGAAGATCGAGAACAGGTTGCCCGCCCGCTGCAGCCGGTGCGGCACCCCCGCCGCGCGCAGCGCCTCCGAGGCGGTGTCGCCCACCAGAGTGGCCGCGGCGTCCAGCCGGCGGTACGCCTCGTCGTCCAGGCTCCGCAGCGTGGCCAGGCCCGCGGCGCAGGCCAGCGGGTTGCCCGACAGCGTGCCCGCCTGGTAGACGGGCCCCTCGGGCGCCAGGTGGGCCATGACGTCCGCCCGGCCGCCGAACGCCGCCGCCGGCAGCCCGCCGCCCATGACCTTGCCGAACGTCATCAGGTCGGCGTCGACCGGCTCGATGCCGTACCAGCCGGCGCGCGAGACGCGGAAGCCGGTCAGCACCTCGTCCACGATGAGCAGCGCGCCGTTGGCCGTGCACAGCTCGCGCAGGCGCGCGTTGAAGCCGTCGCGCGGCGGGACGACGCCCATGTTCGCCGGGCACGCCTCGGTGATCACACACGCGATCTCGGCCGCCGCGAACGCCGCCTCGACGGCCGCGACGTCGTTGTACGGCAGCACGATCGTGTCGGCCGCCGACGCCCCCGTGACGCCCGGCGTGTCGGGCAGCCCGAACGTCGCCACCCCCGACCCCGCCGACGCCAGCAGCGCGTCGACGTGGCCGTGGTAGCAGCCGGCGAACTTGATCACCTTGGACCGGCCGGTGAAGCCCCTGGCCAGGCGTACCGCGCTCATCGTCGCCTCGGTGCCCGAGCTGACCAGGCGTACCTTCTCGACCGGCGCGATGCGCGCCACGATCTCCTCGGCCAGCTCGACCTCGCCCGGCGTGGCCGTGCCGTAGGAGAAGCCGCCCGCCACCGCGCCGGACACGGCCTCGACGACGGCCGGGTGGCGGTGTCCCAGGATCATCGGCCCCCAGGAGCAGATGAGGTCGACGTAGCGGTTGCCGTCGGCGTCGGTGATGTAGGGGCCCTGCCCCGAGACCATGAAGCGCGGGGTGCCACCCACCGCTCCGAACGCGCGCACCGGGGAGTTGACGCCTCCCGGCACGACGTCGCGGGCGCGGGCGAACAGGTCTTCGGAGTTACGTGTACGGCTCACCCGACCCAGGTTAGCCGCAGGTGCGGCCGGTTCCCCGGGCGGGCACGCGGCTCAGTCGGCGAGCCATTCGAGGATGCGCAGCGGGTCGGGCAGCGGCCTGCCGTCGGGCGGGCGCAGCCAGGAGACGGCCTGACCACCGGGCATCGCCGAGGGCGGCGCGAGGACGTAGCTGTCGCGGCAGTGCCAGCGCAGCCCCGGCGTGTCGTCGATGGTGGCCGGGTCGCAGTCGAGCTGGCAGGACCACCACTCGTCCTCGTCCTCGGGGTTGCCGCGGGTGGCGACATAAAACAAGACCCGGTCGCCGTTGGCGGCGACCGGGCCCGGGTGCGCCCCGGCGGCGTCGATGCGGGTGAGCGCGGACAGGCCGGCGGCGAGCGGTACGTCGAAGACGTCGAACACGCGGCCCGTGGGGAGGATCACATTGGCCTCGGGCTCGGCCTGCCACCAGCGCGTGAGCTGGGCCGCGTCGGTCGTGGCCTGCATGTGCCAGGCGGGCGAGAGCGGATGGGCGCCGGGGTCGGGACAGCCGAGCCGGTCACAGGAGCACGCACGCGGCCCCTGGCGCAGCGGGAAGGCGCCGGGCACGACGGGCCAGCCCAGGGCGGCGTATTCGAGCACGGTCTCGATGCGCGTCGGCCGGGACCGCTTTTTGGTACGCCGAGCCAGTGGTACCCCCACCATGGTGTCTCCCGTCGAGTCACAGCGCCTGAGGAGGTCCCGGATCCGGGTGGTAGGTGGGCCGCTGTCGGCGGCCTCCCGCAGGGCAGCAAAGGTCTTGCGCCTGCATCACACGCGGGACACACCAGCACTTTCATGCAACTCTAACCCACAGGCCCCAGCAGTTGACGGGAAACCCCTTGGTTAGAGCGTGCGCGCCACTTCCGTCGCCCAGTACGTGAGGATCATGTCGGCCCCCGCGCGCTTGATCGCGACCAGCGACTCGTTGATCGTCCGCTCGCGGTCGATCCAGCCGTTGGCGGCGGCGGCCTCGATCATCGCGTATTCGCCGCTGACCTGGTAGGCGGCCACCGGCACGTCCACCTCGGCGCGGACGCGGCCGATGACGTCGAGGTAGGCCCCCGCGGGCTTGACCATGACGGCGTCGGCCCCCTCGGCCAGGTCGAGCCTGACCTCGCGCAGCGCCTCCTCCAGCGGCCCCGCCGGATCCTGCTGGTGGGTGCTGCGGTCGCCGAACTGCGGCGCGCACTCGGCGGCGTCGCGGAACGGGCCGTAGAAGGCGGAGGCGTATTTGACGGAGTAGGAGAGGATCGGCACGCCGGCGTGGCCCGCCTGGTCGAGCGCGCTCCTGATGGCGCCCACCTGACCGTCCATCATGCCGCTCGGCGCCACCATCTGGGAGCCGGCCTCGGCCTGGGCGACCGCGACGGAGGCGTACCGCTCAAGGGTGGCGTCGTTGTCGACCTCGCCAGACGGCGTGAGGATGCCGCAGTGGCCGTGGTCGGTGAACTCGTCGAGGCAGGTGTCGGCCATGACCACGAGCGCGTCGCCGACCTCCGACACCACGTCGCGCAGCGCCACCTGGAGCACGCCGTCGGGGTCGTCGGCGGCCGAGCCGCGCGCGTCCTTCACCGCCGGGACGCCGAACAGGATGACGCCGCCCACGCCGGCCTCGGCGGCCTCGCGGGCGGCCTTGCGCAGCGAGTCGCGGGTGTGCTGGAAGACGCCCGGCATCGAGGCCACCGGCTGCGGCTCCGAGATGTCCTCCTTGGCGAACATCGGCAGGATCAGCTCCGCCGGGTCGAGCCTGGTGCCCGACACCATCCGGCGCATGGCCGCGTTGTTGCGGAGCCTGCGCGGGCGGGCGACGGGGTACTGCGCGCTCATCTGGCTCTCCTCCTCGCGCCACGGCGGTTCTGTGAGGGACGGCGCGGCGTGTCGCCGGCCGCCAGCGCCGCCTGGCGCTGCTTGGCCCCGAACTCGGCCACCGCGGCGGCCAAGGCGGAGGCGGATGGCTTGTCGGCCATGACGTCGACCCGGAGCCCGAACTCCTCGGCCGTCTTGGCCGTCTGCGGCCCGATGACCGCGATCACGGTGACGTTGTGGGGCTTGCCGGCGATGCCCACGAGGTTGCGCACGGTCGAGGACGAGGTGAAGAGCACGGCGTCGAAGCCGCCGCCCTTGATGGCCTCGCGGATCGGCGCGGGCGGCGGCGCGGCGCGCACCGTGCGGTAGGCGGTGACGTCGTCGCACTCCCAGCCCAGCTCGGTGAGCCCGGCCACCAGCGTGTCGGTGGAGATGTCGGCCCTGGGCAGCAGCACCCGGTTGATCGGGTCGAGCATGGAGTCGTACGGCGGCCACTCGGCCACCAGCCCCTCCGACGACTGCTCGCCCGACGGCAGCAGGTCGGGCTTGACCCCGAACTCGACCAGCGCCCGCGAGGTGGCCTCGCCCACCGCCGCCACCTTGAGGCCGGCGAAGGCGCGGGCGTCGAGTCCGTACTCCTCGAACTTCTCGCGGACGGCCTTGACGGCGTTGGCGCTGGTGAAGGCCACCCACTCATAGCGGCCCGTCACCAGGCCCTTGATCGCGCGGTCCATCTGCTGCGGGGTGCGCGGCGGCTCGACCGAGATGGTCGGCACCTCCTCGGGCACCGCGCCGTAGGACACGAGCTGCTCGGACAGGCTGCGCGACTGCTCCTTCGTCCGCGGGACGAGCACCCGCCAGCCGAACAGCGGCTTGGTCTCGAACCACGACAGCTTGTCGCGCTGCGCGACGGCCTCGCCGACCACGATCAGCGCGGGCTCGGTGAGCCCGGCGTGCTTGAGGTCGGCCTGCAGCCGGCCCAGCGTGGACACCACGGTGTACTGCTCGGTGGTGGTGCCGCCGCTGCTGACCGCGACGGGCGTGGTGTCGGGCTTGCCGCCGGAGATCAGCGCCTTGCCGATGGGCACCGCGTCGGCGACGCCGTTGTAGATGACCAGCGTGCCCTTGCAACCGGCGTGCACGGACCAGTCCTGCTCCTGGGCGGCGTCGACGACCCTGAACTCGGGCACGGCGCTCGCCGGCGGGATGCCGGCGTAGGTGAGCACGGCGGTCGCGGGCGGCACGCCGGGGACGATCTCGAAGTCCACCTCCGCGGCGACGCACGCCGCGACCTCCTCGCTGATCGAGGAGAACAGCATGGGGTCGCCCGCGCACAGGCGCACCACGAGCTGGCCGCGCGCGGCGCGCTGCACGAAGTCGCCCTCGGCGACCTCGACGCCCTCGCGGCAGTGGTGCAGCAGCGGGGTCTGGGTCTCGGCGTCGAGCACCACCGCGTCGGCCTTGCCGAGCAGCTCGGCGGCGCGGAGCGTGAGCAGGTTGGGATCGCCGGGACCCGCGCCCACGAACGCGACGAAACCGGAGGTCGGACTATCGGAGCTCAATGGGAATGCTCCCCCATCAATCTGTCGGCCCCTTCGGCGATCATCTCGGCCGCGAGGAGGCGGCCCAGGTTCGCTGCCTCCGAAGGAGAGCCGGCGGCGGACTTGCGGACCGCTTCGCGGCCGTCGATGGAGACGACAACAGCGGTCAGGTTCAGAGTGTGCCCGTCATCGAACGCGAAAGCACCCACCGGAGCCGAGCATCCGGCTTCGAGGGCGTTGAGCAGCGCGCGTTCCGCGGTCACGGCCGTGCGGGTGGCGGGGTCGTCGAGCACGGACAGGGCCTCGACGATGTCGGTCCTGTCGGTGCGGCACTCCACGGCCAGCGCGCCCTGGCCCGGGGCGGGCAGCAGCTCGTCGGTCTCGAAGATCTGCGCGATCTCGGCGTCCCTGCCGATCCTGCCCAGCCCGGCGGCGGCGAGCACGACCGCGTCGAGCTCGCCCGAGGTGACCTTGCCGATGCGCGTGTCGGCGTTGCCGCGGATCGGCACGTACTCGAGGTCGGGACGCAGGGCGCTGAGCATGGCGACGCGGCGCGGCGAGCCGGTGCCGACCCTGGCGCCGGGCGCGAGGTCGGCGAACTTGTGCAGGCCGACGAGCGCGTCGCGGTGGTCGTGGCGGGGCGGCAGCGCGGCCAGCGTGAAGCGCGGGTCCTGGGTGGTCGGCAGGTCCTTCAGCGAGTGGACGGCGAAGTCGATCTCGCCGTCGAGCAGCTCGTCGCGCAGCGCGCTGACGAACACGCCGGTGCCGCCGAGCTGCGCCAGATGGGCCTTGGTGACGTCGCCGTACGTGGTGATGCCGACCAGCTCGACGGGCCTCCCGGTGCGCTCGGTGTAGGCGTCGGCCACCATCTGGGACTGCGTGGTCGCGAGAAGGCTGCGCCGGGTGCCGAGCCGCAGAGCGTGTCTCGTCACAGCTCCACCTCCCTCACGGCCTCGGGCATCTTCGGATCCAGGTTGAACAACTCGCGCAGAGCTTCCGCATAATGATCGCCTCCTGGGCAGGTGGCGAGCTGCTTGACACGCACAGTCGGCTCGTGGAGCAGTTTGTCCACCACCCGCTGGACGGTCATGGCGACCTCGTCGCGCGCCCGCTCGTCGAGGTCGGGCACCCGCATCAGCAGGCGGCCCAGCTCCGACTCGACGACGCCGGCCGCCTTGCTGCGCAGCGCCACCACGGTCGGCGTGACCCTGGCGGCCCGCTCGGCGTCGAGGTAGGCGCGCAGCTCCTCGGCCACCAGACGGCGCACGGTGGGCACCGCGTCGCCCTCGCGGGAGCCGATGCCGGACTCCTGGATGGTCTCCAGGTCGACCAGCGTGACACCCGGCACCCCGCGCACGGCAGGGTCGATGTCGTGCGGCAGCGCCAGGTCCAGCAGGAACACCGGTTCGCCCAGCATATCCGGCGTGACGATGTGCCGGCCCGCGCCGGTGCAGGTGATCACGATGTCGGCCGCGGCCACCTCTTCCGGCACGGCGGCGAACGCGACCGCCCGGCCGCCGACGGTGGCGGCGAGCCTGGCGCCCCGCTCGTACGTGCGGTTGGCCACGACGATGTCGGTCACCCCGGCGCGCGACAGCGTCGCGGCGGCCAGCGAGCTCATGGAGCCGGCGCCGATCACCAGCGCCCGCCGCCCCGGCAGCTCGCCCGCCAGCGCCAGCCCGGCGGTGACGAGGGAGGCGCCGTGCTTGTCGATGCCGGTGTCGTGGTGGGCGCGCTTGCCCACCCGCAGCGCCTGCTGCACCAGGTCGTTGAGCGTGGCGCCGACCGTGCCCTGGCGCTGGGCCAGCTTGAGCGCCTGGCGGACCTGCCCGAGTATCTGCTGCTCGCCGACGACCATGGAGTCGAGGCCGCACACGACGGAGAACAGGTGCTCGACCGCCCGCTCCTCGTAGTGGACGTAGAGGTGCGGGATGAGCTCGTCCACCGGGACGCCCGAGTGCACGCCGAGCAGCTCGCTGATCGACGTGACGGCCGCGTGGAAGCGGTCGACCGTGACGTAGACCTCGACCCTGTTGCAGGTCGAGACCACCATGGCCTCCGCCACGCACGGATCGTGCTGAACGTCGTGCAGGAGCTTGACGAGGGCGTCGCCGGTGACGGAAACGCGCTCGAGCAGGCCCACCGGTGCGGTCCGGTGGCTGAGCCCGACAGCCAGAACACTCATTGACCGTCCACCGCCATGAGTGGCCCCCCAGCCTTGCGTTGCTCGTGGAACGCGAGAATCTGCAGTTCGATTGATAGGTCGACTTTACGGACATCGACGCTTTCCGGCACGGAGAGTACG
The DNA here is from genome assembly GCF_040609855.1 of Nonomuraea sp. NPDC004580. NCBI lineage: Bacteria > Bacillati > Actinomycetota > Actinomycetes > Streptosporangiales > Streptosporangiaceae > Nonomuraea > Nonomuraea sp. NPDC004580. Next base: position 165,884 of record NZ_JBEXLH010000008.1, on the reverse strand, counting down.
ACCGGCGCGAAATTGAGGATGCTGGTCACGCCCACGGCGACCACGCGATCGCACACTTGCTGCGCCGCTGCCGCCGGTATCGCCAGTACCACGATCGAGACTCCACGCCGTTTGATCACGGCTTCCAGTTCGTCGATGTGTTCAACATTCAACCCCGCGATGGTGTCGCCCACGATTTCGGGGTCGGCGTCGATGAGCGCCGCGACCCGGAAGCCCCGGGAGACGAAACCGCCGTAGTTGGCGAGCGCGCGGCCGAGGTTGCCGACTCCGACGATCGCGACGGCCCAGTCTTGGGTCAGACCGAGCTCACGGGAGATCTGATAGACGAGGTATTCGACCTCATAGCCTACGCCGCGGGTGCCGTAGGAGCCGAGATGCGAGAGGTCCTTGCGGAGCTTGGCGGAGTTGACCCCTGCCGCGCCCGCCAGGTCTTCCGAGCTGACGGTGGCGATGCCCCGCTCGGCCATCCCGTGCAGCGCCCTGAGGTAAAGGGGGAGCCTGGCGACCGTCGCCTCGGGGATGCCGCGGTCACGGGGCTGGGACGGGCTCTTCACGTGCCGGTGCTCCAGGGAACGGGCGGCTTGGGGACCGCGTGATCGGAATGGGGCCGTCTTTCAGGTTAATCCCTTTGTGAACCGATGCACAAAGTCAGCAGGGGTACGGTTGCGTCATGCACCGCATCACCTTGCTCGGCAAACCCGGCTGTCACCTCTGTGACGACGCCCGCGAGATCATCGCCAGGGTCGCGGGCGAGCTCGGCGTCCCGTGGGAGGAGGTCAGCATCGACTCCTCCGACGAGCTCAAGGAGAAATACTGGGAGATGATCCCGGTCACGCTGATCGACGGCGTGCAGCACGACTTCTGGCGGGTCGACGAAGCGAGGCTGCGCGCGGCGCTCACTACATGACGGCCCGGTACATGACGGCCCGGTACATGACGACTCAGTACATGACGGTGGGCAGCGGCACCACCTTGGCGGCGTTGACGTCGAGCTCGATCACGTTGGTGGCCAGCACCATCGCCTGACGGTCGTTGACGAACCGCTCGACGTGCGGCTGGCGCAGGTGGTCGCGGTAGGCCACCTCGTCGCGGTAGAGCTCGTAGACGATGCGCTGCAGCGGGGCCGACTTCACGGAGTGGCAGGCGTAGACGAGCGTGTCCGGCTCGCCCCTGCGCACGGCCTCAACCGTGGCCTCGGCCAGCCGGTCGAAGGCCTCGCCCGCGCCGTCCATGAGCGTGAAGACGGTGAGCATGCCGTAGATCGTCGGCGAGAGCTTGCCCGAGCCGCCCTGCTGCTGGGAGGGCGAGAAGAGGTCGGCGCCGGGGAAGACCGCGCCGGTGGCGGGCGCCGGCGGCGCCAGGTTGTAGTCGGGGCGCTGGGGCGGTGCGCCGTTCATGATGTAGCCGGTGGAGGGGCCGTCGTCGGGCGGCGGCGGCGCCATGCGGGAGGCGTAGTCGACCTCGCGGTCGCCCGCACGATATTCGGCCACCAGGTCGCCGAGCCCCGACGACCTGCGCGGCGGCTGCGGCGGCTGCGGCGGCAGGTCGGCGGCCGGCACCGGCTCCGGCATGCCGTGGTGCCCCGGCACCTCGTCGCGGAACATTGGGCGCTCGTCAGGACCGTCCTCGCCGGCCAGCGCGCGATCGGCGCGGCGCGCGGCGAACTCCTCGCGGCGCTGGGCCCGCTCGTCGCGGCGCGACGCGCGGTCGTCGCGGTCGTGCCGGTCGTCGCGGTCGTCGAAGTCGTCCTCGTCGTCGTCCTCGTACGGCGCCAGCGGCCGCAGCACCGTGTACCAGACCGCCGCCCCCGCGACGGCGAGCAGCGCGGTGGTGAACAGGGCCGGCACGGAGAACCGCATCGCGCCCACGAGCGCCAGCCCCGACGGCACGATGACCACGGTGGCGTGGAGGTTGTCGGTGTCGTACTCGTCGCCGTTGCGCCAGCGCAGCCCGGCCACGACCAGCATCGCCAGCATGATCAGCACGGCGACGGCGTGGACGCCGGTGAGCAGGTAGTTGGGGACGATGTTCCAGTGGGCCGCGGCGGTGGGCAGCGACGTGCCCATCTCGTCGGTCTTCAGCGGGTCCCAGACCATGATGACCGTGGCGACGACGGTCAGGGCGATGCCGAGCAGCCACGCGAGGAACCTCGGCGGCACCTTCTCGGCCAGCAGCTGCACGAGCCCGACGGCCAGCCACAGGGGCGCCAGCATCGATCCCGTCACCTGGTAGATCCGGAACGTGACGGAGCCGAAGCCCATGAAGGACCCGAGTGCGATCACGGCGAGTGACAGGCAGAGCCCGGCGACTGCAACGGTCCAGGCGACCAACCACCCCTCAGGCTCGTCGCGCAGGCGTTGGATCAGGGCGGCCGCGGCGATCGCGGACAGGATCGCACCGGCGAGAGCTATGACAGCAACGAGGATCTCCATGGTGACTCCAATGCTGCCGGACGATGCCTCCCAGCCGGTAGCCGAAGAGGGAACGGGTCGGTCCACCACGGTATAGGCCGATTACGCCTAGTCATGCATGACTTCCGTGGATTGTGGATTTTCCGGTTGATTTCTAGAGTGTTCGAGCACGCCGCACCCCTTACCCCTAGGGATACCGGATGCCTGACTCGTCGCCGTTCGCCGGGCTGCTGGCGCCAGCTGTGGCCGGCCCTGCCCGGACGGGCGAGCTCGCCGTGCGCGAAGACGTGCCCGACGACCTCCGTACGCTGGTGATGCACGCCAAGAACGGATGCACGCAATCCTTTGGCACGCTCTACGACCGTTACGTCGACCTGGTCTACCGCTACATCTACTTCCGGGTGGGCTCGCACCCGCTGGCGGAGGACCTCACCAGCGAGACCTTCCTGCGCGCGCTACGCAGGATCGGCGACTTCACCTGGCAGGGGCGCGACTTCGGAGCCTGGCTCGTGACCATCGCGAGGAACCTGGTGACCGACCATTTCAAGTCGGGGCGCTACCGGCTGGAGATCCCCACGGGCGAGGTGATCGACGTTCCGCTCGACGGCTCCCACATTCCCGAGAACGCCGTGGTCACGGCCATCATCAACGATCGGGTGCTGCGTGCCGTACGAGATCTCAATCCCGAACAACAGGAATGCGTCGTCCTGCGCTTCCTGCACGGCCTCTCGCTCGCGGAAACCGCGCTGATCATGGGGAAGAAGAGTGGAGCGATCAAAGCGCTGCAGTTCCGTGCCGTCCGCGCGCTGGCCAGGGCTCTCAAGCACGACCTGGCGTAACCTCCGTCATCGACCCCTCATCAGACCAGGTGTCATAACCGTGTCGGTGGGAGAGCCGTCATGAAGGGCGCGCGCGAGCGGCGGGTACGCGTGCTCGCGCACCTCACCGAGCTGAGCGAGCTGCCGCTCGGCGGCCTGCCCGAGCCCGCGTTCAAGGAACGGCTGCGCGCCGAGCTGATGTCGGGCGCCCTGGCCGCGGCCGAACCCGACGCGCCCGAGGAGCGGGCCGCCGGGAGGCCGCGGCCGCTCCTGGGCGGGCTCCTGGGCGGGCTCCTGGGCGGGCGCGGACGCCGCCGCCGGTCCAGAGGGCGTCCCCTGCTGTCCCAGCTCGCCACCGTGGGCCTGGTGGCCGCGCTCATGGTGTCCTCCTTCGCCACCTACCGCGCGGTGCCCGGCGACTCGCTCTACCCGCTCAAGCGCGCCGCGGAGACCACGCTCGTCCGCCTCACGTCCGACGACGCGGAACGCGCGGCGCGCGAGCTCGACTCGGCCAAGGCCCGCGCCAAGGAGGTCGCCACCCTCCTCGGCTCGTCGGTCGACGGCCCGCTCGTGGACGAGACGCTCAAGGACATGGAGGAGTCCACGCGCGCGGGCATCAGCCGGCTCGAACGCGCGGAGCCGCGCTCGCCGAAGATCAAGAAATTCGCGCGGGACCAGAAGGAGGCCGTCAAGCCGATGCTTCAGCAGCTCGACGAGGATCAACTGGCCCAGGCGGAGGGGTACCTCAGCTACATCGAAGGTCTGGCCGCCCCCGAGTAGGTAGCTAAGCTGAAGCCCATGTGGCGGCTCATGCGACGACGACAGGAAGTGCGGCCGGAGGTCGCAGGTGAGGCGGCCGCACAGGCGGCGGTGACCGTCGCGCCTGCCCAGCCCGATCTCGAGAGCGCGGCCTTCTTCGACGTCGACAACACCATGATGCGCGGCGCGTCGATCTACCACTTCGCCCGCGGGCTGGCCACGCGCGGCCTGTTCACCACCTCCGACCTGGTCAGGTTCGCCGTCGGGCAGGCCGTCTTCCGGCTGCGCGGCAACGAGAACCCCGAGCACATCGCGGTGGCCAGGGAGACCGCGCTGGCGTTCGTCGCGGGCGCCAAGGTCGACGACGTCGTACGCCTCGGCGAGGAGATCTACGACGAGGTCATGGCCGACCGCATCTGGGGCGGCACCCGCGCGCTCGCCCAGAGCCACCTCGACGCCGGCCAGCGCGTCTGGCTGGTCACCGCCACCCCCATCGAGCTGGCCAGGGTCATCGCCCAGCGGCTCGGCCTGACCGGCGCGCTCGGCACGGTCGCCGAGACCAGCAACGGCGTCTACACCGGCCGGCTGGTCGGCGACCTGCTCCACGGCCCGGCCAAGGCCGAGGCGGTGCGCGCCCTGGCCCGCAGGGAGGGCCTCGACCTCAGCCTCTGCACCGCCTACAGCGACTCGGCCAACGACCTGCCGATGTTGTCGCTGGTCGGCAACGCCGTCGCCATCAACCCCGACAGCGAGCTGCGCGAATACGCGCGCAAGCACGACTGGCCGGTCAAGGACTTCCGCACCGGCCGCAAGGCCACGATGACGGCGCTGCCGATCGCGGCCGGCGTGGGCGCGGTCGCGGGCGGCGTCGCAGCGGGCATCGCCCTGCGCCGCCTCTACCGCGGCCGCCCCTGACTCACCGCAGCTGACTCACTTCAGCTGGCTCACTTCAGCGTGCCGAACAGCTTGGCCGCTTCCGGCTGCTTCCACCGCAGCCGGTTCGGGTCCTGCGGATACGGCTCCCCGGGCACCGACACCGTGGTCATCGTGGTGCTGGCGAGCTGGGTGGCCAGCTCGTACATCTCCTCGACGCTGAGGTCCGTCCTCACCGCCCCGCGCACCGCCGACAGGAAGGCTCGGAGCTTGGCGGGATCGGAGACGAGCTGCCGCTGGGCCTTGTCCAGCATCGCCCGCGCGAGCCCCTGCTGCCGCTTGATCCGCGCGACGTCCGAGCCGTCGCCGTAGTGACGCAGCCGGGCGTAGCCGAGCGCCTTCTCGCCGTCGAGCAGTTGCTCGCCCGCCGGCAGCCTGAGCTTCGCGGCGCGGTCGTTCACGGGCCTCGGCACCTTCATCCGCACGCCCCCGAGCGCGTCCACCATGGTCTTGAAGCCGGCGAAGTCCACCTCGACCGTGTGGTCCAGGCGCAGCCCCGTCAGCTTCTCCAGCGTCGACCTGAGGCACGTGGCGCCACCGTCGGCGTACGCGGAATTGATCATGGTGACCCGATCCGGCGTCGACCCGCACGGGACCCGCACCATCGAGTCCCGCGGGACGCTGACCACGGTGGCCCTGCCCCTGTCGGCCGGCAGGTGGACGATGATGATGGTGTCGGACCGCTGGCCTGAGCCCTGCGACTGCGGCCCGTACTTCACGTTGCCAGGACCGTCCCGGGTGTCGGAGCCGATCAGCAGCACGTTCATGGCGCCGCTCATGTAGCCCCCGCCGCCGACGGACGGCGCGGCCACGGGGAAGCCGGTGATGAATGCCGTCGTCACCGCCACGACGGCGGCCGTGGCCGCGGAGACGAGCGCGGCCATCGGCCACCTGCGCCGGGGGCGGCCGCGCAGGAAGCCCGTGCGGTGGCGGACGAGGGTGGCGGGTGGCCGGTGCTCCAGCTCGGCCCCGAGGTCGCGGAGCAGCTTCAGGTCGTCCATCGTCACTCCTCCTCCAGGGGGTTGGTGTCGCCGAGCGCCGCGCGTACCTTCCGCCTGCCCCTGTTGAGGCGGGAGCGCACGGTCCCGACAGGGATGCCGAGCGCTCGCGCGGCCTCCTCGTACGTGAGGTCGCCCCAGGCGATCAGCAGCAGCACGTCGCGGTCCCTGGCGGGCAGCGCGGCCAGGGCGCCGGCCAGCTCCGCGCGGACGGCACGGGCGGACACCCCGGCCGCCACCCGGTCGGCGGGCGACTCCACCTCGTGGTCGACGGGGGCGCGCAGGAGTGCGCGGTAGCGGGCCGCCTCCTTGCGGTGGTGCCGGGAGATGAGCTTGGTGAGGATGCCGAAGAGCCACGGCCTGGCGTCCGGGTAGGCCAGGTCGTAGCTCTTCCTGCGGGAGAAGGCGACCAGGAAGGTCTCGCCGACGAGGTCCTCGGCGGGTTCCGGGCCGAGGCGTCTGGAGGCGTACCTGAAGAGCATGGCGGAGTAGCGGTCGAAGAGCTCGGCGAACACCTCGGGTTCTGTCAGCGAGGCGCTCACGAGCTCGGCGTCCGCACCCCTGACGGCGGGTTGCGTGATCATCTCCGCCCTTCTGCGGGGAATGGGTCACGGATGTCTTGCCACAACCCGCCGTCCGGGTTCAGAGAGTGTTGAGCCGGCCCCCCGTCACAGTCGCGCCGGCGGCGTCAGAGGAGCGGGGGGAAGGCGTGGCCGCGCCGCAGCCGCAGCTCGTTGAGCAGCTGCTGGATGACCTCGCGCACGTGGTCGGTGATGTTGAAGACCAGCATGGGGTCGTCGGCGGCCGACGGGTCGTACTCGTCGGTGCGGATCGGCTCCCCGAACTCGATCATCCACTTCGACGGCAGCGGCACCAGGCCGAGCGGCCCGAGCAGCGGGAAGAACGGGGTGATCGGCAGATAGGGCAGCCCCAGCAGCCGGGCCAGCGACTTGAGGTCGCCGATCTTGGGGTAGATCTCCTCGGCCCCGACGATCGCGGTGGGCACGATCGGCACGCCCGCGCGGATCGCGGAGGCCACGAAGCCGCCGCGGCCGAAGCGCTGCAGCTTGTAGCGCTCGGAGAACGGCTTGCCGACGCCCTTGAAGCCCTCGGGGAACACCCCGACCAGCTCGCCCTTGCGCAGCAGCCGGTCGGCGTCCTCGCGGCAGGCCAGCGTGTGGCCGGTCTTGCGGGCCAGGTGGCTGAGCAGCGGAAGCTGGTAGACCAGGTCGGCGCCGAGCAGCCGCAGCGGCCTGGCGGCCTCGTCGTGCAGCGCCACCTGCAGCATCAGCGCGTCGACCGGCAGCGTGCCGGAGTGGTTGGCGACGATGAGCGCGCCGCTGTCGTCGGGGATGTTCTTCAGCTCGAGCGTCTCGACCCTGAACCAGTGGCGGTAGAGCGGCCTGAGCAGTTCGAGCACGACCTTGTCGGTCAGCTCGGGGTCGTAGCCGAACTCGTCGACCTCGTAGTCGCCGGTGACCCGCCGCCTGATGAAGGCGAGCGCCTTGGCCACGGGGTCGGGCTCGTCGTACGACGGCGCCGCGGTGATGGGGATCACCCGGCCTTCCTCTTCTGGCGCTGGGCGCGGAACGCTCATACGTGAACACTTCCCAGCGGACGCAGCCCGCGCGAGCGCAGGAAGTCGTCGAACGCCGCACCGGTGCTGAACTTGGGCTTCCAGCCCAGCTCGGCCTCCAGGTGGGCGGTGTCGACCGCGCGGCCGTGGCTCATCAGCCGTAGCTGCTCGGGCGAGTATTCGACCAGGCCGAGCCGGCGCGCGGCACCGCCGAGCACGGTGAAGGCGGGCGAGATCAGCGGCAGCGAGGGCCGCCCTGCCCGGCGCGCGCACTGCGACAGCAGCAACACGCCTGCCCCGGCCACGTTGTACGTGCCGGGGTGATCCTCGGTCGCCATCCGGCGCAGCACCTCGACCGCGTCGTCCTCGTGGACGAACTGCAGCCGCGGGTCGAAGCCGAGCACGGTCGGCAGCACCGGCTGGGTGAAGTAACGCGTCAGCGGCGAGTCGACGCCTGGACCCATGAAGTTGGCGAAGCGCAGCAGCGACACGGTGACGTCGGGACGCCGCCGCGCGAAACCGCGTACGTAGCCCTCGACCTCGGCCGCGTCCTTGGCATAGCCGTGGACGGGGCCGTCATGCGGCTCCAGGTCCTCGGTGAACACCGCGGGATCGCGGGGAGACGAGCCGTAGACGGCGGTGGTGGATCGCACCACCACGCGCCGCACGGTCGCCGACCGCTGGCAGGCACCGAGCAACTGCATGGTGCCGATGACGTTGTGCTCCTTCATGGCAGCCCTGCCCCCATTGCGTGAGGGAGCGCTGACGAGGCTCATGTGCACAACGGTGTCGATGTCCGCGGCCGCGATCACCTGGGCGATGTCGGGGCTGCGCAGATCCACCCGGACGAACTCGGTCCGGCCGAGTGAGATGCCGCCGTCTCGCGTGAGCGAGGGGGGCGGCACGGTGTCCACTCCGATGACACGGCTGATGTCCGGGTCCGCCGCCAGAACGCTCGCCACCCGGGCGCCGATGTGGCGCGAGACCCCGGTGACAAGCACGGTGTGGGTCATCAGCGCCTCGCAGCTGCGTCGGTTACTTCTTGTTGCGCCGCTGGATGCGCGTCTTCTTGAGCAGCTTACGGTGCTTCTTCTTAGCCATCCGCTTGCGGCGCTTCTTGATCACAGAGCCCACGGGACCCCCAGGTACTGATAGCACGTTTGAATCGGAGTGCGAGCGCACACCGGCTCACAGACTACCGGCGATCCACGGTAGATCGCCCCTCGGGGGGTGAGCGCCCGGCCGTACCAGCGGGCGGCCGGGGCTCTCCCGCGACACACTCACGACACGTTCGGGCGTGTCGCTACGTCATCCTGCCTCGATGTAGGCCTCCCGGAGATAATCGTGTACCGCCTGCTCAGGCACCCTGAACGAGCGGCCGACTCGGATGGCCGGCAGCTCGCCGGAGTGGACGAGCCGGTACACCGTCATCTTGGACACCCTCATGACCGTCGCCACTTCTGCGACGGTCAGGAACTTCACCTCGCTGAGAGGTCTTTCGCCTGCACCCATCGGACGCCTCTTCCGCACGTGTTTCCGGGTTATCCCCACTGGTGCCATTGCTCACGCACGTGTACTGCCGTCAGCGTAAGTCGGGACTCCGAGTGCGCAAACCCCCTATTTTTCCAGCCGACGGAGCCACCTGTCAGCCGAACCAGCGAAATCGCTGGCCAACCGCCTGGCCAAGCACCTCGCCTGGACGCTGGAACTGTCCAAGCTGCCACACATAAGAGTCGCCGGAGCCCTGCCAAAAGTTGGCAAAGGGACAGCGAGCCCCTTGGAATGCAGGCGCGAAAAGACGGTATGGGGAGGGCCGTTATCGACTCAAAGGGCTCGTGAGACTTCTGTGACTAGCCGCTCCGTCAACGGAGAGTAATAGCGGGGTAGCACGTTGTCGTCAAGTGGCACGACCACGTCAAGCTTGCCCTCCGCCTCCCCGACGAACAGCCCGGGGTCGTTGCAGTCGGCGAAGGCCACCGTCGGCACGCCCGCCTCGCCCGCCGCTCCGGCCCAGCCGTGGTCGGCGATCACCAGGTCGGGCAGGTCGCCGCCCAGCTCGTCCAGCATGTGACGCATCGGGATCGCGTCGTGGGTGTGCACGAGCGCGCCCCTGTCGTCGAGCATCGCGACGTCCTGGAGGTAGCGGATCCTGCGCGGCCTGCCGAAGCCGGAGCCCACGTACGACCAGCCCTCGGCGGGGGTCAGCAACCGCGCGCCGTGCGCCGCGCAGAAGGCGGCCAGCGGCAGGTGCACGGCGAGCAGGCCCGTGGGGTGGCCGGTGGCGAACAGGACGCGGGGCTCGGGCCGCGCGAGCACGGCGGCGATGCGCTCGGCCATCGCGTCGAGCGCGTCGATGGTCAGGTCGGGGTCGATGGTGTCCTGGCCGTGGCGGTGGTCGGGGTCGGCGACGACGCCCGCGGACTTGGCCATGAGGGCCAGGATGTCGCGGTAGGACCACGGCTGGTCGAAGGTCAAGCCGAGCGCGTAGTAGGGGTCGCCGTTGGCCAGCGAGCTGTAGTGGTCGAGGTTGTTCTCGCGAGAGGTCGCGACATCGCCGGCGATGCGGCTGTGAACAAGGTGATCTCGAAGTTCGTCGCGGCTCAGCACTGCTTCATTCCTCGTCAGGGCATCGGATCGAGGCCGTGCAGGGGGAACACCGCTTGCCGGGTCGCCATGACAGCACGGTCAATGGGGTCCGCTGGATCATAACCACCAGACAGGTCGCTGAATTCCGGATGGCGGCCGTCTGTCATGGTGAGCGGTGGTGTCTCCCCCGTACGCTCGCGGACGAACCTGCGCCACTCCTCGGGCGTCGGCGTGGCCGGATCGATCGGATGCCCGGCCAGCTCGGCCAGCAGATGCGTCCACACCCGCGGCACCACCTGCACCAGCTCGTAGCCGCCACCGCCGGTCGCGATCCAGCGCCCGCCCGCCGTCTCGTGGGCCAGGCGGTGCAGCGCCTCGTAGGCGGCCCGCTGGCCGTCGACGCTCAGCATCAGGTTGGCGAGAGGGTCGAGCGCGTGGCTGTCGCAGCCGTGCTGGGTCACCAGGATCTCCGGCCCGAACTCGTGCAGCAGCGGCGGCACCACCGCGTGGAAGGCCCGCAGCCAGCCCGCGTCGCCGGTGCCGGCCGGCAGCGCGACGTTGACCGCCGTGCCGTCGGCGCCGGTCTCGTGCGGGAAGCCGGTGCCGGGGAACAGCGTGCGCGGGCTCTCGTGCAGGCTGATCGTCAGCACCCTGGGGTCGTCGTAGAAGATCGTCTGTACGCCGTCGCCGTGATGGACGTCGACGTCCACGTACGCGACGCGCCTTACTCCCTGCTCCAGCAGCCACGCGATCGCCAAAGCGGGGTCGTTGTAGACGCAGAAGCCGCTCGCCAGGGCCGGCATCGCGTGGTGCAGCCCGCCCGCGACGTTGACGGCGTGCTCGGCCGTGCCCTCCCAGACCGAGCGGGCGGCGGCCAGCGAGGCGCCGGCGATGAGCGCGCTGGCCTCGTGGACGCCCGCGAAGGCCGGGTTGTCGGTGGTGCCGAGCCCGGCGCTCATGTCGGGCAGGCCGGAGGCGGAGACGCGCTTGACGGCCTCGATGTAGCCGCGGGCGTGGACCCGCGCCAGCTCGTCGTCGCTCGCCGGCTCACAGCCGGCCAGATCGACCTTGTCGAGCACGCCCATCTCGCGGGCCAGCGCCATGGTCAGCTCGACGCGCACGGGCGCCAGCGGATGGCTCGGGCCGAAGTCGTAGGTGGTCAGAGCGTCGTCCCAGATCACCCGTGCCGAACGGCTCATGCCAACCCCTCTGCCGCCTGCCCTCGCCTTGCGCCGACGTTACCGCAGCGCAGACCGCTGGTTGTAGCCCGGCCTCAGGCGGCCTGAAAGATCACGTCGATATCTAAATCTCGTGCTTTAGGGTCTTAGCGTGCACTTAGCACGGACGTTCATGAACATCGTGCGGTTCTTCCGGCGGCCCACGGTGTCCGACCGCACGCTGGTGATCGTGCTGTGCCTGCCCGGGCTGATCAGCGTCGTGACGGGCGTGCTGGGCATGACGGAGATGCTCCCGGGCAACGTCACGTACCTGCTGGGCACGTTGTTCCTGCTCATGCGCCGCAACCGGCCGCTCCTCACGACCGGCGCGGTGGTCGCCGTGGACGCCGTCTCGATGGCGACCGGCCTGGTGACCGGCTCGAACGTGCACAGTGCCGTCATGCTCTACAGCCTGGGCCGCTACACGGCGGGCCGCGCCACCGCGATCGCCTCCGCGGCGTCCTTCGCCCTGTACGCCGTCGCCATGGAGATCGGCAGGCCCGGCGTCAACAGCTGGCTGAGCGCCCTGTTCCTGGTCGGCGTGTTCGTGGGCGCCGGCCAGCTCGTCCGGCTCAGGACCGAGCTGCGGGAACGCACCACCCGCGAGGCCGCCGACGCCGCCGTACGCGCCGAGCGCAGGCGCATCGCCAGGGAGCTGCACGACGTGGTGGCGCACCACATCACCGTGATCAACGCGCTGGTCGGCGGCGCCAGGGCCACGCTGCCGCCCGAGCAGCAGGTCACCAGGGAGGCGCTGGAGAGCGCCGAGCAGACCGCCCGCCAGGCCATGTCGGAGATGCGGCGGCTGCTCGACGTGCTCAGGGCCGAGGGCGGGGAGGGCGCGGACGCGGCGACGGGGGTCGGCACGGACCGGTTGCCCGCCCTCATCAAGGAGGCGGGGTCGGCGGGCCTGCCGGCCGCCCTGACCGTGACGGGCGAGCCCGTCGAGCTGCCCGCCGCCGTGGACCACGCCGTCTACCGGATCGTCCAGGAGGCGCTGACGAACACCCGCAAGCACGCCGTCGGCGCCAGGGCCAGCGTGCTGCTGACCTATGATCCGGAGGCCGTGGAGGTCGAGGTGCTCGACGACGGCGTGGCCAAGAACGACGGCACGCCCCCGGGCTTCGGGCTGGGCGGCATGGCGGAGCGGGTGGCCCTGTGCGGCGGCCGGCTCTCGACGGGGCCCAGGCCAGAAGGAGGATTCCGCGTGCACGCCCGCATCCCGCTGGAGAGCGCATGACGGCCGCGATCAGGGTGCTGCTCGCCGACGACCACGCGCTCGTGCGCAGGGGCTTCAAGCTGATGCTGGACGCCCAGCCCGATCTGGGCGTGGTCGGCGAGGCGGCCGACGGCGAGCAGGCGGTGGAGCTGAGCCGGCGGCTGCGGCCCCACGTGGTGCTCATGGACCTGCACATGCCCGGCATGGACGGTGTGCGCGCCACCGAGCTGATCACCGCCGAGCTGCCGCAGGTGCGGGTGCTCGCGCTGAGCACGTTCGACCTGGACGAGAACGTGGTGGCGGCACTGCGTGCGGGCGCCGACGGCTTCCTGCCCAAGGACGTCTCCCCCGAGGAGCTGATCGAGGGCGTCCGCGTCGTGCACCGCGGCGAGTCGGCCGTCGCGCCCCGGCTGCTGACCCGGCTGATCGGCACGTACGTCCGCACCACGCCGCCGCGATCCACCCCCGCCGAGCTGGCCGGGCTGACCGTGCGCGAGCAGGAGATCCTCGTGCTGATCGCCCGCGGCCGCTCCAACACCGAGATCGCCGCCGAGCTGTCCGTCTCCCCCTCGACCGTCAAGAACCACGTGACGAGCCTGTTCGCCAAGATCGGCGTCAGGGACCGGGCGCAGGCGGTGATCGCCGCGTACGAGGCGGGCCTCGTCCGACCCGGAGAGTAGGACCAGGGTCCCAGAACGCCGCCGCGCGAACGGTCCGCGGGCAGGAGGTGATCGGGGGCGCGCGACGGCACCCTTGAGTCATGACCGCGATTCGGGCAACCAACCTGAGCAAGCGTTACGGCGGCACCGTGGCCGTCGACGACCTGTCGTTCGACGTCGAGCCCGGCAGGGTGACCGGCTTCCTCGGCCCCAACGGGGCGGGCAAGTCGACCACCATGCGCATGATCCTCGGGCTCGACCACCCCTCCGGCGGCTCCGTGCTCGTGGACGGCAAGCCGTACGCGGAGCTGAAGCACCCCCTCCGCAAGGTCGGCGCGCTGCTGGACGCCAAGGCCGTGCACGGCGGGCGCAGCGCGCGCAACCACCTGCTGGCCATCGCCCAGAGCAACGGCATCCCGGCGAGCCGCATCGACGAGGTGCTGGAGACCGTCGGGCTGAGCGGCGTGGCGAAGCGCCGCGTCGGCGGGTTCTCCCTCGGCATGGCGCAGCGCCTGGGCATCGCCGCGGCGCTGCTCGGCGACCCCGAGATCCTGCTGTTCGACGAGCCGGTCAACGGGCTCGACCCCGACGGCATCCTGTGGATCCGCACCTTCATGCGCGGGCTGGCCGCCGAGGGGCGGACCGTGTTCGTCTCCAGCCACCTCATGAGCGAGATGGCGCAGACCGCCGACCACCTCATCGTGATCGGGAAGGGGCGGCTCATCGCCGACACCAGCGTGCCGGAGTTCATCGGGCGCAGCTCCCAGGGCTACGTACGGGTCCGCTCGCCCCGCCTGGCCGAGGTCGCCGAGCTGGTCAAGGTGGGCGAGCTGCACCCCGACCACCTGCGGGTGACCGCGATGACCACCCTCGAGATCGGCACGCTCACCGCGCGGGCGGGGCTGCCGCTGGAGGAGCTGACGTTCGTGCAGCCCTCGCTCGAAGCCGCGTACATGGAGCTCACCAAGGACAGCCTGGAGTACTCGTCATGACCGACATCCTGAGATCGGAATGGACCAAGATCCGTTCGGTGCGCTCCACGATGTGGACGCTCGGCGTCACCTTCCTGCTCATGGCCGGCTTCGGCACGCTGCTGGGCGTCGCCGCCACCGCCAGCGGCAGCGGGCCGATCCCGGCCGAGGAGGCGCTCTCCATGAGCCTCGCCGGTGCGCTGTTCGCCACGCTCGCCCTGGCCACGCTGGGCGTGCTGGTGATCTCCAGCGAGTACCGCACGGGAGGCATCAGGACGTCGCTGATGGCCGTGCCTCAGCGGTACAAGCTGCTGACGGGCAAGCTGGTCGTGTTCACCGCGACGGCGCTCGTGGTCAGCGCGCTCTCCTCGGCCGCCGCGCTCGCCATCGGCGTGGCCATCATGCAGCCCACCGGGCTGGAGATCGGCGACGCCGTACGCGCGGGCCTCGGCAGCACGCTCTACCTGACCGCGTGCGGGCTGTTCGGGCTGGGGCTCGGCACGCTCGTCCGGCACACGCCGGGTGCGCTCCTGTCGGCCGTCGCGCTGATGCTGGTGCTGCCGCAGCTCACGAACATGCTGCCGGGGGCCTGGGGTCAGACCGTGTCCGACTACTTCACCACCAACGCCGGGTCCCTGGTGGTCTTCGGACAGTCCAGCGAGTCGCTGGGGACGTGGAGCGGGTTCGGCGTCTACCTCGTGTGGATCACCGTGACGGTGCTGGCGGGGGCCGTACTGATGCGGCGGCGCGACGCCTAGAACGTCTCACTCGGCGCGCAGGGCGACGACCGGATCCATCCGGCCCGCCCTGCGCGCCGGCGCGACCGGCGCACTTCAGCGCAGTCTTGGCCCAGAGGTCAGCCGGAGGCGAGTTCGCGGCCCCGGTCGCGGGCGGCCTCGATGGCCGCGAGGAAGGCCGCGCGTACGCTGTGGCGCTCCAGCTCCGCGATGGCCGCGATGGTCGTGCCGCCCGGCGAGGTGACCGCCTCGCGCAGGATGACCGGGTGCTCGCCCGAGTCGCGCAGCATCACCGCCGCCCCCACGATCGACTGGGTGACCATGTCGAGGGCCGCCGCGCGCGGCATGCCCAGCAGGATGCCCGCGTCGACCATGGCCTCGACCAGGTAGAAGAAGTAGGCGGGCCCGCTGCCGGACAGCGCCGTCGCGGCGTCCTGCTGCGACTCGGGGATGCGCAGCACCTTGCCGACCGGTCGCAGCAGCCCCTCGGCGAGCCTGAGATGCTCCTCGCCGGCGTGCGCCCCCGCCGAGATCACGCTCATCGCCTCGTCGAACTTGATCGGCGTGTTGGACATCACGCGCACCACCGGGACCTCCACCCCCAGCCGCTGCTCGACGAACGACGTGGTGATGCCCGCGGCGGCGCTGATCACCAGCGTCTGCGCCGGCACGTAGGAGGCGATCTCGGCCAGCAGATTGCCCATGTCCTGAGGCTTGACGGCGAGGATGAGCGTGTCGGCGGCCTTGGCGGCCTCGGAGTTGGACACGACGCGCACGCCGTACGTCTCGCGCAGCGCCTGGGCCCGCTCCTCCCTGCGCGTGGTCGCCAGGATGTCGCCCGGCTTGAACCCGGCGCGCAACAACCCGGACAGCAGGGCCTCACCCATCTTGCCCGTGCCCAGAATCGCGATCATCTTCGGAGCCCCTCGTACGGAACGGACGCAGATCCAGGTCTCGCAGCTTATCGGCTACCGCCGCGACAGCAGCGAACGCAGGAAGAACGTCAGGTTCCTCGGCCGCTCGGCGAGGCGGCGCATGAGGTAGGGGTACCAGTCGGAGCCGTACGGGACGTAGACGCGCACCCGCGCGCCCAGCCCGGCCAGGCGGCGCTGCTCGTCGGGGCGCACGCCGTACAGCATCTGGTGTTCGAAGCCGGTCGCGTCGCGGCCGGCCAGCTCGGCGAGCGTGGCGGCGATGCGGATCAGCCTGGGGTCGTGGGTGGCGACCATGGGGTAGCCGGTGCCGGACATGAGGACTTTCAGGCACCGTACGTAGGAACGGTCGATGTCGGCCGGCCTGGCGTAGGCGCCGGGCGCGGTGTAGGCCCCCTTGCACAGCCGTACGCGGGCGCCGCCGAGCTTCTCGCACCGGTCGAGCGAGTCGGGCAGGTACGACTGCACCACCACGCCCACGTCGGGATGCTCGCGGCGCAGCGCGGCGTGCACGGCGTGCAGCCCGGCGATCGTGTCGTGCTCCTCGGCGTCGAGCGTCACCGTGAGCTCCCGCTGCGCGGCGGCGGCGCAGATGGCGCCGGCGTGTTCGAGCGCGAGCCGCTGCGACAGCCGCAGCCCGAGCGCGGTGAGCTTGACCGACACGTCGGCCCCCGCGGGCAGCAGGTCGAGCAGCGCGAGGTAGTGGGCGACGGCCTGTCCCGCCGCGGCCTCGTCGGTGACCTCCTCGCCGAGGTGGTCGACGCTGACCAGCAGCCCCTCGCGGGTCAGCGCGCCGACCACGCGGGCGACGTCGTCCGCGACATAGCGATCGACCACGTCCGCGGTCAGCGGCGAGGTGGTGACGAGCCGTTCGGCGCGCCGGCTCTTGGAGAGGGCGAGCATGGCCTGACGGAGCACGAGATCCACACTAATCACTCGAACCGCTCCGCTTGAACCGCTGGGGAGCGGAATCCGTCCTAGGGGTATGCGGACAATGACAGCGACTCTCCTGGCCGGATGTCTCGCGCTCGCGACGGGCTGCGCCGCCGCGCCGTCGCCGGAGCAGCAGCGGGTGGCCGCCACGACCCCCGGCAGGCCACCGGTCGTGTCGGAGCCGGTGACCACGGCGCCCACGAAGAAGCCCCAGGTGGTCAAGCCGCGGGGCGACGCGATCAACGTGCGCAAGGTCCGCTGGACCAAGGCGAAGCCGGTCGACAAGGGCCGGAAGGTCCAGCTCACGTGGTGGTCGGGGGTGGAGCCGTGCACGGTGCTCGACCGGGTCAGGGTGAAGGAGACCGCCAAGAAGGTCACCGTCACCCTGTACGAGGGCACCGCCGCCAAGGCGAGGAACACGGCCTGCATCATGATGGCCGTCGAGAAGACCACGACGGTCAAGCTCAAGAAGCCGCTGGGCGAGCGCAAGCTGGCCGACGGCGCCAAGAAGTAGATCCTCCTCGAACGGGGTCCGGCACGCGCCGGGCCCCGTTCTCGCGTCCCTGAGATGTCCCTGAGTCGCCCCTGAACCCGGAACCCGGGCAGGCCCGGTCTCGTTGGCCCCGGTGTGCGTCTTCTCCGCTGTTCGTGCTCGTCAGAGGGAATGCGTCCGCGCTCAGGGGGGTTGAGTCAGGTAGGCTCAAGTCGTTTGACAAAGGCGACACCCATCCATAGGTTGAGTCCAAACGACTCAACTTTGACTACAAGGACGTACTCATGGCACGTGCGGTAGGTATCGACCTTGGGACGACCAACTCCGTCGTCTCGATCCTCGAGGGCGGTGAGCCCACCGTCATCGCGAACGCGCAGGGCTCGCGGACCACCCCGTCCGTGGTCGCCTTCGCCAAGAACGGCGAGGTCCTCGTCGGAGAGGTCGCCAAGCGGCAGGCCGTCACCAACGTCGACAGGACGATCCGTTCCGTCAAGCGCGAGATGGGCACCAACTGGTCCCAGGAGATCGACGGCAAGAAGTTCTCGCCGCAGCAGATCAGCGCCTTCGTCCTGCAGAAGCTCAAGCAGGACGCGGAGGCCTACCTCGGCGAGAAGATCACCGACGCGGTGATCACCGTCCCCGCCTACTTCAACGACGCCCAGCGGCAGGCCACCAAGGAGGCCGGCACCATCGCGGGCCTCAACGTGCTCCGCATCATCAACGAGCCGACCGCCGCGGCCCTCGCCTACGGGCTCGACAAGGAGCAGGACCAGACGATCCTGGTCTTCGACCTCGGTGGCGGCACCTTCGACGTGTCGCTGCTCGACGTCGGCCAGGAGGACGGCCACGGCTTCGTCGAGGTCAAGGCCACCTCCGGTGACAACCACCTCGGTGGTGACGACTGGGACCAGCGCATCGTCGACGAGCTCGTCAAGCGCTTCCAGAACGCCCACGGCGTCGACCTCGCCAAGGACAAGATGGCGCTCCAGCGCCTGCGCGAGGCGGCCGAGAAGGCCAAGATCGAGCTGTCCAGCCAGTCCGAGACCAACATCAACCTGCCCTACATCACGGCTTCCTCCGAGGGCCCGCTGCACCTCGACGAGAAGCTGACCCGCTCCGAGTTCCAGCGGCTGACGGCCGACCTGCTCGAGCGCACCAAGGGCCCGTTCAACCAGGTCATCAAGGACGCCGGCATCAAGGTCTCCGACATCGCCCACGTGGTGCTGGTCGGCGGCTCGACCCGCATGCCCGCCGTCTCCGACCTGGTCAAGGAGCTGACCGGCGGCAAGGAGCCCAACAAGGGCGTCAACCCCGACGAGGTCGTGGCCATCGGCGCCGCGCTCCAGGCCGGTGTGCTCAAGGGCGAGGTCAAGGACGTCCTGCTGCTCGACGTGACCCCGCTGTCGCTGGGCATCGAGACCAAGGGCGGCATCTTCACCAAGATCATCGAGCGCAACACGACGATCCCGACCAAGCGCTCCGAGGTCTTCACCACGGCCGAGGACAACCAGCCGTCGGTGCAGATCCAGGTCTACCAGGGCGAGCGCGAGATCGCTTCCTACAACAAGAAGCTGGCCACGTTCGAGCTGACCGGCATCGCGCCGGCGCCGCGCGGCATCCCGCAGATCGAGGTCACCTTCGACATCGACGCCAACGGCATCGTCAACGTCTCCGCCAAGGACCTGGGCACGGGCAAGGAGCAGACGATGACGATCACCGGCGGCTCCGCGCTGCCGAAGGACGACATCGAGCGGATGATGCGCGAGGCCGAGTCGTACGCCGAGGAGGACAAGAAGCGCCGCGAGGAGGCCGAGGTCCGCAACAACGCGGACGGTCTGGCCTACCAGACGGAGAAGTTCCTCCGCGAGAACGACGACAAGGTCCCCGGCGACATCAAGACCGAGGTCAACGACGCCCTCGCCGAGCTGAAGAAGGCTCTGGAGGGCACCGACACCGACGTCATCCGCACCTCGGCGGAAAAGCTCGCCACCGTGAGCCAGAAGATGGGCTCGGCCATCTACGCCGCCAGCCAGGGCCAGCAGGCCGGCCCTGAGGGCGCCCCGCAGGACGCCTCGGCCGGCCAGGACAGCCAGAAGGCCGACGACGACGTGGTCGAAGCCGAGATCGTGGACGACGACCAGCCGAAGAAGGACCAGTGATGCCGCCGCGTGACAACGGGCACGAGGAGCCGGTGATCCGCGACAACCGCAAGATCGACCCTGAGACGGGCCAGGTCAAGGACCAGCCGCCCGCCGAGCAGCCGCAAGAGGCGCCCGGCGACCTGCTGGAGCCGCAGGACGGCGAGCTGGCGGCCCAGCTCGCCGAGCGGACGGCCGACCTGCAGCGTCTCCAGGCGGAGTACACGAACTACCGTCGCAGGGTCGAGCGCGACCGCGTGGCGGTCCGTGAGCAGGCGGTCGCCGGGGCGCTCACGGAGCTCCTGCCCGTCCTCGACGACATCGGCAGGGCCCGCGAACACGGCGAACTGACCGGCGGTTTCGCCAAGGTCGCCGAGTCGCTGGAGTCCGTGCTGACCAAGCTGGGCCTCAGCGCCTTCGGGCAGAAGGGCGACCCGTTCGACCCGACCGTCCACGAGGCGCTGATGCACAGCTACTCGACGGAGGTGACCGAGCCGACCGCGGTCGAGGTGCTGCAGCCTGGATACCGGATGGGTGACCGGGTGCTGCGCCCCGCGCGGGTGGCCGTCGCCGAGCCGGAGGACGCTCCCGCGGCGTCCGATGACGACGAAGAAAACTGACCACAAGGACGAAGGGCCGTAGATGAGCACCAAGGACTACCTGGAGAAGGACTACTACGCCGTCCTTGGTGTGCCCAAGACCGCCACCGCCGAAGAGATCAAAAAGGCCTACAGGAAGCTGGCCAGGCAATACCACCCCGACACCAACCAGGGCGACTCGACCAAAGAGACCAAGTTCAAGGAGGTCTCCGAGGCTTACGACGTCCTGTCCGACGCCAAGCGCCGCAAGGAGTACGACGAGGCGCGCACGCTGTTCGGGTCCGGGGTGGGGGCTCAGCGTCCCGGCGGCGGTGGCGGTTTCCCGTTCGACTTCGGCGACCTGTTCGGCGGCACCAGCCAGCAGGGTCCCGGCGGGAGCGCGGGCGAACGGCTCGGCGACCTGTTCGGCGGGCTGTTCAACCGGGGTGGCGCCGGAGGCCGCACCACCGGCGGCACCACCCGGGCGCGGCGTGGCCAGGACATCGAGTCCGAGGTGACGCTGACGTTCACCGAAGCCGTCGAGGGCACCACCGTCTCGCTGCGGCTGACCAGCTCCGCCGCCTGCACCGCGTGCAGCGGCACCGGCGCCAAGGCGGGCACGACCCCCAGGGTCTGCCCCACCTGCGAAGGCACCGGCGCGGCCAGCCGCAACCTGGGCAACTTCGCCTTCTCCGAGCCGTGCCGCGACTGCAAGGGCCGCGGGCTGCTGGTCGACGACCCCTGCCCCGTGTGCGAGGGCAGCGGCCGGGCCAGGAGCACCCGCACCATCCAGGCGCGCATTCCCGCCGGCGTGGCCGACGGCCAGCGGGTCAAGCTCAAGGGCAAGGGCGCGCCGGGCGAGAACGGCGGTCCGGCGGGCGACCTCTACATCCAGACCCACGTCAAGCCGCACTCCGTCTTCGGCCGGTCGGGCGACAACCTGACGATCACCGTGCCGGTGACGTTCACGGAGGCCGCCCTGGGCGCCGAGATCAAGGTGCCGATCCTCAAGGGCATGCCGGTCACGCTGCGCATCCCCGCGGGCACCCCCAACGGGCGCACGTTCCGCATCCGTGGCAGGGGTGTCACGAGGAAAGACGGCACCAAAGGCGACCTGCTCGCCACTGTCGAGGTGCTCGTGCCGAAGACGCTCGACGACAAATCGCGCGAGCTCCTCACCGAGTTCAACACCGCGACCGCGGGTGAGGACCCGCGCGCCGAGCTGATTCAGCGAGCCAGAAGCGAGTGAGCGGATGGACGCCAACTATTTCGACCTGTCTGACGACACCCCTGTCTACGTGATCTCGGTGGCCGCGCAGCTGTCGGGGCTGCACCCGCAGACCCTGCGGCAATATGACCGGCTCGGCCTGGTCAGTCCCGGCCGCACGGCGGGGCGCGGCCGCCTCTACTCCACAAGAGACATCATCCAGCTCCGCGAGGTGCAGCGGCTCTCCCAGGAGGAGGGCATCAACCTCGCGGGCATCAAGCGGATACTCGAGCTCGAGAACGAAGCTCTCCGGCTGCGCGAGGAAGTGCACCGCCTGCGCGCCGAGATGCGGATGGTCAAGGCGCTGATCCGCTACCAGCTGCCACCGGGGGCGTAAGAAACCATGGACTACAAGCTCACCCAGAAGAGCCAGGAAGCGCTCTCGGGTGCCATGCGGCGTGCCGCCGCGGAGGGCAACCCCGAGATCGCTCCCGCTCACCTGCTCAGCACGCTGCTCTCGCAGACCGGGGGCACGGCCGTGCCGCTGCTGGAGGCCGTGGGGGCCGACTGGCGGGCGCTGCGGTCGCGCACCGAGGAGCAGCTCGCCGCACTGCCGAAGGCGCAGGGCGCGACGGTGGGGGCGCCGTCGAGCTCACGCCAGCTGCTGACCGTCATGAACACCGCCGCCCAGCACGCCAACCGGCTCGAAGACCTCTACGTCTCGACCGAGCACCTGCTGGTCGGCCTGGCGGCCGACGGGGGCCAGACCGCCGACCTGCTGAAGTCGCAGGGCGCGACCCCGCAGGCGCTGCTCGACGCCTTCGAGAAGGTACGCGGCCACGCCCGCGTCACCAGCGAGACGCCCGAGGACACCTTCCAGGCCCTGGAGAAGTACGGCGTCGACCTGACCGAGCGGGCCCGCGGCGGCAAGCTCGACCCGGTCATCGGCCGCGACACCGAGATCCGCCGCGTCGTCCAGGTGCTCAGCCGCCGCACCAAGAACAACCCGGTGCTCATCGGCGAGCCCGGCGTCGGCAAGACCGCGGTCGTCGAGGGCCTGGCCCAGCGCATCGTGGCCGGCGACGTGCCCGAGTCGCTGCGCAACAAGCGGCTCATCTCGCTCGACCTGGGCGCGATGGTGGCCGGCGCGAAATACCGCGGCGAGTTCGAGGAGCGGCTCAAGGCCGTGCTCTCCGAGATCAAGGAGAGCAACGGGCAGATCGTGACGTTCATCGACGAGCTGCACACCGTCGTCGGCGCGGGGGCCGGCGAGGGCGCCATGGACGCCGGCAACATGCTCAAGCCCATGCTGGCCCGCGGCGAGCTGCGCATGATCGGCGCGACCACGCTCGACGAATACCGCGAGCGCATCGAGAAGGACCCGGCGCTGGAGCGCCGCTTCCAGCAGGTCTACGTCGGCGAGCCCACGGTCGAGGACACCATCGCGATCCTGCGCGGGCTCAAGGGCCGCTACGAGGCACACCACCAGGTCCAGATCGCCGACAGCGCGCTGGTCGCCGCCGCCGCGCTGTCCGACCGCTACATCACCAACCGCTTCCTGCCCGACAAGGCCATCGACCTCGTCGACGAGGCCGCCTCGCGGCTGCGCATGGAGATCGACTCGCGTCCCGTGGAGATCGACCAGCTCCAGCGCAGCGTCGACCGGCTGAAGATGGAGGAACTGGCGCTGTCGAAGGAGACCGACGAGGCCTCCGTCCAGCGGCTCGAACGCCTGCGTCAGGAGCTGGCCGACCGCCAGGAGGAACTCAACGCCCTCGTCGGCCGCTGGGAGCACGAGAAGGCCGGGCTCAACAAGGTCGGTGAGCTGAAGAAGCAGCTCGACGAGGCGCGCGGCGCGGCCGAGCGGGCCCAGCGCGACGGCGACTTCGAGGCGGCGTCGCGGCTGATGTACGCCGAGGTGCCCCGGCTGGAGCAGGCCCTCAAGGCCGCCTCCGAGGCCGCGCCGCCGGAGAACGCCATGGTCAAGGAGGAGGTCGGGGCCGACGACATCGCCGAGGTGATCTCGTCGTGGACCGGCATCCCCGCCGGGCGGCTCCTGGAGGCCGAGACGACCAAGCTGCTGCGCATGGAGGAGGAGCTGGGCAGGCGGCTCATCGGGCAGCGGCCGGCCGTCCAGGCGGTCTCCGACGCCGTACGCCGCAGCAGGGCCGGCATCGCCGACCCCGACAGGCCCACCGGCTCGTTCCTGTTCCTCGGCCCGACCGGTGTGGGCAAGACCGAGCTGGCCAAGGCGCTCGCGGAGTTCCTGTTCGACGACGAGCGGGCGATGACCCGCATCGACATGAGCGAATACTCCGAGAAGCACAGCGTGGCCAGGCTCGTCGGCGCGCCTCCCGGCTACGTCGGCTACGAGGAGGGCGGCCAGCTCACCGAGGCCGTCAGGCGGCGCCCGTACACCGTGGTGCTGCTCGACGAGGTCGAGAAGGCGCATCCCGAGGTGTTCGACATCCTGCTGCAGGTGCTCGACGACGGGCGGCTGACCGACGGTCAGGGCCGTACGGTCGACTTCCGCAACACCATCCTCATCCTGACCTCCAACATCGGCTCGCAGTTCCTGGTCGATCCCAGCCTGGAGAACGGCGCCAAGCGCGAGGCCGTCATGGGGGCGGTGCGCAGCTCGTTCAAGCCGGAGTTCCTCAACCGGCTCGACGACGTGATCCTGTTCGACGCGCTCGGCTCCGAGGAGCTGGCCCAGATCGTCGACCTGCAGGTCGAGCGGCTGGCGCGGCGCCTGGCCGACCGCCGGCTGCGGCTGGAGGTCACGCCCGCCGCCCGCGAGTGGCTGGCCCTGACCGGCTACGACCCGCTCTACGGCGCCCGCCCGCTGCGCCGCCTGGTGCAGTCGGCCATCGGCGACAAGCTCGCCAAGGCCGTGCTGTCGGGCGAGGTCGTGGACGGCGACGAGGTCAAGGTCGAGCTGGGCGACGACGAGCTCCTCATCCAGCGCGCCGGCTGACGGAAACGCGTTCGGGGCCCGGAGATCTCGCGAGATCTCCGGGCTTCGGCGTGTCATGCCAGGGTCATCGGGTCCGGCGTTCGGTAAGGTTCGCCCCACTCTTCGGACAAGCCGCCTCCCCCGCTCATGATCGCTGACTACGTTGTGCGTTCGTCAGTGCACCGACATCGATGAGGGGGACGTGCGGTGTCATTCCAGAAGATCCGGAGCACGATCGCGGTGGCCGCGGCGGCCGTGGGCGTCAGCTGGCTGTGCGCGGGTCCAGCGGCGGCCCGGACGTGCGCCCGCACAGAAGGGGCGCTCCTGCCGCCCGCCCTGGCCCAATGCGGCGGCCACACGGGCATCCAGCTCGACGACCCGGGCATCGGCGCCACCAGGGTGGTCGCGTCGGAGACCGCCAAGCTGGCCATGGCGGCCGGCGACACGGCCAGGCGGCTCGGCCTGACCGGCCTGGCGACCGGCAAGCAGGCGCTCGGCATGAGCGACCTCGGCGGGGTGGCGGCGACGTGGGGCATGCCGCCCCTGGTGGGCTCGCCCGCGCTGCTTCCCCTGGTGCCGGAGCCGCGCACGATGAAGGACGTCACCACCATGCGCGGCGTGCCGGCGCTGCCCGAGCTGCCCAAGGTGCCGCTGGCGGGCAAGCCGCCCGCGAGCAAGAAGGCGCGCAACGCGCCCCCGCACGGCACCATCGCGGGCACCGGCCTCGACTCGCCGATGAAGCTCCAGGAGCCGGTACGCCAGGTCGGTTCCCAGGTCATCAGCGAGGTGCTGCCGAAGGCGTTCGAGGCTCTGCAAGGCACGAAGTTCGCGCCCGGCGGCGGCTCCATCGTCAGCGGCTTCAGCAGCCTGTCCGGCCTCACCCAGGGCCTCCCTCTCCCCCTGGGCTGACCGGCGCCCCTGAGCACCCTGAGGCGCCCCTGAGCCGCGTCCCGAACAGGCGGGCGACGAAGCCGGGGGCCACGGGGGGCGCCGGGACACCTGTCCGGGCGTGGGTCGTGCCTGCCGCGCCCGGCCTCCAGGCCGGAGGGACCGGGACCACCCGGCCCTCCGGCCGCCCCTCACCCACCCGCGCAGAAAGAAGGCGGGCACGGGTCAGGGAGCCCTGCCGGTGCGGCGGGCTCCTCTGGACGCGCGGTCGTCAGGAGACGAGCTCGTCGAGCTCGTCTTCCGGCAGCCCGAGATCGACCCTGATGCGGTAGCGGGTGCGCAGCACCGCCACCTGCTCTGGATCGTTCTCATCGCAGCCGAGGGCGGCCTGGGTGGCCCATTCGAGCCCCCCTTGCAGGTCGCCGTAGGCCACGAGCGTCTCGGCGATCGTGTGAGCGGTCGCCGTGGAGACGTTGCCTTCCGCGCGTATCGTCTCGATGACCTCCCTGGCCTCGTCCGGCCGGTCGAGCTCGAAGAGCGTGTCGGCGATGCCGGCACGCGCGTCGAAGCCCGCGTCTCCGCCGTCCTCGACCGCGCGCTGGAAACACTCCATCGCACGGGCGGGCTGTCCGGCCGCTCGCCATTCCTCGGCGGCGAGGACCAGGATGGATGCCCTGGAGACGTCGCCGGACGAATAGTCGAGCGCGACGTCGTACAGCCGACTGGCCAGCGAATCGTGGTCGTCGGCCAGCAGGGCCTGCTCGAGCAGACGATCAAGGTGCTCACGGGTCACATGCGCCACACCGCGAGACTACCGAGCCACCCGGCTGTTTGCCCGGTCAATCCGCATCGCCGGTCACGTGCAAATTCGGTAACGTCTCGTCCAATCCCGTGCACGCAATGCGTATCTGCCCAGGTCACAGGGCATATACGAGGCACTCAGCCGCCACGCGAGCGGAGGGACTGTGATGGGCATGTCCAAGCAGATGACCTTCACGCTGGCCTGTGCCGTGGTGTTGTCGGCCCTCGGGCCAGGTGTGGCCGGCTATCTGTCGGCCCGTCTGGAGTCCATCGAGGCGGCCGAACGCAACCTGCGTGCCCTGGAGACCCGGCTGCAGATCCGCGAGGCCAGAGAGGCCCGCCCTGCCGCCCTGCCGGGTGCGTGCGAGAGCACGCCGGCCCCGCCCCGTCTCCAGGACGTGCCCGCGGCGGCGCTGGCCGAGCAGGAGGAGGCCGAGCAGTGGCTGCCCGACCTGCCCGCCCGCCCGGGGATGATCCGCTATTGACCGGCCGCCACCGGGGGCGACCAGGATCTCAGCTGCCGGGAAAGGAACCCTCTGATGAGGTGTTTGGCGGCGTCGATGATCTCGGGTGAGCCCTGGGGGTCGCGGCGGAAGGCGAGCTTCAGCACCGCGTCACCGGCCTCGACCGCGACGAGCACGGCCAGGTCGAGCGATGGGCTGTCGGCCAGCCCGAACTCCTTGAGGAACAACCCGCGCAACCGCCCGGCGATCACCGCGTTGTTGTCGGAGTCGGAGTCGAGCAGGTTGAGATCGACGGCGTCGCCGAAATGGAGGCTCTTGAAGCCGGCGACGGTCCTGTGCATGTCGACGTAGATGTCGATGATCGCGTCGACGGCCTCCCACCAGCCCCGGTAGTCCTCTTCGAGGAACCTGCGATCGACTCGGCGGACGAACTCCTCGACGTTGCGCCGGGTGAGCTCCTGGGTGATGGCGCGCTTGTCGGGGAAGAACTGGTAGACCGATCCGATCGCCACCCCGGCACGTTCGGCGATGCGGGTGGTCGACAGGGTTTCGTAGCCGAGCTCGTCGAGCAGTTCGGCACACGCGTCGAGCATCCGCTCGACACGTCGGGCACTGCGGCGCTGCGAGGGCTGCCGCCTGAGAGCTTTCGGCTGGACGCACGCGTCGTCCATTTGCTGCGGCGAAGACACGGATTCATCTTCTCCCGTTGAGGCGATCGTTACCTGCCGAATTCCGGAATCCTCGAAGGAGTGCTCAAGCGGGCGAACCCGCGCAGGGCGCGAGGCGAAATCCGCGAGAGGGCATACCCGATTTTTCCCTCCATGTTCACGGGAACGACTGCTTGATTTCGTTGGACGGCCCGCAATATGTACGCCGCCACCCGCTCGGGCGGGTACCCACGCCGCGCCAGCGCCCGTACGGCCGCCCCGCGCAACCCCTCATCGGTGTAGGTCGCGCGCCCCGCGATCCCCGTCGAGACGAACCCGGGGCAGACGACGCTGACCCCGATGCCCCGACCGGCCAGCTCGGCCCTGAGGCAGTCGCTGAGCGCCTTCACCGCCGCTTTGGACACCGTGTACGCAGGCAGCAGCCGCGTCGGCACGAACGCCGCAAGCGACGCCACGTTCACGATGTGCCCGCCCGTGCCGCGCTCGGCCATGGCGGCCCCGAAGAGGCGGCAGCCGTGCACGACGCCCCACAGATTGACGTCGAGGGTCCTGCGCCAGTCGGCCACGGTGTGATCGAGGAACGGCCCGGCGACCGCGATCCCGGCATTGTTCACCACAATGTCCGGCACTCCATATTGGGCGATGATATTTCGCGCGAAGTCTTCCATCTGATCGCTATTCGCCACGTCCACCCGCATGGCGTAAGCCGTACCGTGAATATCCTTCGCAATAGCGTCGGCCGACTGCTTCGCCGCGCCGATGTCGATATCCGCGCAGATGACCCGTCCCCCGTGCGACGCGAACGCCCGCGCGGTCGCCCGCCCGATCCCCGAACCCGCGCCGGTCACCACGACCAGCCGTCCACCGAAACCTGACCGCACCCGACCCATCCCGGCCTCCTATTGGACGATCTGTCCAGAACAATAGATCGCCGGGCGGCGTCGGGCTACTCCTGGCCCGGCCGGGCGGTCAGGCCCGTGCAGGAGCGCAGCGCCTTCCAGTCGGCCACCGCGCGGGTCCTGGCGGAGCCCGTCATCGGCACCGGCACGCCCCCCTGGATGGTGGCCGGCGTCCAGGTGTCCTTGATGATCCGCCGGCCGTTGACGGTCAGCGTCAGCACCCCGGTCCTGCCGGTGGTGGCCGGGTTGGAGTTGTAGAAGACGAAGTTGCCCATGCCGTAGTTGACGTAGGCGTCGTCCAGGTAGCCCGAGCCGAGCAGGATGTGCGCGTGCCCGCCGACCACCACGTCGGCACCCGCCTTGACCAGCTTCGGCGCGAGCGAGCGCTGCGCCTCGTTCGGGCACTTCTGCAGCTCGGTGCCCCAGTGCAGGTGGACGATCACGGTGTCGGAGTTCTTGCGCGCCCGGCGGACGGCCTTGAGCAGCGCGGTCTCGTTCTTGGCCGAGGCCAGGCCGCCCTTGTCGGACGTGGCCGTCCACGCCTGGATGAATTCCGCGTCCATCACCTGCGTGGCGCCGATGATCGCGACGCGGTTGCCGTTGACCGTCCTGCGATAGGGCCGGTACGCCTGCGCCGCGTCCGCCCCGATCCCCACCACGGGGAACTTGGCGCGCTCGACCGCCTTGAGCGAGTCGGCGAGCCCGCTCTCCATGTAGTCCATGCCGTGGTTGTTGGCCATGGAGGCGACGTCCACCCCGGCCGCCTTGAGCGCGGTGAGCGCGCTGGACGGCGCCCTGAACGTGTACTGCTTGCCGGGCGCCGGGGTCCCGCCCGTCGTGATGGCGGTCTCCAGGTTCACCATCGCGAGGTCGGCCTTCCGCAGCACGCTCGCGATCGGGCCGAGCGCGGTGCGCGGGTTGGCGAGGCGCGGGCGCAGGATCCCCTCGAAATGCACGTCGCCGCCGAACGCGATGGTGAACGGCCGGCGCTTCGGCTTCGGCTTCTCGGTGGGCTCGCTCGTCGGCTCCTCCGCGGCCTGCCGCTGGACTTCCTTGCGCTGCGGCTGCCGCTCCGGCTCCTGTCCGGGGAGGGCAGAACACGCGGCCACCGATACGAGGGCAGCGAGAACCGGGAGGGCATGGGGGAGTCTCATATGCCGCCACTTCCGCTCGAAACCTGACTTTCAGCCATCGAGCATGCCATGTAGGGCGGTTACTGGGCAGACCCCATGAGCTTGGACATTGACCTACGAGTCGGGTCGTCCATCGGCGTGGAGACGACCATCCGGATCTCCGGCATCGCGGTGAACCCGGTCACGCTGAAGCGCAGCAGCCCGTGCTCCGGGTGCTTGTACGCCTTCACCCGCGACCCCGGCTCCGCCACGTCCTGCCGGGCCCACAGCCGGGCGAACTCGGCGCTCTCCTCGCTGAGCCGGCGCAGGAAGTCCTGCCAGCACGGGTCGTCGGAGTGCCGGCTGTAGGCGCCGCGGAAGACGGCCACCAGCCGCGCCACCTCCTGGTCGCGGTCGACCAGCAGCATCGAGGGCTGCGGCCCGACGCAGAGCTGCCAGAGGTGGTTGCGCTCCCCCTCGGGTGCGGCGACCAGCTCGGGGAAGAGCCGCGCGTACGCGTCGTTCCAGGCCAGCGCGTCGCACCGGCCGTTGGAGATGACGGCGGGCAGCTCGCCGAGCCGGTCGAGGATGATCTGCATCTCGGGCGTCACCTGCCCGGACCCGGCCGGCACCGGGTCGGCGACGTGGCCGGCCAGCCGGTAGAGGTGCTGCCGCTCGGCGCTGTCCATGCGCAGCGTGCGGGCAATGGCGTCGAGCACCTGCGGGCTGGCGTTGATCCGCCGCCCCTGTTCGAGCCACGTGTACCAGGTGACGCCGACCCCGGCGAGCTGGGCGACCTCTTCTCGTCGCAGCCCCGGGGTGCGCCTGCGGGGCCCCGGCGGGAGATCGACCATCTCGGGCGTGATCCGTGCCCGCCGGGAGCGCAGGAACGCCGACAGATCCGTACGTTTTGCCTCAGCCACCTGCATACATCCACTATGAGTGACGAAAGTAATGCTCAGCCAGTTACTGCTGATACCAGGATAAAGGGGCTCTCGTTACTGGTACTGGGGCCGCGGCAGACTTCTCATCATGTCCCAAACCACCGCTGTTCCCTCCCCTGTGGGCACCACCTCACAGGAGAGCCCCAAGACCGGCGGGCTGCTCCTGGCGACGATCCTCGTGGGGCAGTTCCTGGCCATCCTGAACGTCAACATCGTCAACGTGGCCACCCCGACCATCGAGTCCGACCTGCACTCGTCGGGCGCCGGGCTGCAGATGATCATTGCTGGTTACACCATCGTCTATGCCGTCCTGTTGATCACCGGAGCCAGGATCGGCGACCTGTTCGGCTACCGCCGAGCGTTTCTGGGCGGATTGGCGGCCTTCACCGTGACCACGCTCGCCGCCGGTCTCGCGCCCACGACGGGCTGGCTGGTGGCGGCCCGTCTGCTGCAGGGCGCCGGAGCCGCGATGATGATGCCTCAGGTGCTGACCTTGATCCAGCGCAACTTCCAGGGCGCGGCCAGAGGCCGGGCGATCGGCCTGTGGTCCCTGATGATCAGCGGCGGCATCGTGGCCGGCCAGGCGCTCGGCGGCATCCTGCTGGGCCTCGGCCTGGGCTGGCGGGTCGTGTTCCTGGTGGTGGTGCCGGTCGCGCTGCTGCTGCTGGTCGCCGGCGCCCGCCTGCTGCCCGCCGACCACGGCGGCGGGCGGGGCGGGCTCGACCCCTTGGGCCTGGTGACGCTGTCGGCGGCCGTGCTGCTGTTCGTGGTGCCGCTGGTGCTCGGCCGCGACCTGGGCTGGCCGTTGTGGGGCTGGATCTCGATGGGGCTGAGCGTGGTGATGTTCGCGGTGTTCGTCCGCGTCGAGCGCTGGGTGACAGGTCGTGGCGGGCGCCCGCTGGTGGACGCCAGGGTGCTGCGCGCGCCGGGCATGCGTCCCGGCCTCGCCGTGCTGCTGTTCGGCCCGGCCACCTGGGGCGCGTTCCTGTTCACCTCCGCCCTGCACCTGCAAGGCGACCTGCACATGACGCCGCTCGCCTCCGGCATGATGCTGGTGCCGTGCGCGCTGACCTTCGGCCTGGTCGGCCTCGCCTGGCCCCGCCTGCCGCTGCGCCTGCAGCGCCCGCTGGTGCCGTTCGGCTACGTCCTGGCCGCCCCCGCGTACATCGGCCTCGGCCTCGCCGCAGGAGGCGGCTTCCTGTACGCCCTGATGGGCGCCCTCGTCGGCGCCGGCCTGGGCGTGCAGGTCGCGGTGACCAACATGGCCACAGAACAGGTGGACGGCGCATACGCGGCGGACGCCAGCGGCGCCCTCCTCACGGTGATGCAGATCGGCCAGGTCATCGGAGTCGCCGCCATCGGCACCCTGTTCATCTCCCTGGACGCCGCCTCCTCATCCACGGCCTCCATGACCACGGCCGCCGCCATGGCCGCCCTCGCCGTACTGGCCGGCCTCAGCTCCCTCTTCCTCGTCCGCCGCCCGAAGCCGATCCCCTCCTGATGTGCGAGCCCGCGTCCTTCCACGGACGCGGGCCGCTCTCATGACACGGCGGGATTTCCTTTTCCTGCAGGCCAGGGAAATGCGATCTGCGCGTGAGGACGCCTCTCGATCGCATCATTTCCAGCTCATGCAGCTGCAGATCGAAAATCCTGCACTGCACAATGCTTTGGGCAGGGTGGACAGCGGGCTCGATCCGGCGACGCACCTTTATCTCAATCTGGTGCTCTCCTACTGGGAGATGCTTTTCAACGTCGGCGACATGCCGGAGCCGGTCCTCGTGAAATATGCGCAGGCCGACATCTTCAGCACGGAGGCCGGCCGGCGGTTCTGGGTGCGCACTCGTGAGCACCGCCGGGCCATGGCGAAGAGCCGGCGGGCCGTGCGGTTCGTGGCGGCGCTCGATCTGGCCCATCGCCGGAGCCTGGAGGAACGGCCCGCGCCGCCTCCCGATGCCGTGGTTCCCGCGGTTCGATCCGGTCGGCCTGCCGCGCTGCACGTGGCTGCTGCGGCGGCGGTCGCCGTGGCGGGAATCTCCTGGCTGAGCCGGGTCAGGAAACGGCGCGCCGGAGGTTGATCAAATTGGCGGCTGGTGTGCCATGATGAGCACGTCTTCTCTGCTCGACCTGTGGGGAGAGCCGGAAAGCCGGGAGGCACTGCCATGCCTCCGCACGAACGGCCCTGCGTCTCCGATGGCTGCCAGGGCCGTTCACTTATCCCCTGCCTACGGGCGTGGCAAGGTCGAACTCGCCGCTGCGCACCCCGGCGGTGAAGGCGGCCCACTCCTCCGGCGTGAAGACCAGGACGGGACCGTCCTGCTCCTTGCTGTCCCGCAGCGCGACGTTCCCGTCGGCCAGAGGGGCAACCTCGACGCACGTCGCCGCGCCGTTGCAGAAGGTGCTCTTCCGCCAGGCTGCCGTCTTTAGGTGGTTGTACATTTTCTCCCCAAATGCGTAAAGGGGCACCGTTGCCCCTTACTGAGGTTTTTCCGTCGTCGCTATCGACGCCAGAGCATGGCTTTACGCTGGATGAGAACGCGCGACTCGTCCTCATCCAAGGCCTCCGACTTGATGTGCTCGAAGGCCATTTCGTATCCAGCTACCCGTTCGAGGTCGTCGACGAAGTGAGCAGTATACAACTGTTCCAGATACACAACATCGTCGAAA
Organism: Nonomuraea sp. NPDC004580; assembly: GCF_040609855.1. Classification (NCBI taxonomy): domain Bacteria; kingdom Bacillati; phylum Actinomycetota; class Actinomycetes; order Streptosporangiales; family Streptosporangiaceae; genus Nonomuraea; species Nonomuraea sp. NPDC004580. Next base: position 133,323 of record NZ_JBEXLH010000008.1, on the reverse strand, counting down.
GCGGAAAACTTCAGGTGAATAAACGCACCCGTGTTAACCGGATGAAGTGCATCCAGTGGCAGGACATGGACGCTCACGTGCGGCAGGACGGACATCTCCAGGAGATGTTCCATCTGCTCACGCATGACCGAGGGCTCACCGAAGCGGCGCGTCAGGGCTGACTCGTCGAGCACCACGGTGAGCGCGCAGGGATCGGGCCTGTGCAGCACGCGTTCCTGCCTGTCGAGCCGGGCTTCGACCCGGCTCCTGACACCGCTGTGCGTGATGCGGGCGATACCCCGGGTCGCCAGGATCACTTCTCTGGCGTAGTCCTCGGTCTGTAGCAGGCCAGGCACGACCTGGGGTTCCCAGTCGCGCTGGAATGTCGCCTCCGCCTCCAGCCCGAGGAATGTCGTGTACTCCTCCGGGAGGGCGTCCTCGTAATCTTCCCACCAACCCCGCTGCTCCGCGTCGCGCAACAGGCCGAAAAGCTCATCGAGTTTGTCCCCGTCCAGGCGGTACAGCTTGGCCAGGGCCTTGATGTCTTCGGTGCTGGGCATGGTCTTGGCGGCTTCGATGCGGCTGACCTTGCTGGCACTCCAGCCGAGGTCTCTGGCCGCTCTGGCGCCGGTGAGCTTGCGGCGCTCGCGGAGGAGGCGGAGCTCCTGGCCCAACCGGAGTCGCCGTACTGTTGGACTGCCCTGCTGCGATGGCACCGTCCACACTCCTTCTCGGGAATGAAGGTGTAGCCGGAAGGGACCGTTTGGAGCCCGGCTTTTTGGGCCGTTCGCCCAATCTTACACTGCAAGTTGCATGTGTAGTGCCGCACAGCCTTGCCAGAAGGCTTTCACGGGGAGAGCGTTGGGGCAAGGACAAACTTCGCGAGTGCGCCGGAGCCGGGCATACATCTTCCTCCCCGCACGCCGATGGTGACAGTTCTCGTGCAAGTTGCAGGGCAACCAGCGAAGAAAATTAAATCTTCCCTTGCTCCTGGTATTGCAGCATCGCAGACCGAGGGGGACGATCAGAACCAGGAGGGTTCTCGAAGAGGCGAGGAGGCCGGACATGACGACACGGCCGTACGCATCGGGACCCTCGCCCGTGATCACGCGCTCGCACGGCGGGCGCGTCCCCGGCAACGTCGCCGTCCCGGAAACGAACATCTTCCCCAGGGAGGCCACTTGCCGGAAGGACTTCGCCATCGCCTGAAGCGCGTAGCGCGCATTCGCTCGTTCGAGCACGAAAAAAGCCGGGCCGAGGCTGACCACCAGTACGCCGCATTAAGGGCTGCCACCCTGCGGCGAAACCGGTCATCAGCCGTCGGACCGGCCAAGAAGCCACCTCTAAAATGCCGCGAAAGGGGTCTTCTATGTACTCACAAGGTACCAAGGGACTCAGCCGAATCAAGTCCTGGATTCAGGACCTCGTCGCCTCGGCGGACTACGAGATCTGCGTAGAGCCCGACGAGTTCGCGTTCCGGATGGGCTGGACGGTCACCAGGACGGGCTTCGGCTCCCGTCGCTACCGCGACCCGCGCTTCGACCAGCTCCGCCTCCCACGCAAGGTGACCGAGCAGGTGTCCTGATGGCGAGGAACCCGCGTAACCAGATCTACCCCGCCTACGAGGACCTCCCGGCCGCGCACGGGGGCGGCCCGCTGGTCCGGCTGTGGCGGGCCAGGGCCGAGCTGCTGCTGCTCGCCGCCGCGACGCTGTTCGTGCTCGCGCTCCTGGGCGCGACCAGAGACGGCCAGTGGGTGCCGGTCGTCCTGCTGACCAGCGCCGTGTCGGTGCCGGCCGCCACCAGGCGGGGCCGCAGCTGGGTCGCCGCGCACTTCTGGTGCGTGTTCTCCCGCCACCGCCTGCACCGGGTGTGCATGGAGACGACCATGCACACCCGGGCGGGACGGATCCCGCTGGTGCTCTGGATCACGCCGACGGCGACCGGCGAGAAGGCCCTGATCATGGTCAGGGCGGGCATCAGCGCCGAGGAGTTCGAGGCGTACGCCGAGGAGATCGCCGCGGCCTGCTGGGCCCGCGGCGTGAACGTCTACCGGCACCGTACCCGCAGCCATTTCCTCATCGTGGAGATCGTGCGCAGGGACGAGGCGCCCGGCGCGGCCTCCCCCGGCCTGGACCGCCTGCACGGCCGCCGCTCCTGGGTCGCCCTGCGGCCCGACCTCGAGGAGCCGCCTGATCTGCGCACCGAGGTGGCGCTGCCGAGGGCGGCGTGAAGACCTAGGGAACCGGGACATTCCCTGGGGGGCGAAGCCCCGGAGACCGCGGGGGCTCCGGGGCTTCCCCATCTACCTGGGACAGGACGATGAGACCGCGGCCGGCCTCCGCGGCGGCGATATGCCGGTCAACGGGATCAGAGGATCGGGGCCGGTGATCCGTCGGGCGACCTACTCGAACACACATCATGTATGGACACGGAGTGCGACGGAGCAGATACTCCTCGTGTCAGCCCTCTTCTCCCTGGCCACCTGTCCTCGCAACACGCATACGCCGGCCGGCCGCGTGTTGCTCGGACCTCGTGCCTGTCAGGGAATAGGACAAGGAGAGACCATGCGGTTCAAGAAGTCCCTGCTCCTTCCCATCGCCGCTCTCGCTACGGCAGCCTGCGTAACGGCCACCGTCGTCACCCTTCAAGCACCCGCCCCCGTCGCGGCGGCCACCCGCCACGCCGCGCTGCCCCCTGGCTACCAACTCGTCACTCTGCCCAACGCGAACGTCCCCAACTTCCAGCGCCGCACGCTCTACTGCCCGGGCTCCAAGCGTGTCCTCGGCGGCGGAGCCGAAGCCCGCGGCAACGCCGCCATCCTGGTGGGGTCGTTCCCCACCGACGACGGACGCGGCTGGATCGGCCTCGGCCGCCAGATCGGCTACAACGACGTCGGCATCAGCGTCTTCGCCATCTGCGCTGACTGACAGACCATCATCACCGGCCCCCGCCGTCGAACGGGCGGGGGCCGGCCTGTGCAGGCCCGACGACGATCGTCAGTCATCCTGATCACTTCGCTCCTGGCCGAGGGAGCCCCCGGGTCCCCGGGGGCGAGGCCCCGGAGACCCGGGGGCTCCGGGGCTTCCCCATGCGCGCGGTCCGCGCGAAGATGAGTTCATCTGGCGAACTCAGGAGTGACGATGACGTCGACCGTGCACCGGACCTGTCCCCTCTGCGAAGCCGTCTGCGGCCTGACGCTCACCCTTGACGCGACCGGTCACGTGACCGGCGTGCGCGGCGACAAGGACGACCCGTTCAGCAAGGGGTTCATCTGCCCGAAGGGAGCCAGCCTCGGCCGGCTCGACGAGGACCCCGACCGGCTGAGCGCGCCCCTCATCAGGGAGGGCGACCGGTGGCGCGAGGTGAGCTGGGACGAGGCGTTCGCCGCCGTACGGGCGGGCCTGGAGCGCGTGGCAGACCGCCGCGAGGTGGCCGTCTACCTGGGCAACCCCAGCGCCCACACCATGGCGGGCGCCCTGTACGCCACCCCGCTCATCAAGTCGCTCGGCACCCGCAACGTCTTCTCCGCCAGCACCGCCGACCAGATGCCGAAGCACGTGGCGGCCGGGCTGATGTTCGGCCATCCGATGACGATCCCGGTGCCCGACCTGGACAGGACCGGCTACCTGCTGATGCTGGGCGCCAACCCGCTGGAGTCCAACGGCTCGCTGTGCACCGCGCCCGACTTCCCTGGCCGGCTCAAGGCCCTGCGGCGGCGCGGCGGCCGGCTGGTCGTGGTGGACCCCCGCCGTACGCGGACCGCGGCGCTGGCCGACGAGCACGTGTTCGTCAGGCCGGGCACGGACGCGTACCTGCTGTTCGGCATCGTGCACACGTTGTTCGCCGAGGACCTGGTCAGCCTGCGGCACGAGGTGAACGGGCCGGCCGAGGTGCGCGAGGCGGCCAAGCACTTCCCGCCCGAGGCGGTGGCGCGCAGGACGGGCGTGCCCGCCGAGGTGGTGACCCGGCTGGCCAGGGAGCTGGCGGCGGCGCCGCGGGCGGCCGTGTACGCCAGGATCGGCACCTGCACGGCCGAGTTCGGCACGCTGGCCCAGTGGCTGGTCGACGTGCTCAACGTGCTGACCGGCAACCTCGACAGGCCGGGCGGCGTGATGTTCCCCAAGGCCGCGACGGAGCCGCCGGGGCGGCGCCGGCCGTACCAGGTGGGGCGCTGGCGCAGCCGGGTGCGCGGGCTGCCGGAGGCGAACGGCGAGCTGCCGGTGGCCACGCTGGCCGACGAGATCGAGACGCCGGGCGAGGGGCAGGTCAGGTTCCTGCTGACGATCGCCGGCAACCCCGTGCTGTCGGCGCCCAACGGGGCCCGGCTGGACAGGGCGTTCGAGCGGCTCGACTTCATGGTGAGCGTGGATCCGTACCTGAACGAGACCACCAGGCACGCGAACGTCATCCTGCCGCCGCCGCGCATCCTGCAGGCGGGACACTACGACTTCGCGCTGACCGGCTTCGCGGTGCGTAACTACGCGCGGTACTCGCCGCCGCTGCTGCCGCTGGACGGGCGGCCGTCAGAGGCGGAGATCCTGGCCAGGCTGGCGGGCATCGCCTCGGGGCTCGAAGGGGATCTGGACGCGTACGTGATCGACGAGACGCTGCGTAAGGCGACGGAGACGCCCGGCTCCGGCGTCGAGGGGCGGGACGTGGCGGAGCTGCGCGCGCTGCTGGACGGCGAGACGGGCACGGAGCGGCGGCTGGACATGATGCTGCGGCTCGGCCCGTACGGCGAGTGGTCGGGAAAGGGCGACCTGTCGCTGCGCAAGCTGCGGGACAACCCGCACGGCCTGGACCTGGGCCCGCTGCAGCCCCGGCTGGACGAGGTGCTGCGGACGGCGTCCGGGCTGGTCGAGCTGGCTCCCCCGCGGCTGATCGAGGACGTCGAGCGGCTGCGCGCCGGGCTCGCGGACGAGCCGGCGGAGATCGTCCTCATCGGGCGGCGCCACCTGCGCTCCAACAACAGCTGGATGCACAACGTCGAGCCGCTGGTGGGCGGCAGCAACACGTGCACGCTGCAGATCCACCCCGAGGACGTGGCCCGGCTCGGGCTGGCCGGCGAGGCGGTGGTGCGTTCGGCGAAGGGCGAGGTCACGGTGGCGCTGGAGCCGACCGACACGATCATGCCCGGCGTGGTCAGCTTGCCGCACGGCTGGGGACACGCGGGGAGCGCGCAGCGCGTGGCGGCGGGGCACGCGGGCGTCAGCGCCAACGCGCTCACGGACGAAACGGCGATCGATGCACCAAGTGGTAACGCAGTGTTCAACGGAGTTCCGGTCACGATTTCACCAACCGGGGTGATCACCGCACATTAGGGTGTCGCGCGTGACTATCGTGCCAGAAGAGGACCGCCTGAACGCCCAGATCGCCTTCGCCATCGAGATCGACAAGTTGAAGCGGATCATCCGCCGCAACCATCTCATCGACGGCTCGCGACGGGAGAACACCGCCGAGCACTCCTGGTACGTGGGCACGCTGGCGATGGTCCTCGGCGAGCACGCCCCACCCGGAACGGACCTGCAACGGGTCGTCGCCATGCTGCTGGTGCACGACCTGGTGGAGATCGACGCGGGCGACACGTTCATCTACGACCCGGTGGAGGTGGCCGCGCAGGCGGAGGCCGAGCGGGCCGCCGCCGACCGCATCTTCGGCCTGCTGCCCGCCGAGCAGGGGGCGTGGCTGCGGGAGCTGTGGGACGAGTTCGAGGAGCGCAAGACGCCGGAGGCGCGGTTCGCCAAGGCGCTCGACCGGCTCGCCCCGATCTTGGCCAATCACCACACCGAGGGCGGCACCTGGCCGCTGTTCAAAGTGACGGCGGGACAGGTCAGGGAGAAGGTGCGGATCATCGAGGAGGGCTCGCCCTCGCTCGGCGCGTACGCCCTGGAGCTGGTCGAACTCTCCGTGGCCAGGGGACACCTGTCCGAGTGATCCCCACATGGCCGGGGTAGGGGACTTGTCGTGAAAGAGACAGTACGTGCGAAGCGTCGGCAGTTGCGGGGTTTCGCCGGGCCGGTGGCGCTAGCCGATCGGCTCGAGAAGTCGAAAGGCATGGACCGGCCGATCAGGGCGCTCGCCAAGGTCGTACGCCGGCGGCTGCGCCAGGGCAGGCTGCGCGACATGCTGCACGGCGTGCCGCTGGGCGAGCCCGTGCACCCGTCGCTGGCCACGGTGAGCCTGGGCTGCTGGCTCTCCACCGCCGTGCTGGACCTCGCGGACGCCGACCCCAGGGCCTCCCGCCTGCTGCTGGCCACCGGCATCGTCAACGCGCTGCCCACGGCGGCGTCCGGGGTGACCGACTGGTCGATGCTGCATCGGGAGCAGCAGCGGGTGGGGTTCGTCCACATGCTGGCCAACACGGCCGCGCTCGGGCTGTTCAGCGCGTCCCTGCTGGCCCGGCTGCGCGGGCGCGAGCGGCCGGGACGGATGCTGTCGTACGCGGGGCTCGCCGTCGGCGGGCTCGGGGCGTACCTCGGCGGGCATCTCGCGCACCGGCAGGCGGCGGGCGCCAACCACGCACCGCAGGTGACGCACCTGGTGCCGCTGGGCTGGCACGACCTGTGCCCGATCAAGGACCTGCCGGAGGGCCGGCCTGTCGCGCGGCGGCTCGGCTACATCCAGCTCTTCGTGCTGCGCCAGGGCGAGGGCGTCACCGTGCTCGGCGACCGCTGCCCGCACCTGGCGGGCCCGCTGCACCAGGGCCGCCTGGTCATGCAGGACGGCGAGGCGTGCGTGGTGTGCCCATGGCACAGCAGCACGTTCCGGCTGTCGGACGGCTCGGTCAAGCACGGTCCCGCGACGGCTCCCGCGCCGGTGTTCGAGACGCGGATCAGGAGGGACGGAACCGTCCAGGTGCGTCCTGGGTTGACCTGAAGTTTGGTTGAGGTCCTACGGTCGTCGGCATGGGAAAGATTCTGGTGACCGGCGGGACCGGCCATGTCGGCAGTCATGTGGTGTCCCGGCTCGCCGAGGCGGGGCTGGACGTACGCGCGTTCGCGAGGCGGCCCGAGCGGGCGCCGGCGGGCGTCGAGGCCGTTCAGGGAGACCTGACGGCCCCCGAGAGCCTGGAGCCCGCGCTGAAGGACGTGGAGAGCGTCTTCCTGCTCTGGCCCGGCTTCTCCGTGGGCAACGCGGAGGAGGTGGTGGAGGTCGTCGCCCGGCACGCGCGGCGGGTGGTCTACCTGTCGGCGAACGTGCCGGGCACCGATGGCACGCACTACGCCGCGATCGAGCGGCTGATCCGGCGCTCCCCGCTCAACTGGACGTTCCTGCGGCCCGGCGGCTTCGCGGTCAACACACTGGGCTGGGCGGAGCAGATCAAGCAGGGCGTGGTGCGCTGGCCGTACGGGGAGGCGTCGCGGGCTCTCATCCACGAGAAGGACATCGCGGCCGTGGCCGTGCACGCGCTCACCTCTGCCGGGCACAACGGCGCCGCGTATCACCTGACCGGGCCCGCCGAGCTGACCCAGATCGAGCAGGTCCGCACGATCGGCGAGGTGGTCGGCCGCGAGGTGCGCTGGGAGGAGCAGCCGATCGAGGAGGCCCGCGAGCAGCTGCTGGCCGCCTGGGGCGAGCCGGCGTTCGTGGAGCAGGCGCTGACGACCTGGGGCTCCTTCGTGGCCGCGCCCGAGGGGGCCGTCGACACCGTGCAGCGGCTGCTCGGCCGCCCTGCCCTGACGTTCAGGCAGTGGGCCGAGGACCACGCGGCGGACTTCCGTTAGGCCTCGTCGGCGGGGTGCTCGACCAGGGCGAGAATGCGGCTGGACATGAATCTCGCGGTACGCACCGGCGTGCCGCTCCTGGTGACCTCGCTCACCTCGACGAGCCCGCGCCGGGTGGCCACCTCGACCCGCCGGCCGGCGCGGGTGGCCGTGATCTCGTAGGTGCGCGGCGATGACCCACCCGCGTCGATGACGATCTCCACCCGGTCACCTTTCATGACCAAGTCATACCCATCCCGACTTATCCGTACACCAGTACGATAATCGCGACAATGCCGACGCAGACGATGACCCCCCGCAGGATCGGCGCCGGGATGCGCCGGCCCAGCCGGGCGCCTGCGAAGCCCCCCACGATCGCGCCAAGCGCCACCCCGGCCGCCGCCTGCCAGTCGACGTCGGCCACGAACAGGAACAGCACCGCGGCCACCCCGTTGACCAGCAGCGCGAGCACGTTCTTGGCCGCGTTGACGCGCTGCAGGCCGTCGTCGAGGAAGATGCCGAGCAGCCCGATCAGCAGCACGCCCTGCGCCGCGCCGAAGTAGCCGCCGTAGATGCCCGCGCCCAGCACGCCCAGCCACAGCATGGGGCCGCCGTGCGGGTGCGGCCGGTCGCGGCGGGCGGCCATCCACGTGTTGAGCCGCGGCTGCACCATGACCAGGACGCAGGCCAGCGCGATCAGCGCCACGACCACGACCTCGAAGACGGCGGGATCGAGGAACAGCAGCAGGATGCCGCCGATCAGCGCGCCCAGGGCCGAGGCCATGCCCAGCCGCAGCAGGCGGTCACGCTGGCCGCGCAGCTCGGCGCGGTAGCCGTACGCGGCGGTGAAGGAGCCGGGCACCAGGCCGACGGTGTTGGAGACGTTCGCCACGACGGGATCGACGCCGAGCGCCACCAGCGTAGGGAACGTGATCAGCGAGCCCGACCCCACCACGGCGTTGATGGCACCGGCGATCACGCCGACGCCGCAGACGACGGCCAGTTCCCACCCCGTCACGCGTTCCTCCCGAGACCGCCGTCACTTGCTCCCGGTCAGAACGTTCACCGGGTGTCCGGGCCCTTGGGGGGTGTGGTGAAGAGGCCGCCCAGGCTTTCCAGGACCTTTCCCATTTCGGATGGGACGATCCAGATTTTATTGGCGTCGCCTTTGGCGATCTCGGGGAGGGTCTGGAGATATTGGTAGGCGAGCAGCTGCTGGTTCGGGTTGCCCTCATGGATGGCCCTGAACACCATGCCGATCGCGTCGGCCTGCCCCTTGGCCCGCATCGCCTGCGCCTCGGCCTCGGCCTGCGCGCGCAGCACCGCCGCCTCCGCCTCGCCGCGCGCCCGCAGCACCGCCGCCTGCTTCTCGCCCTCGGCGGCCAGGATCGCCGCCTGGCGCTGCCCCTCGGCGGTCAGCACGGCGGCCCGCTTGTCGCGGTCGGCGCGCATCTGCTTCTCCATCGAGTCCTGGATGGAGACGGGCGGGTCGATGGCCTTGAGCTCGACCCGGTTGACCCTGATGCCCCACTTGCCGGTCGCGTCGTCCAGCACGCCGCGCAGCGCGGTGTTGATGTCCTCGCGCGAGGTCAGCGTGCGCTCGAGGTCCATGCCGCCGACGACGTTGCGCAGCGTGGTGACCGTGAGCTGCTCGACGCCGACGAGGAAGTTCGCGATCTCGTACGTGGCCGCCTTGGGATTGGTGACCTGGAAGTAGATGACGGTGTCGATGGACACCACGAGGTTGTCGGAGGTGATCACCGGCTGCGGCGGGAACGAGACCACCTGCTCGCGCAGGTCGATCATGTCCTTCACCCGGTCGATGAACGGCACCACCAGGTTGAGCCCCGGCGAGAGCGTGCGGTGGTAGCGGCCGAGCCGCTCGATGATGGCGGCCGTGGCCTGCGGGATGATGCGGATCGTACGGGCCACTCCGAAGCCGACCGCCGCGACCACGACGATGGCGACGACGAGCTGCTCGACGGACATGGCGACGCTCCGAAGCCGAGGGAACCGACTCCGTAGATCCTATTCGCCCTTCGCTTGGCCCGTCCCTTACCGAACGAAACGGTGATCAGTGGGCTCTGGCGTACCAGCGGCCCTCCGCGCTGCGCTCCAGGGACAGCGGCACCCCGAACGTCTGCGACAGGTTCTCGGCCGTCATCACGTGCTCCAGCGGCCCCTGCGCCACCACGGAGCCGTGCCGCAGCAGCAGCCCGTGGGTGAACCCCGCGGGCACCTCCTCCACGTGGTGCGTCACCAGCACCAGCGTCGGCGAGCGGTAGTCGCCGGCGAGCAGCGAGAGCCGGCGCACGAGGTCTTCCCTGCCGCCCAGGTCGAGGCCCGCGGCAGGCTCGTCGAGCAGCAGCATCTCGGGGTCGGGCATGAGCGCGCGGGCGATCTGCACGCGCTTGCGCTCGCCCTCGGACAGCGTGCCGAACCTGCGCCTGATCAGGTGGGCGGCGCCCATCATGTCGATCAGCTCGACGGCCCTGGTCACGTCGTTGGAGTCGTACTCCTCCGTCCAGCGGCCCACGATCGCGTAGGAGGCCGTCAGCACGAGGTCGATGACCTTCTCCTCCGGCGGGATGCGCTCGGCCAGCGCGGCGCTCGCCAGGCCGATGCGCGGCCGAAGATCGAACACGTCGGCCTGCCCCAGCCGCTCGCCCAGCACCTCGACCAGGCCCTCACTCGGATAGAGCAGCGTGGCGGCGACCTGCAGCAAGGTCGTCTTGCCCGCGCCGTTGGGCCCGATGACGACCCACCGCTCGTCCTCGTTGACCGTCCAGTCGATGCCGCGCAGCAGGGCCGCTCCGTCGCGCCTGACGGCGACGTCCTGGAGCCGCAGCACCTGACCACCCATCCCCGATACCTCCTTAGGAGTCACCCTCGGGACAAACCTATTGCAGGGCGAGCGCTTATCGTGGACCGGTGCGCCCTGAATCGACTGTCTGCCCATCCCTGGTCGCCTGGGGCAACGCGTGGCTGTCCGGTCACGTTGGCCTCGACGAGGCGGCTGACCACGTAGAAGCCGCAGGCGGGCCCGCCGTCGTGGGCGAGCTGCCGCTGCGAAAGCATCTCGCGAACCTGCGCTCCGACGGCCTGCGCGAGTTGCGGCTCGCGCTGCCCGCGCCGGGCGACCCGCTCGGGCTTTCGGGCCCTCCCTCGTTCAACTCGGCCGCGGTCGACGCCGGTCAGGCCGTCATCGCGGTGCTCGCCGACCGCAACCTCGGCCTGGTGCCCTCGCTCGACCGGCGCGGGTCGTCGTACGTCGGCGTGCGGTTCGACGTGCACGACGCCGGCCCCGTACGCCATGACCTGCCCTCGCTGGCCGAGGCGGAGCGTGACCTGTCCGACGCGATGCGCGCCGCCACCGAGGCCCTCACCTCGGTCGACGGCCCCGTGGGCGACCGGCCGGGCCGTCCCGTGCGCGGCGGCGAGCTGGCGCCCGGCTACCCGGGGCGCGCCCACCGGGTCTCCACCCTCGCCACGCGACTGGCCGCCGTGCTGAGCCTGGCCGACTCGCGCGGGCTCACCACCGGGCAGGTCGCCGTACGCGAGAGCGCGCTGCGCGAGCTCGACCGCGCCGTGCGCCGCGCGCTGGTCGCCGCCCACCACGCGATCTTCGAGCCCGTACGCCACCAGTAGCTCAGCCCAGCCCGTGGCGGACGGCGTAGAGCGCCGCCTGGGTGCGGTCCTGGACGCCCAGCTTCATCAGCACGTTCGAGACGTGGGTCTTCACGGTCTTCTCCGCCACGGCCAGGCTGCGCGCGATCTCCCTGTTGGACCGGCCCGCGGCGATGAGCGCCAGCACCTCACGCTCGCGCTCGGTCAGCGGCACGGGCCCCGGCGCCTGGCCGTCGCCCGGCGCGGCCAGCATCGCCCCGGCCGCCTCCGGCGCGAGCAGCACCTGGCCGCCGTGCACCGCGCGGACGGCCTGGACGAGCGCCTGCGGATCGACGTCCTTGTAAAGGAAGCCGGCCGCGCCCGCCCGCATCGCGGGGCCGACGTCGGCCGGGTCGCTCACCGAGGTCAGCACGACCACGCGGGTGGGCGTGCCGGTCAGCCGTTCGAGCGCGCCAAGCCCGTCGAGCACCGGCATCTTCAGGTCGAGCAGCAGCACGTCGGGCGAAAGCTCGCCGACCAGCTCGACGGCCTGCGCGCCGTCGCCCGCCTCGCCGACGACCGTGATGTCGTCCTGGAGGTCGAGGAACGTGCGCAGCCCCTGCCGAACCACCGGATGGTCGTCGGCGATCAGCACCCGGATCACGCGCTCACCTCCATGCGCACGGTCGTCCCCTCACCGGGGGCCGACGCGACGGTCATGACGCCTCCGACGGACTCGGCCCTGTCACGCATCGACACCAGGCCGAGCCCGCGCTGCGGGTCCGCCGGATCGAAGCCCTTGCCGTCGTCGTGCACGCCCAGCACCAGCCTGCCGTCCTCGTACGCCAGCCGCATCCGCACGTTCGCCGCCCCCGAGTGCCGCAGCGCGTTGTGCAGCGCCTCCTGGGCCACCCGCAGCACCGCCACCTCGGTCTCGGGCGCCAGCGCCGGCAGCTCGCCGCACTCGAACGCCACCAGGGGCGGGTGCAGCCGGTCGAGCAGGCGCACGTGCTTGCGCAGCGTCTCCGTCAGGCCGTGGCGGTCGAGCTCGGCCGGCCGCAGCTCGACGATGACCGCGCGCAGCTCGGAGATGGCCTCACCGGCCAGCCGCTGCACCCGGTCGAGCTCGGCGGCGGCCTTGCCGGTGTCCTTGTCCAGCAGGGCGCCGGCGGCCTGCGCGGACAGCCGTAGCGAGAACAGCTTCTGGCTGACCGCGTCGTGCAGCTCCCTCGCCATGCGGTTGCGCTCCTCCAGCATGGCCAGCTCGCGGCTGTGCTCATAAAGCCTGGCGTTGGTCAGCGCGATGGCCGCGTGCGCGGCGAACAGCGTGAGCAGCTCCTGGTCGGCCTCGGTGAACCCGCCGCCGCGCCGCTTGTTGGCCAGGAAGATGATGCCGAGCACCCGGTCGCCGTCGCGGATCGGCACCCCGAGGAAGTCCTTCATCACCGGGTGGGCCTTCGGCCACCACTCGAACCGCTCGTCCTTACGCAGGTCGGGCAGCCTGACCGGAGCGCCTTCGCGCAGCATCGCGCCGAGCATGCCGTGCTGGCGGGGCAGCGGGCCGATCGCGTCCCACTGCTTGTCGGTCAGGCCCTCGGCGACGAACTCGGCGAACGAGCCGTCGTCGTCGGGCACGCCGAGCGCGGCGTAGCGGGCGTCGAGCAGGCGCTGCGCCGAGCGTACGATGACCTGCAACACCTCGCGCACCGACAGGTGGCGGGTGACCGCGAGCACGGCCGAGCTCACCGCCTGCAGAATCTCGTCTCGGTCGGAAGGCACGTCGGAGGGCACGCGACCCACTCTATGGTCCTAGGACGAAGTGCCCAGGCACCGGCCGGTCCTCGGCCCGATGTCCGCGCGGCCGTCCGTTCCTAGCGTCGGTGTCATGACGAACACCGCACTCATCACCGGAGCTTCACGAGGTCTCGGCCTGGCCCTGGCCAGGGCGCTCGGCGCGGCGGGCTGGCGCCTCGTCCTCACCGCGCGCGGCGCCGACGACCTCGACGGGGCCGCCGCCGAGCTGGGCGCGACCGCGATCCCCGGCGACGTGACCGACCCCGCGCACGTGGCCCGCCTCGCCGCCGCGACGCCCTCGCTGGACCTGCTGGTCAACAACGCCGGCGACCTCGGCGTGACGCCGCTTCCGCACCTCGCGGACTACCCGCTGGAGGCGTTCAGAGGGCTGCTGGAGACGAACGTCACCGCGCCGCTCGCGCTCATCCAGGCCACGCTGCCCGCGCTGCGCGCCGCCGGCGGCGGCGGCGGCTCGATCGTGAACGTCACCTCCGACGCCGCCACCGGCGCGTACGAGGGCTGGGGCGGCTACGGCGCCACCAAGGCCGCGCTGGAGCAGCTGTCGAACGTGCTGGCCGCCGAGGAGCCCGACCTGCGCGTGTGGTGGGTCGATCCAGGCGAGATGAACACCCGCATGCTGGCCGACGCCGTCGGCGCCGACGAGGCCGCGGGCGCCGCCGACCCCGCCAAGGTGGCGGGGGCGCTGTACGACCTGGTCAGCGCCCGCCCCGCGAGCGGCAAGGTGAGCCTGCAATGACCGCCGCGCTGGACTTCTCGCTGCCGCCTGGACTGTCCGCCCACGAACCGCCCGAGGCGCGCGGCACGGCCAGGGACGGGGTACGCCTGCTCGTCTCGCGCGGCGACCGCGACCCGTCACACCACCGCTTCCACGACCTGCCCTCCCTGCTGGACCCCGGCGACCTCATCGTGGTCAACAACTCCGCGACGCTGCCCGCCGCCGTCCGCCTCGACCGGCTGGCCGTGCACTTCTCCACCGCGCGGCAGGACGGCACGTGGCTGGTCGAGCTGCGCCGGCGCACCTCCAAGGCGAGCGAGCCTTACCCGGGGGGCGAGCCGGGCGAGTGGCTGCCCATGCCGGGACACGCCACGCTGCGGCTGCTCGGGCGCGAGACGCCGCGGCTGTGGCGGGCCATGCTCGACCGGGACGTGGAGGCGTACCTGCGGGTGCACGGGGTGCCGATCCGCTATTCGTACGTGGAGCGCGACTGGCCGATCGAGGCGTACCAGACGGTGTTCGCGACCGTGCCGGGCAGCGCGGAGATGCCGAGTGCGGCGCGGCCGTTCACCCACGCGCTGGTCACGGCGCTGGTGTCGCGGGGCATCGGCATCGCGCCGATCACACTGCACACGGGGGTGGCCTCGCCGGAGAAGGACGAGCCGCCCTACGCCGAACGGTACGAGGTGCCCGCGTCCACGGCCGACCTGGTGAACCTGACCAGGCGGAACGGCGGCCGGGTGGTGGCGGCGGGCACGACCGTCGTACGGGCGCTGGAGACCGCCGCCGACGCCGCCGGAGTGGTCTCCGCCTCCCGGGGGTGGACCGGGCACGTGGTGACGCCGGAGAGTGGCGTACGGGCCGTCTCCGGGTTGATCACCGGGCTGCACGAGCCGCGGTCGAGCCACCTGATGATGCTGACCGCGATCGCGGGCGAGGGGGCCCTGGCGCGGGCGTACGAGGAGGCGTTGCGGGAGAGTTATCTGTGGCACGAGTTCGGCGACACGCACCTGATTCTGCAGAAATGAGCTTTACCCCGGTTTGCCCACGTGATAGGAAAAGCCGACATTTACGGGGGCTTAGTGTGTCGCGTCCCCGTTTTCCACCCACGACGGAGACGTTTGTATGCCTGACTCTCTGCCCAAGGTCGCGACGGTCGCATTAGCGGCGGGCGCCCTGCTGCTTTCCGCCACCCCCGCTTCCGCCACCGCCCAGGACGACCCGTTCTCCGTCTTCGACGTGCAGGTCAAGGCGCCGAAGAAGGTCAAGCCCGGCGGGAAGATCTCCTACACCGTCGTCGCCCGCAACAAGGGCCCCCACTACGCCGACTACTACTTCCTGGGCGGCGAGTTCCCCAAGGGCGTCGACCTGAAGAAGGTCTACTACCGCTCCAGCGTCAAGGGCACGGAGTGCGGGCTCGACGGCCGGGCGCTGTACTGCTTCGTGCCGAAGGTCGTCGAGAAGGGCGAGAGCATCGCCATGATCTTCGACGTCAAGCTCACCAAGAAGGCCAAGGGCACCCAGACCGCCAGGCTCGGCATCGTCTCCTATGACGTCCAGACGGGCATGGAGAACATGAGCAAGGAGGAGCTCGACCGGCTCGGCGTCCCCGTCCACGGCTACGCGAAGACGGTCAAGACCAAGATCGCTCGCTGACCCCGTCCCTACTGCGCCCGACCCCGAATGCGCGACCTGCTGCGCGAGCACCGGATCGGGCGCAGTACCGTGACTGAATGTGGACCAGCGCACCCTCCTGATCACGCTCACCGGCCCCGACCGCCCCGGCGTCACCTCCCGGCTCTTCTCCGTCCTGTCGAAGTTCCCCGTGACGGTGGCCGACATCGAGCAGGTCGTCATCCGAGGCCGCCTGACGCTCGGCGTGCTCGTCGCGTACGCGGGCGGGCCGTCCACCGGCACCGGCACCACCCTCGGCGCCATGTGGACCGCCGTCGAGCGCGTCGCCGAAGACCTCGGCATGGAGGTGGAGCTGTCCACCGGCTCCCAGGCCAAGGAGCAGCGCCGCCGCGGCCGCCTGTCGGTCAGCGTGCTCGGCGCCACCCTCTCGCCGGCCGCCATGGCGGGCATCGCCGGCCGCATCGCCGCCGCCGGCGCCAACATCGACCGCATCGAACGCCTCGCCCAGTGGCCCGTCACCTGCATCGAGCTGTCGGTCTCCGGCGCCGACCCCGCCGCCCTGCGCGTCGAGCTCGCCGCCGAGGCCGCGCAGCAGGAGGTCGACGTCGCCGTCCAGCGCACCGGCCTGTCCCGCAGGGCCAAGCGGCTCATCGTCATGGACGTCGACTCCACCCTCATCCAGGGCGAGGTCATCGAGCTGCTGGCCGCCCACGCCGGCTGCCTCGACGAGGTCGCCCGCGTCACCGAGGAGGCCATGCGCGGCGAGCTCGACTTCGCCGAGTCGCTCAAGCGGCGCGTCGCGCTGCTCGAAGGGCTGCCCGCCGAGGTGTTCGAGCAGGTGCGCAAGGAGGTCGTGCTGACCCCCGGCGCCCGCACGCTGGTCCGCACGCTCAAGCGGCTCGACTACCGCTTCGCCATCGTCAGCGGCGGCTTCACCCAGATCACCGACGCGCTGGTCGACGAGCTCGGCATCGACTACTCCGCCGCGAACGTCCTGGAGGTCGTCGACGGCAGGCTCACCGGGCGCGTCGTCGGCGAGATCGTCGACCGGCCGGGCAAGGCGCGGGCGCTCGAACGCTTCGCCCGGGAGGCCGGCCTGCCGATCTCCCAGACCGTGGCCATCGGCGACGGCGCCAACGACCTCGACATGATCGCGGCGGCCGGGCTCGGCATCGCGTTCAACGCCAAGCCGGTCGTCCGCCAGGCGGCCGACACGGCCGTCAACACGCCGTACCTCGACTCGATCCTCTACCTGCTGGGCATCTCCCGCGACGAGGTGGAGGCCGCCGACGCCGAGGACGCCGTCCTGCCGGTCCTCTGATCAGTGCCCTTTGTCCGGGGCCCAGCGGTTGATCAGGCGGCCCTCGCCCGGTGACAGCTGCTCCCAGGGCGGCTCCACCGCGATCGCCGCGAACGACCCCGGCCTGAACCCGTAGTCGCCGCCCGCCAGCCCCAAAGCCAGCTCGTGGACGCCCGGGTTGTGCCCGCACAGTGCCAGCGTGCCCGCCTCGGAGCCGGCGCGGCGCAGGAGCTCCAGCAACTCGTCCGGGTACGCCTCGTAGATGTCCCGCTCGTAGCTGACCTCCACGCCGGGGAAGGCCAGCTCGGCGGTGCGCCGCGTCCTGGCCGCCGGTGAGCACAGGACCACGTCGGGGACCAGCCCCGCCGCCCTGATCTCCTCGCCCGCCCGCTTGGCGTCCTGCTCGCCCTGATCCGTCAGCGGGCGCTCCCAGTCGGCCAGGCCCGGTACGGAGGCGGCCTTGGCGTGCCGCAGCACGATCAACGTACGCACGCGCTCATCCCCTCGACGCCCAGACCGCGAGCCCCACGATCACGGCGAGGATGGCGACCATGGCCAGCAGGATCATGCCCAGGGTCCTGCCGCCGCTGGGCTGCTGCTTGTCATCGTTCACGCGCCCAGTTTCCCACCCAACCCCCCAGCCGCCACCCCCACCTTCCCCTTCACACACAAGGACGCCCGCCCCCACCTGCGGGGACGGGCGTCTCACACGCTCAACGAACTACGAGGCCACAGGCTCGTGCTCGCGGTTGTTGTTGTTCGCCGGCTCGATGGCCACCGACCGCCGCTTGGACACGATGATCGCGCCCACCACGACCGCCACCGCGACCACGGTGATGCCGATCCGCAGGGCCGGGTTGCCCGCGTACAGCACCACGGCCGGCGCCACCAGCAGCGCCACCAGGTTCATCACCTTGATCAGCGGGTTGATGGCCGGGCCCGCGGTGTCCTTGAACGGGTCACCGACGGTGTCACCGATGACCGTGGCGGCGTGCGCCTCGGAGCCCTTGCCGCCGTGGTGACCGTCCTCGACGAGCTTCTTGGCGTTGTCCCAGGCGCCACCGGAGTTGGCGAGGAAGACGGCCATCAGCGTGCCGCACGCGATGGCGCCGGCGAGGAAGGCGCCGAGCGACGCGTACCCCAGTGCGAACCCCACCGCGATCGGCGTCATGACCGCCAGCAGACCGGGCGTGGCCAGCTCGCGCAGCGAGTCGCGGGTGCAGATGTCCACGACGCGGCCGTACTCGGGCTTCTCGGTGCCGTCCATGATGCCGGGCTTGTTGCGGAACTGGTCGCGTACCTCGAAGACCACCCGCATCGCGGCCCGGCCGACCGCCATGATGGCAAGCCCGGAGAACAGGAACACCACCGCGGCGCCGATGATCAGACCGACCAGCACGTTCGGCTGGTCGATGCTGAGGCTGAAGGACGAGAACGTGCCGAGCGCGTCCTTGACCGACGCCGTGGCGGCGGCCAGCTCGGTCTCCACCGCCGTACGGAACGCGCCGAACAGCGCCGTCGCCGCCAGCACCGCCGTCGCGATGGCGATGCCCTTGGTGATCGCCTTCGTGGTGTTGCCGACCGCGTCGAGGCTGGTCAGCACCCGCGCGCCCTCGCCCTCGACGTCGCCTGACATCTCCGCGATGCCCTGCGCGTTGTCGGAGACCGGGCCGAAGGTGTCCATGGAGACGATGACGCCGACCGTGGTCAGCAGACCGGTGCCGGCGAGCGCCACCGCGAACAGCGCGATCGTCACGTTCCCGAACCCGAGCAGGAACGCGCCGTAGACGGCGCCGCCGATGATCAGCGCGGAGTACACCGCCGACTCGAGACCGACGCTGATGCCCGCCAGGATGACGGTGGCGGGGCCGGTGGCCGAGCTCTCGCCGATCTCCCTGACCGGGCGGCGGTTGGTCTCGGTGAAGTAGCCGGTGAGCAGCTGGATCGCGCTGGCCAGCACCAGACCGATCAGCACCGCGCCGATGGCGATGAGCCGCGGGTCGGCGTCGGACTGCACGGTGGAGCCGGTCAGGCCGGAGAAGCTGCTCGGCAGGTACCAGAACGCGGCCGCCGCCACGAGCACCGCCGAGATGGCGGCGGAGATGAAGAAGCTGCGGTTGATCGCCGCCATGCCGTTGCGGTCGCGGTCGCGCATGCCGGTGACGAAGATGCCGATGATCGCGGTGATCACACCGATCATCGGGACGATGAGGGGGAAGATCAGCCCCTCCTCGCCGAACGCCACCCGGCCCAGGATGAGGCTCGCGACCAGCATGACCGCGTACGACTCGAACAGGTCGGCCGCCATGCCGGCGCAGTCGCCGACGTTGTCGCCCACGTTGTCGGCGATGGTCGCGGCGTTGCGCGGGTCGTCCTCAGGAATGCCCTGCTCGACCTTGCCGACCAGGTCGGCGCCCACGTCGGCGGCCTTGGTGAAGATGCCGCCGCCGACTCGCATGAACATCGCCAGCAGCGCCGCGCCGAAGCCGAAGCCTTCGAGCACACCCGGCGCGTTGCCCTGGTAGATGAAGACCACGACCGCCGCGCCCAGCAGGCCGAGGCCCACCGTGAACATGCCGGCCACACCGCCGGTACGGAACGCGATGCGCATCGCCCGCTTCTCACCGGCGTCCTTGGCGGCGGCGGCGACGCGCACATTTCCGCGCACCGCGAGCCACATGCCCATGAACCCGGTCAGCGCGGAGAACACCGCCCCGACCACGAAGAAGATCGAACGTCCGATGCGTACGTCCGTCTCTCCAGGTAGCAGGAGCAGCAGGAAGGGAATCACGATGACGAAGATCGCCAACGTGCGGAACTGACGCGTGAGATAGGCCGCGGCGCCTTCTTGTACGGCGCGCGCGATGTTCTGCATTCGTTCGGTGCCCTGGCCGGCGGACAGCACTTCGCGCACCAGGCCGCCGGCGACGGCTAGCGCGATCAGTGCGACCGCGGCGACCACGATCACGATGGTGAGATTGTTTGCGCTCAGAACCAGATTGGACGCTGGCTCCGCTGCCAGCATGTGCCTGCTCATCGTTCTCCTCGGCAAGACCGGTCGTCCTGCCCGGGCGGTGCTGCAGTTTTCCTCGGCGGGTGTTGCGGCACCATCCGGGTTGTGGGTGCCGCTTCCGGTTGAATCCGCGTTCCGCCGGATCACCTTGGCCGGTGCCGGGAGTCTACGCAGGCAGTCCGTGGATATGAAGGCTCTGGCGGTCGCTAATTGTGCGAGTGTCTAGTAATCCCCTGACAGTGCCCTGGTTTGGGATCTGACACCAGAAATTTCCAAGCCTTTACGGTCACAGCAAGACACCATTTCGGACCGCCCGAAACCCCGATTCTTACGGCCTTCCCGCCCTTGACCGCACCCCTCCATCCCCACCGACTTCGGGCCTCCCCGTACGTACCGCACCCCTCCTGCACCCACTTGACTTGGCCCCGCACCCCCGCCGCCCCAAACCCACCCCTCCTGGATACGCAGGACGACAACCCGCCGTTCGATCCCTCAGACGGCCTCCCTGACGCGGATGCCGCCTTGCCCTACGCCCGAGCAACCCAACTACCGCCCAATGCGCACAAATCGCCCCTCGGAGGCACAGAGAGGCCCTCAGCAGCCTTCCACCGACCTCAGGGAGGGCAGCCTTGACGCCCGGAACGCTCACTCACGCACCCCTCAGCGCGAACTGCCTCCCCCTCCCCCTCAGACTCCGACCGCCGGCAGCACTGGGCAGACCACATCAGCCCTCGACCGCCGTCAGCCCTCGACCGCCATCGCGAAAGCCGGAGACCACCCTGCCGACAGCACAAAGCCACGGACCTCGGCCGAACCACCTCGACCTCAGCCCGCAGCCACCTCAACCTCAATCGCCGCGGACAGCCCTGAGTTCATGCCGCAGAACCGCTGACGTCAGCCCCTGCCCCTGCCCCGGATCTCCAGAACAACCCGAAAGCCACCCGGAAGCCACCGGAACAGCCTGAAAGCCCGCCGCCTCATCCTGACCGGGTGGGGTTGGGCTGACCAGGGCGGCTCAGATGGTCCCGGTGTTGGTGTTGCTGCCGACGGCAGCCGGCCAACTCATCCGGATATTCGTGCCTTTGGGGCTGGGATACACCTCGACATCATCGGCCAACCCTTCGATGACCGCGATCCCGAAGTTGGACATGAACGAGTCAGAGAGCATGCCCAGGTCCAGCGGCTTCTCTTGCTTGATCTCCTCGCTGGGAGCCAGGTCACTGACCGTGACCTCGAAACGCCCCGAATCGTCACGTAGCTCGATGCGGATGGGCTCGCCCGGACAGTGCGCTCGATGCGCCTCGACTGCCCGGGAACACGCCTCACCCACGGCGAGCCTGACCTCGTCCAGCAGGGACTCCTCCACACCGGTGCGGCGCGCGATAGCCGTCGCGACCAGCCGTGCGGTGCGCACGTGTGCGGGGAGAGCGCTGAACGTGAGCTCGACGGTAGCCATGCTACTTGTCTTTGCCGTGAGCTTCCTTGGCCTCGTCGACCGAAGCGTAGATCCCGAAGACCTTGGTCAGCCCGGTGATCCGGAAGATCTTGAGGATGCGCTCCTGGGTGCAGACCAGCTCAAGCGAGCCGTCGTGCGCGCGAACTCGCTTGAGCCCCCCGACCAGGACCCCGAGGCCCGTGGAGTCGAGGAAGTCGACCTTCTCCATGTTCACAAGAAGGTGGAAGTTGCCCTTGTTGACCAGATCGATGAGGAGTTCACGCAATCTCGGCGCCGTGTAGACATCGATCTCACCCTCGACCTCCACGATGGTGAGTCGGTCTTCGGTGCGGTGATCCAACTTCAGATCCACAGATCCTCCAGCGCCTCGCCTGCGAAAGTAGTCTTGCCGGCCTGGCAATCTGGAGCGTGGCCCCAGACTGTCCGACCCTGACGCGCGGCATTCAACCACGCGCCTGGCTTGTGTCTATACGAAATCACGATTCCCGGCGACTTTGCCCACGGATGCAAGACTGGAAACAGTGACTTCCACCGGATCCTCCCCAGAACAGACGGCATCACTCCTCCGCCACCTGCTCGGCGTACCCTCACGTCGCGCGCGTATCACCCATGTGGAGCATGTTCCTGCACGTCAGGCGGGTCACGTGCGCTGGCCGGAGTGGACGCCGGAAGTCCTCATTACGCGCTTGGCGAACCGCGGGGTGACAGGACTCTGGCCTCACCAGTACGAGGCCGCCGACCTGGCATTCCGTGGCCGAAACGTGATCATTTCGACCGGTACGGCGTCGGGCAAGTCCCTCGCGTACCTCACTCCGGCGGTCGCCGCCTCCCTCGACGGCGGCACGGTTCTTTACCTGACCCCTACCAAGGCATTGGCCGCCGACCAGCTCCGCAGTCTGCGCGAGCTGCGCATCACCCAGCTCCGCGCGGCCTGCTTCGACGGTGACACCCCCTTCGAGGAACGCACCTGGGTACGCCAGCACGCCAACTACGTACTGACAAATCCAGACATGCTGCACCGCAGCATCCTTCCCCGCCACGCGCAGTGGTCGTCGTTCTTCCGCCGCCTGCGCCTGGTCGTGGTGGACGAGTGCCACGGCTACCGCGGTGTCTTCGGCTCGCACGTGGCCCAGATCCTGCGCCGCCTCCGCCGCGCCTGCGCCCGCTACAACTCCACCCCCACCTTCATGCTCGCCTCGGCGACGGCCAGCGAGCCCGGGCTGTTCGGGCGGAGGCTGACGGGGCTCGAGATGGACGAGGTGACGGTGGACGCCTCGCCGAAGGGCGCGACCACCATCGCGCTGTGGGAGCCGCCCCTGACGGAGCTGCGGGGCGAAGGCGGGGCCCCCGTACGCCGCACGGCCACGGCGGAGGCCGCCGACCTGCTGGCCGACCTCGTCCTGGCCGACGTACGCACCCTCGCCTTCGTCCGCTCAAGGAGAGGCGCAGAAACAGTAGCCCTCTCAGCCCGCGCCAAACTGGCCGACGTAGCCTTCTCCCTTCCCTACACCCCACCCCCCACCTCCAGCACCCAGCACCCGAGGCAAGCCCCCTTGGGCGCGGACCACTCACCCCCCAGCTCAGAACACGCTGCTCCGACCTCGGAACACATGCGGGCTGCCCACACCGCCGCATCAGCCGAACAAGCCAGGGACCAGACACCGGCCGCCCACGCCGAAGGCTCGCGGGAGCCGGTCCCGCCCGCCGCCCTCTCCCGGGAATCACCGTCCTCCCTGGAAACAGCGTCCTCCCTGGAAACAGCGTCCCCCCTGGAAACAGCGTCCCCCCTGGAATCACCGTCTTCCTTCGGATCAGCGTCCTCCTTGGAATCAGCGTCCTCGATGGAATCACCGTCCCCTCTGGAATCGTCCTCACTCACCTGGGCGATCCCGGAGTCGGCCGAAGCCGACCTCGCCGAGCTCCCCAACAAGATCGCCGCGTACCGGGCGGGCTACCTCGCTGAGGACCGCCGTCTCCTGGAGAAGGCCCTCCGCGCAGGCACGATCATGGGCCTGGCCACCACCAACGCCCTCGAACTGGGCGTGGACGTCTCCGGCCTCGACGCCGTGCTGATCGCCGGCTGGCCGGGCACCCGCGCCTCGCTCTGGCAGCAGGCGGGTAGGGCGGGTCGCGACGGCAGGGACGCGCTGGCCGTACTGATCGCCAGGGACGACCCGCTGGACACCTACCTCGTGCACCACCCCGAGGCCCTGTTCGGCCGCCCGGTGGAGGCGATCGTCCTCGACCCCGACAACCCGTACGTGCTGGGCCCCCACCTCTGCGCCGCCGCCGCCGAGATCCCGCTGAGCGAGGACGACCTGCCCGTCTTCGGCCCCACCACCGCCAAGGTCCTCGACGACCTGGTGGCGGACGGCATGCTCAGAAGGCGTCCGGCCGGCTGGTTCTGGACCAGGCGCGAGCGGGCCACGGACCTCGCCGACATCCGAGGCGGCGGAGGAGCCCCGATCCAGGTCGTGGAGTCGTCCACAGGCCGCCTGCTGGGCAGCGTGGACGAGCCCTCCGCGCACACCACCGTGCACACGGGCGCGATCTACCTGCACCAGGGCGAGACCTTCCTCGTGGAGCTCCTGGACCTGGACGCCGGAGTGGCCCTGGTCTCCAGCGCCAACCCGGACTACACGACCTTCGCCCGCGACATCACCGACATCTCCATCCTTTCCACTGAACGCTCCCAACCTCTGGGCCCCGGCACCCTCCACTTCGGCGAGGTGGAGGTGACCCGGCAAGTCGTCTCGTACCTGAAGAGGCGCCTCCAATCAGGGGAAATGCTCGGCGACGAACCTCTGGAGCTGCCGCCCAGAACCCTCCGCACCCGCGCCGTCTGGTGGACGCTGCCCGCCTCGGCCGTGGCCCCGCTCGCCGAAGCCGACATCGACCTGGGCGGCGCCGCCCACGCCGCCGAGCACGCCGCCATCGGCCTTCTCCCGTTGTTCGCGACCTGCGACCGCTGGGACATCGGCGGCGTCTCCACCGAACTGCACGCCGACACGGGCCTGCTCACCGTCTTCGTGTACGACGGCCACGAGGGCGGCGCCGGCTTCGCCGAACGCGGCTACGCCCGCGCGACCGACTGGCTCACCGCTACCCGCGAAGCCATCATGTCCTGTGAATGCGAACGCGGCTGCCCTTCCTGCATCCAATCCCCCAAATGCGGCAACGGCAACGAACCCCTGCACAAAAGAGGCGCCATCCGCCTCCTCAACACTTTGCTATCCCCGCAATAGGAACTCACGCCCGTGCGACATGACTTCAACCCAACCACAGCCGGAACAGATTAAAGTCACCGGCCCAACACCTAATGCCCGCCGCCTGAAACCCTACCTCGAACGCCCTTTCCCCTTGCACCAAGACCAGCATTTTCAGCGCACCGCAGAACCGGCCATCCCCCTCGGCAGCCCACATTCGGCGGGACCCCGAACCCGCCACGGACCAGCCATCCACCCGACGAGGCCATCACCAAGCCCTTTTCAGCCGAAGAGCAATTACTCCTTTTCCGACTCACCTGAAGGCTTCCCGTTCCTCCGCGCGCGACCGGCATATGCCCCTTCGTCATCGCCATCCGCTTCCCAGAAATCGCCATCCCCCGCCTGAGAACGCGTCCAGAACGCACTGTCCTCCATGGACCTAGGCGCAGGCGGCAGGAAGTCATTCCACCGCTCATCGATCGGCACCGAAGGCAGGACAGGCGCCGCAGAACCGTCCGCCACCTCGCCTGAAGGAGATGTCGACGCAGCCCCCTCGGAGGAGGAGACATAGGGGGAAGGCGAACCCTCGGGGGAGGAGGCACTTTGGGGTGGCCAACCCTCAGGGGAGGAGACGCCTCGGGGTGGCGAACCCTCGAAAGGCGCCGACCCCTCAGAGGACATCGAACCGTCCGGCACCCCCATCTCCACCTGCGACTTCCGCCCCGACGAACCGGACGAGACAGCTCCCTCCCCCTCCAGAGACCTGGAGAACGCCGCCCCCTCCCGCGTCGTCGAGTCAGACGATCCCGCACCTCCATGCCCCGGCCAGCCGGTAGAAGCCATAGGTCTTTGCCGCGAGGAACCGGAAGCCGCCGCATCTTCGCGCGGCACAACCTGCCGAGACGCCCCACCCTCTCGCCGCGAAGAGGCTGGAGACGGCACCGCACCCTCCGGGCTCGAAGCGTCGGAGGACGACGCCATGCCCTCCCGCTGCGACGAGCCAGAAGACCAGGCCCCACCCTCCGCCCCGACAGAGCCAGAAGCCGACGCCACAGCCTCTGGCTCGGAAGAGCCGCAAGAGCCGGAAGACGTCGCCACACCCCCTCCCTCCGACGAGCCAGAAGGCCATGCCACAGCCTCCGC
The DNA here is from genome assembly GCF_040609855.1 of Nonomuraea sp. NPDC004580. Lineage (NCBI taxonomy): Bacteria > Bacillati > Actinomycetota > Actinomycetes > Streptosporangiales > Streptosporangiaceae > Nonomuraea > Nonomuraea sp. NPDC004580. The sequence goes on along the minus strand of NZ_JBEXLH010000008.1, from coordinate 107,750 downwards.
CCCGATTGAGCCAGAGGGCGATGCGGCGTCCTCCTTCCCCTTATGTGCCTCTTGCTTAGATACGCGGGTCTTGGCGACGGACACGATCACTGCGGGTCGTCGCGACGCCGATGTGACCGGCGTGACCGTGCCATCCGCTCGCTTGAGCTTGGTGCCCTGCGCGGTCGAAAGCGTGTACGCCCCAGCCGCCAGCCCCGACGTTCGGCCCGCTGAGGAGGGCGAGGCGGCAACCCCGCCCTCGCCCGCAGCCAGCGAACGGCGCCGGGCCCAACCGCCCACCTGCACACCGAGCAGCAGCAAGAGGATGCCGGCCGTCGCGTACCACCCGTACTGGCCGATGTTCCCGAGCGGAGACCCGCCCGATGCGGTCGTCACCGCGCCGGTCTGGCCTGGGGCCGGGCCGGCGCCGTCCTTGCCGTTCGCCGTGGCCGGGCCACCACCCTTCTCCGCCCTTTCCTGCCCGGAGGGAACCGGAAGGTTGGCGTTCGGGTCGGCTTCGGATGATTCGGGGGACGTCGCCGGCTTGCGATTGCTCGGCTTGCTGGACGGCCGCGTCTGCGTCCTTCCTGGCAGGATGGGCAGCGCGTCGACCCTCGTGGGTCCCTTGTTCTTCGCTGTCTGGCCGGTGTCGGCGGGCTTCCTCTTCGTCGGCTTGACGGACGGCGCGGCCGGGAAGCTCACGTACGCCATCGCCGACTCCTCCGAGCCGATCGACCCGCCGCTCCCGTCGCCCCTGAACGCCGTGACCGCGAACCCCACCTTCTTCCCCGCCACCTGCGCCGGGACCGCCAGCTCCGCCCTGCACGAGGAGCCGGAGCACGCGCTGTCAGCGGGCATCCGCCCGCCGACAGCGGATTGCGTGCTGGACACCTCGTACGACTGCAGGTCCGGCTCGGGCCCCTTTCTCCAGGTCACGAGCACCTTCTTGGCGCCCCGCCTGCCGGCCCGCACATCCGCCGGCATCTGCGCTGGCCTGCGCAGGGTGAACGTGCTGCTCGCGTAGGTCGTGCCGGTGATCTCACCCTTGAGGGTCACGGTGAAGGTGCCGTTGGGAACGTCGCCGGCGTTGAACGTCCCGGAGATGGTCTGATTTCCACTGCCGGTGCCGATCGTCTGGCTGGGCGTGGAAGGTCCCTCGACGTACAGCCCCACCTTCAGCTGCAACAGTCCGGCCCGCGCGGAGACCGGCACGGACGAGCTCGTCACCACCTCACCGTCAGACGGAGAAGTGATCTCCCCAGGTGCGATCTGTGACATGGCCGCCGGCCATGCTGAGCTTGCCGACGCGGTCAGGCTGGAGAAACCGGCGTGCTGGGTCGTCATGGCCGCTTGAGCGGGGTTGCCGAGTGCGATGGAACCGGCCGCGATCGCTCCTGTGACCACGACTTTGCCGACTACCGTCACGACGCTTCCCTCCGTCGAGAGCCTCGCGTCGCTTTGAGCACCCTCGGGGCGCCCATGCGACGACCGGAAGTGCAGTCCGCCCGGCCGATGACGGTCACCGACCGACCTCGGGCCGCACCCTAGCGACCGTGTTCCTGCTCTCCCACACTCCTTGTCGCAACTGGCATGGACCGAGGGTAAGCGGAACCTTACGGGACACAGTTGACTCTTGGACACAATGTCTAAGAAGTCGTGATTCGATTGGGATCTAGCCCCTTGGACCACAACCGTCCCACCAGCGGTAACGGCCCCGCGAAGCTCGAACGCCGCACCGCCTACGCCACACGCCGTATGACCGCACGCCTTACCCCGCACACCGTATGGCCGCACCCCGCACACCGGCTGCCCATGTCTCAGGCGGCGAGCGGAGGTCAGCGGTCGGCCGACTGGGCGATGGTGGACCGATCGGTGGCGGGCCGATCCGTGGCGGGCCGCTCCGTGGCGGGCAGGTTGATGGTGGCGAGGAGTTCCAGTTGCTCGATCTGGGCTTTCATGGACGCGGTCGCAATGCGGCAGACGAGGTGTTCTGCACCGGCTTCGACGCAACGGCGGCCACGGCCGCACTGCTGGCCGAATGAGCTCGGCTCCTGGCCGCTGCGGAGCGTCCTCAAGACCTGGCGGCCCCGCGACCCCTCGGGCTCACGGTCATGTGCACGACGTGGTCCGCGTCGCTCATGAACTTGAGTCATCGTGGCCTCGTCATTCCGCTGTTCGGTGAGGGTTGTTCGGATGGGGTGGGAGGTGCTGGGCCGGCTCGGGATCTGCCGGTCAGGGTTGTCGCGCCTGACAACGGGAGTGACAGGGGCACGGCGGTCCAGACGTCGGCTCTGTCGGTGGTGATCTCGCATTTCGTCAGCTTTGCGCCGTTCTCAGTGGCCAGTTCGGCGGCTCGGAGGCAGGCGCTCTCCGGGTCGATCAGCGCGAGCTTGGCCGCTGCCAGGGCGCTGAGGTCGGCGGCGCTGTTGACGCGGTGCTGGGCCGCTCGGACGGAGCCGATCGTGGCGAACGCCATGGCGACCGCCATCAGCAGGCCCATCAAGGCCACGCCCCAGAGAGTGGCTGAGCCGCGCTCCCTGGCTTTGAGCAGTGATTCCCTCTTGGAGGTGGTCACGCGTTCCTCCGGTTCTTCGTCGTCATGGCTCGGTGACTGCGGTGGCTGCGGCTGACACCTGGACCGCGGGGAGGGAGGCCGCCCACGATGGGCGCACCTCGACGGTGATGCGCACCTTCGTGAGGTCGGGGTCTCGTGTGAGAGCTATCTCGGCATTCGGGGTTGTGGCTGCTCGGACGTAGTCGCGGACCTGGTCGAGTGGCTCTCCCCTGGCGGCTGCTCGGGCTGCGGCGCGGGCGGCGTCGACACATTCGAGCTGTACGGCGACCGCTTGGATCGCCCACAGGGCGGCGGCCAGGACGATCATGAGGGCGGGCAGCATCGCGGCGGTTTCGGCGGTGACCGAACCCCGCGATGCCGGCCCTCTGGTGCCCCTGCGTGTCCGCGAGAGGCGGAGGCTCATTCCTTGGCTACGTTGAGCGCTCGGTTGATCAGCGCTGTCAGCATCTCCTGGACTTCTGTGCTGCTCACGACCTTGTAGAGGAGTGCGGCGAAGGCGCAGGCCGCGATCGTGCCTACTGCGTATTCGGCTGTGGACATGCCGCGTTCGCGGTTGACGGTTGCGTAATGGAGCCACTTGTTGACGCGCGGCCAGGATCCTTTCGCGCGGCGGGTCGAGGAGGGCTCAGCGGCTTGGTGTGGGGTTGTGGCTGGTGGCTGAGATCGGGCTTCACCTGTGCGATCGGAGTGTTCTGGGGTGGCTTTGATGTCGTCTGGCGTGGTGGCGGGACTTGGCATCGTGCCTCCAGGTGTTGAGGGCCGGCGGTTGTCCGGCGGGGTTCAAAGGGTGGCGGAGGCGGGGTGGCGGGCGGTGGCCCGAACGCGGTTCTGTGGATGAGCCGCCGTGGAAGGGTGGTGGTCTGTGGACGAGCGCGTTCTGGCGTTCCGATGAGTTTTCGGCGGCGCGGGGGTCTACTGCGGCGGCGGCACGCGACTGCACGTGGAGGACGACATGACCCTTGATCTGTTCGCCGGCATCCCCGTCAGCGACTACCAGGCGGCGTTGCGGTGGTACGAGCAGTTGTTCGGGGAGAAGCCGTCGTTCATCCCGAACGACGTCGAGGCCGTATGGGAGCTTGCCGAGCACCGGTACGTCTACATCGTCCAAGAGCCGGAACGCGCCGGGAACGCGCTGGTGGTGTCGTTCGTCGAGGACCTGCGGGAACGGGTCGCGGCGATCACTCGGCGCGGCATCGAGCCCGTCAAGCGGGAGACGTACGAGAACGGCGTGACCAAGGTCATCTACGAGGACCCGGAAGGGAACGAGATCGCCTTCGGCGGCATGGCGGATGATCGGCGTCCCGGAGATGACGAACCAAAGTAGGGCCGGCGCTGTCTCAATGAGGGGCGGTGACGGATAAGGCCGGTTCGCCGCACATGTTCGCGATGCCCTGGAGGTTCTGTGATCGAGCGGCGGCATCTCGAATGGGAAGGGTGCTTCAACGTACGGGACCTCGGCGGGATCGCCGTAAGTGGGGGCGGGTCCGTACGTGCGGGAGCTTTGGCTCGGTCGGACAATCCTGAGCGGCTTACGGCGGCGGGATGGCGGGCGCTCGTCGAGCACGGGGTCCGGACCGTGGTCGATCTGCAGTTGCGGGCGGCCGGGCTGACAGATGGAGATGTGGCCGAGCTTCGTGCACGGCTGGTTCAGGTGCCCACTACATAGGACTGATGAGCTGACTTCTCGTCCTTCGGCTCCCTGGTACATAGCGCTGATGATGCATGGTGCAGGGCCCATGGCTCGGCTTATGTAGTGAGTGGCTACGGGATGATGATGGTCGACGCCAGACCCGCCACTACCGGGATGATTCCCAGCAATACGAACGCCGGTAGGAAGCACAGGCCCAGCGGGGCCACTGCTTTCACGCCGACGCTTCTCGCGGCGGCGACTGCGGCCGCTCTTGATGCTTCTCTGGCGTCGTCGGCCAGGCGGGTCAGTACGTCGGCCACGGGCGCGCCGGTTTGCGCTGCTCGGCTCATGGCTCTCGACAGGTGGCCCATGGACGGGTCCTTGGCCAGGTAGGCCCAGGTCGGTTCTGGGTCGGCGCCCAGGCGTAGCTGGGTGCTCGCCCAGGTCAGACGCTCGCCCAGCGGGCCGCCTACGGCTGTCGCGGCCATCTCGGTGGCGGTGCTCACCGGGCGTCCTGCACGGAGGCACGCGGTCATGAGGTCGGCGGCGAAGGGGAGGTCGGCGGCGATTCTGCGCCGGTCGTCCTGGGACTCGGGTGGGCTTCGGCGGCGGAGGTAGAGGGCTGTCGCGGGGGTCAGGAGAGCGCCGGTGATCAGGCCTGGGGTGCCGCCGATGAGGAGTACGGCGAGCAGGCCTGTGCATGCTGCGGTGAGGATCGTTCGCTTCGTGAGTCGGTGGGTGGGCGGCTCCAGCCAGCTTGGGGCTGGGTGACGTTCTTCGGGTGGTTCTTGCGGTGGGCGTAGGCGGGTGAGGCGTTCTGCCGGGGTTCTCGGGGAGAGCCAGAGCCAGGCGGCCATGCCGGCGCACAGGGCTGACAGCAGGTGGAGCATCGCAGGGTCCGATCGGGGGTCGGGTCAGGATTGGGCTCGGGTGGCCATGCGGTTGGTCCACCACAGGCCGCAGACGTCGAGGGCCACGCCGGCTGTCAGGCACATGAGGCCCGGGATGCTGCCGAACAAGAAGCTCAGGGGATGCATCTTCAGGGCGGCGGCCATGAGGAGGCCGAGGGCTGGGAGGACGGCGAGCATCCTGGCCGTGGTGCGGGGGCCTGCCAGTTGTGCGGCGACGTCCTGGCGATGGGCTTGGGCGGCTCTCAGCGTCTGTGCGACTCGGTCGATCAGGGCCGCCATGCCCGCGCCCACCGTGGTGCCCACCTCCCAGCAGGCCGCCAACTGGTGCAGGCCCTCGCCGCCCTGGGGTGGAGCGGCCGTCCTCAGGGCTGTGGAGACGTCGCCGCCGTCTCGTGCGGCTGCCAGGACGGGGCGGAGGAGGGCTTGGTCGGGGAATTCCACTGCGGTCAGGGCTCGGGCCATCGATTCGGCTGGGGTCCGGCCGGCGGAGAGTTCCGCTGACAGGGATTGGCAGAGCTCGATCGATGCCTTTCGCCAGGCTTCGGCTTGGCGGGTGGGGCTGGGGCGGGCGAGGAGTCTCGACGGTGATGGGCGGGGGTGGGGTGGCGAGTTCCTGGTCCGCAGCAGGTTTGCGAGGCGGGTTGCGGGGGTGGAAGGGGCTGTCCACAGCCATAGGGCGCAGGCTGTGGACAGCGCGGCTATCAGGGCGCTGGTCATGGGTGGCGATCCGGGTCGGCCGTGCTGGGTGGCGAGGGATCTGGCGGTGGGCTGTAGGTCGTGCGGTGGGCGAGGGCCTCGTAGGCGGGACCGGGGTGGGTAGTGCCCTGAGGGGTGAAGGTCAGGGCCGGGATGGCCTCTACCAGGCCGGTTGAGGCTCTGGTCAGGAGGCAGACCTGGGCTATGCGTCTTCTGCCGGTTCTTCGGTCTCGGGTCAGGTGGATGACGGCGTCCAGCGCGGCGGACAGCTGGCTGTGGACGGCTTCCCTGGTCAGGCCCGCTGCGCAGCCCAACGCCTCCAGGCGTGGGGGGACGTCGGCCGCGGTGTTGGCGTGCAACGTGCCGCAGCCGCCCTCGTGGCCGGTGTTGAGCGCGGCCAGCAGGTCCACCACTTCCGCGCCTCTCACCTCGCCTACGACCAGGCGGTCGGGGCGCATTCTCAGTGCCTGCCTGACGAGGTCGCGAAGGTTCACCTCGCCGGCGCCTTCCAGGTTGGGCGGACGGGTTTCGAGGCGTAGGACGTGGGGGTGGAGGGGGCGGAGCTCGGCGGAGTCCTCCACGAGGAGGAGGCGTTCGCGCTGGTCGGCCAGGGAGAGCAGGGCGGACAGCAACGTCGTCTTTCCTGTTCCCGTGCCGCCCGAGATCAGGAAGGCGAGTCTGGCGGTGACCATGGCGGTCAGGACGGGGAGGGCGGGTGGGGTGATGGTGCCGGCTTGGACGAGGTCGGTCAGGGTGAAGGTGCGGCGGGGCGGGAGGCGGAGGGAGATGCAGGTGCCTCCTGGGGCCACCGGTGGGAGTACGGCGTGGAGGCGGACTCCTCCCGGGAGGCGGGCGTCGACGTACGGGGAGGCGTCGTCGAGGCGTCTGCCGGCCGCGGTGGCGAGGCGCTGGGCCAGGCGGCGTACGGCTCCGTCGTCGGCGAACGTCACCGACGTGCGGCGCAGGCCCGTGCCGTCGTCCACCCAGACCTCCCTAGGGCCGTTGACCAGGACGTCCGTCACGTCGGGGCGGGCCAGCAGCGGCTCCAAGGGGCCCGCGCCGATCAGATCCGCGCACAGGGCGCGGGCCACGGCGAGGATCTCGGCGTCTCCGTAGACCGCCTTCTCGGCCCTCAGCGCCACCGCCACCTGGGCTGCGGTCGGCTCTGCGCCGGTTCTGGCCAGGCGTACGCGGACGGCCTCCACCAGCTCGGGCGAGACGGCCGCCGTGACAGGGGTGGCGGTCATGTCGCCGGGAGCAGGTCGCGGAGGAGGGACGTGCACAGGGCGCCGAGTACGGTGCGGGGGCCCAATCTGGGGAGTTCGCCGCGGTTGAGGGTGGCGGTGAGCCTGGGCTGGTCGGGGAGGTCGCCGGCGGACGGGATGCCCAGGGAGGACATGGCCAGGTCGTCGTCCAGCACTCCAGGACGGAGGATCGCACGGACGTCGAGGGTGTGTTTGCGCACCTCGGTGAGCACCTGGACGGTGGACAGGATGCCGCGTACGTCGGCCGGCGCCACAGCCAAAGTCGTCTTCGCCCTGGTGAGGGCCTCTGTCGCGGCCGGGTCGAGGTGTCTCGGCAGGTCGACGACCACGAGGTCGAAGCCGCGGCGGCCCGCTTCGAGGACTGAGCGCATGGCCTGTGCGGGGATCGGAGCGGCATCGCCCCTGTGGAAGGAGAGCACGGCCAGGTCGCCGAACGCGGGAAGTGCTGCTTGCAGGGCGCTGGAGCTGATGCGTCCCTCCCTCGCCACCAGGTCGCCCCAGCGTGAGCCCTTCGCCTCCTCATGACCCAGGAGGGCGTCTATGCCTCCGCCGAGCGGGTCGGCGTCCACGAGGAGGGTACGGAGGTGGTCGGCCGATGCTCTCAGGGCCAGACAGGCGGCCAGGACGCTGGCTCCCGCGCCGCCTCTGCCGCCGATCACGCAGATGGTCGAGCCCGATCTCGGGTCGGGCTCCATCGCGTCGGCCAGGCGGTCGACCAGCCTGCGCTCGTCGGTGGGCAGCGTGAGGACGGTCTGGGCGCCCACGGCCACGCATTTTCGCCACGTGTCCGGGTCGTCGGGGTCTCTGGTGACCAGGAGGACCTGGTCGCGGGACGGGGGTGAGGTGGCGGCCACGGCCTCCGCCTGGTCGGCGCCGATGGCGATGAGCGGGGCCAGGTTCCAGAACGGGCGGGCGTGGGCGGGGGCGTGGGCCACGTCGAGCTGGGCACCGGCGGCGGCCGCTATGCGGACGAGGTCGTCGAGCAGAGCGTGGTCTTCGGTGATGACCAAGGGGCGATGCATGGTGGGCCTCCCTGCGGCCGGCGAGTGGGGAGGTCCGAGCTTGGCCGAGCGGGGCCGGGCGGCGAGGGGCCGAACACGGTTCTGGGGATGAGCGTCCGGCGAGGCCCGCTGCCTGTGGACGACCCCGCAACTCACGTCAGGCGCTGAGCGGCTCTCGCCGTGGCGGCCCGCATGGCGCTGGGGCGGTGGTGGCCAGGCGGGCGCGGGGAGCGGTCACGAAGGCGTGCTGCGGCCGGCGATCGGCGCCTTCAAGGACTCCCAGGCTCGGCGCGGGTGGCGACATCGCGCACGACGGCTTGGCGCGGGAGGTGGGGAAAAGGGGCGACCCCCGCCGGGGGGGAGAGCGGGGGTCGCCTGATCGGTCCGGCTCCGGGGGGGTAGAGCCGGTCCCGTTTCAGAAGAAAGCTTTCATCACCGGACCGGAGCCTGGCAAGGGACTTGCAAAGCCGTCCCGAGCAAGAGCGCTCCAGTTTCGGGCGATACCTCCGTATGTTGCCCGATCGACTCGAGTTTCGTCGAGGAGCAATCTCGCATTTCCGCCAAGTTTTTTCCTCTGACCATAACGATCACATAAAGACGGTCACGCACAGTGACGACACGAGGATGCAGGCCCATGATCGGGTAAAGGTCTTGCCCGCAGGGGTTCCCATCAGCGCGGATTCGACATAGAACGGTGTTACGGACCACCTTGTCCGGGTGCATCGACCGGGTACCCACGTGCGACCAGCCGCGGGAGGCGCGTCGTGACGGGCTTGACCCGCTCCGACGGATTGAGGTGCACGCTTGGTAACCCGGTGCGATGCGCCGGCAGACGGCGTCTCGTGACAGGGACGCCGTCCGCTATGTGCGAGCCTCCCTCAGCCCCGCTGCAGGGCCTCACAGATTGCAGTCGTCTCTCTGACGCCCAGGGTTACCGCAGAGGCACAGTGTTGTACCCAGGTGGCCACGCCCTCCGGAGTACCCGTCAGGTACGCCCTGAGCGCCTCGGCGTAGTCCGGCACCAGATGCCCCACTTCGACCGCCACCAGCGACTTGGGGTCCAGCCCGTACTCGACCAGGGTCAGCCGCCCGGCCGCCCGTGCGACGACCCCGTCGGCCGAGCCGAAGGGGCGCAGCACCGCCAGCTCCCCGTGCACGACGGCGGCGAGGACGATCGCGGGCGCCTTCGTCGGACGTTCGAGCAGCGTGAGCAGGCTCTCCATGCGGGTCGCGGTGTCGGCCGCGCCCGGCGCCGGACCCAGCGAGAGCGGGTCGGGAGCCTCGTCAGAGGACCGGGGACGTCCGAGACTCGCCTGCTCGGTCAGGCCGGCCGCGGCGACGGTGTGCAGGCGCGCGAGCACCTGCCTGGGCGCCTTGCGCCACGTCGGCCCGAGCCGTCCCATCTCGGCCGACGCCCGCAGCGCGCCCTGGACCAGCGGATCGTGCACCTCGTCGCGGCGCAGCGCGTCGAGGGCCACGTCCGTGCCCTCGATGGCGGCCGACGCACGGGCGCCGCGCAGGGACGACTCCGCGGACACCGCCGGGCTGGCACGGCGCAGGACGCGATGCCGGTAGAGCCGGTCCACGGCCTGCCGGGCCTCGTCCACCGCCTCGGGAACGCCGGGAAATTGCGCGATGACGGCCAAGGGGTCACTCACGCACCCGACCTTACCCGCGAGTAAGGACCGGCACGGCACCCGGTGGTTCGCGGCGCGATCCGGTTGCGTACGGTAGGGCCATGGGAAGGTCGGACGGCCCGCGGAAAGGCCCGCCGGCGCCGCGCGACGGCGCTCACGAGCGGCGCTCACGAGCGGCGCTTCCCCCATTCCAGGACCCGCGCCCACACCGTTGTCCGCCACCCCATAAACCCCCGCGAGGGGGGCCCATAAAGCATGCCCATTCCCTTGCGCGCACATTCTGAAGATTTCAGGATGACAACGTTTCAATTGCTGTTGTCATCCGTTCAGATAACCTCGGCACCCGCCGCGCACGTCGGTACAGACCTGTCTAGACCTCTTGTGTACGGAGGCCGTGAGCTGGTGAAGTGGGACACGAACCTATCCATTCTGGCCATAGAAGGAGCACGAGGTGGCCCCGGAGACCGCTGGTAACGAGACCCAGGCGCTGTCCAACCTGCTGCAGGAGAACCGCCGGTTCGAACCGCCGGCTGACCTGGCGGCGGCCGCGAACGTGACCGAAGCCGCGTACGGCGAGGCCGCGGCGGATCGCCTCGCGTTCTGGGAGGGCGCGGCCGATCGGCTCACCTGGGCCAAGAGGTGGGACAAGACGCTTGAGTGGAACCCCCCGTTCGCGAAGTGGTTCGTGGGCGGTGAGCTGAACGTCGCCTACAACTGCGTGGACCGCCATGTCGAGGAGGGCCGCGGCGACAAGGTCGCCTACCACTGGGAGGGCGAGCCCGAGGGCGACACCCGCACGCTGACCTACAGCGACCTGAAGAACGAGGTCAGCAAGGCCGCGAACGCGCTGCAGGAACTGGGCGTCGGCAAGGGCGACCGGGTGGCCATCTACATGCCGATGATCCCCGAGCTGCCGATCGCGATGCTGGCCTGCGCCCGCATCGGGGCGATCCACTCGGTGGTGTTCGGCGGGTTCTCCGCCACGGCGCTCAAGAGCCGCATCGACGACGCCGACGCCAAGGTGGTCATCACGGCCGACGGCGGCTACCGCAGGGGCAAGCCGTCGGCGCTGAAGCCGACGGTGGACGAGGCGGTCGCGGAGTGCCCGCAGGTGGAGCACGTCGTCGTCGTACGCCGGACCGGCCAGGAGGTCGCCACCAGCGAGAAGGACATCTGGTGGCACGATCTGGTCGACCGCCAGAGCGACCAGCACGAGGCGCGGCCGCTCGACGCCGAGGACCCGCTCTACATCCTCTACACCAGCGGCACCACGGGCCGCCCCAAGGGCATCCTGCACACGACCGGCGGCTACCTCACGCAGACGGCCTACACCCACCACGCGGTCTTCGACCTCAAGCCGGAGACCGACATCTACTGGTGCACGGCCGACATCGGCTGGGTGACCGGCCACAGCTACATCGTGTACGGCCCGCTCGCCAACGGCGCCACCAGCGTCATCTACGAGGGCACGCCCGACACCCCGCACCGGGGCCGGTTCTGGGAGATCGTGCAGAAGTACAAGATCACGATCCTCTACACGGCGCCGACGGCGATCAGGACGTTCATGAAGTGGGGCGACGACATCCCCGCCAAGTACGACATGTCCAGCCTGCGCATCCTGGGCTCCGTGGGCGAGCCGATCAACCCCGAGGCGTACGTCTGGTACCGGCAGCACATCGGCCAGGACCGCTGCCCCGTCGTGGACACCTGGTGGCAGACCGAGACCGGCGCCATCATGATCAGCCCGCTCCCCGGCGTCACGGCCGCCAAGCCCGGCGCCGCCATGCGCCCGCTGCCGGGCATCACCGCCGACGTGGTGGACGACCAGGGCAACAGCGTGCCCAACGGCGGCGGCGGCTTCCTCGTGGTGCGCGACCCGTGGCCGTCGATGCTCCGCACGATCTGGGGCGACGACCAGCGCTACATCGACACGTACTGGAGCCGCTTCGACGGCATGTACTTCCCCGGCGACGGCGCCAAGAAGGACGACGACGGCGACCTGTGGCTGCTCGGCCGCGTCGACGACGTCATGCTCGTCTCCGGCCACAACATCTCCACCACCGAGGTGGAGAGCGCGCTGGTCAGCCACCCGAAGGTGGCCGAGGCGGCGGTGGTCGGCGCGACCGACCCGGTGACCGGCCAGGCCATCGTCTCGTTCGTGATCCTGCGCGGCACGGCGGAGGAGGGCGACGACATCGCGGCCGAGCTGCGCAACCACGTCGCCAAGACGCTCGGCCCGATCGCCAAGCCGCGCCAGATCCTGGTGGTGCCCGAGCTGCCCAAGACCAGGTCCGGCAAGATCATGCGGCGCCTGCTGCGCGACGTGGCCGAGAACCGCAGCATCGGCGACGTCACCACGCTGGCCGACAGCACGGTGATGAACCTCATCTCGGAGAAGCTCCCGTCCGCCAAGTCGGAGGACTGAGCCTCGTAGGTCCACGGCAGACGGCCGCTCCCCACTCAGGGGGCGGCCGTCCGCGTTTCACCGGAAGACTCAAGGGGGCGCGGCCGAGGGCCGATAACCGGAAGCGCTATCTTGTCCGATCAGGTAGTTCTGGGAGTGGACTCGTGCTCGGTAAGTTCCCCGGCGTGTTCGGCGGCGCCTGGCGGTCCGTACGGCGTCGCGCTGGATGATGTTTGACACGGCCACCCGGCCTCGATAGGAGACGTTCATGCCGCAGACTCCCGAGGAAGAATCCCTGGGCTCGCTGGTCGCCCAGGCGAGCAGTCACATCTCGGCCTTGATCCGCTCGGAGATCGAGCTGGCCAAGGCCGAGTTCAGGTTCGACGCCAAACGGGTGGGTACGGCGGTGGGGATGTTCGCCGCCGCGGCGTTCATGGCGCACCTGTGCCTGATCCTCGCCTCGTTCACGATCGCCTACGCGCTGGCCCAGGTGCTGCCCAACTGGCTGGCGTTCCTCATCGTGACGGTGTTCTACCTGCTGGTGGCGGGCCTCGCGGTGCTGTTCGGGGTGCGCAGGCTGAAGGGGCTGGCCGGGATGAAACGGACCGCACGGTCGATCAAAGGGCTGAAGGAGATCGCCACGCCCGACGAGCAGGAGCGGCTGCCGACGCCCGTCCCCGATCGCGAGCCGGTGACCCGCGATGGCACCTGACGAGACGGCCGTCCACATCGAGGGCCCGTGGACCCACCGGGCGGTGCACGCGGGCGGCACCCGCTTCCACGTCGTCGAGGCCGGCGAGGGCCCGCTGGTGCTGCTGCTGCACGGGTTCCCGCAGTTCTGGTGGACGTGGCGGCACCAGCTCGTGTCGCTGGCGAACGCCGGCTACCGCGCGGTCGCGGTCGACCTGCGGGGTTACGGCGGCAGCGACAAGCCGCCGCGCGGCTACGACCTGCCGACGCTGGCGGCCGACGCGACGGGGCTGATCAGGGCGCTCGGCGAGACCGGCGCGATCGTGGTGGGTCACGACTGGGGCGGGCTGCTGGCCTGGACGATGGCCGTGCTCGACGCCAAGTGCGTACGCCGCCTCGTCGTCGTCTCGGCCCCCCATCCGTTGCGGCTGCGCAGCGCGCTGGTCACCGACCCGTTCGGGCAGCTCAAGGCCAGTGGGCGGCGCATCGGCTTCCAGCTTCCGCTGCTGCCCGAGCGCCGGCTCACCCGGCACGACGCGGCGCTGGTGGGGCGGCTGCTCGACGCGTGGTCGCGGCCGGGATGGCCGGAGCCGGCGGAGTCGCGTACGTACCGGGAGGCGTTCCGCATCCCCGCCGTGGCGCACTGCGCGCTGGAATACCACCGCTGGTTCGGCCGCTCGCAGCTGCGTCCCGACGGGCGGCGCTACGCGCGCACCATGCGCACCGAGGTCGAGGCCCCCACGCTGCAGCTGCACGGCGCGCTCGACCCGAGCGTGCTGCCGCGCACGGCGCAGGGTTCGAGCCGCTACGTGGCGGCTCCCTACCGGTGGCGGCTGCTGGAGGGCGCCGGCCACTTCCCCCACGAGGAGATCCCCGACGTGTTCGACACCGAGGTGCTCGGCTGGCTCAACGACCCGGAGCCCGACCGATGAGAGACCGCGATCCCGAAGGCAGGCCGCGCAACGCCAGGCCGCGCGACGCGTACGGCCGGCCGCTCCCCTACGGCTCGCCCGGCATGCCGCGCGTCCCCGACGACTACGCCCCCACCACCGAGCAGGCGCTCGCCGACGGCCGCCGCTTCCTCGACGAGGGCCTGCCGTTCAACGCGCACGAGGTGTTCGAGGGCCGGTGGAAGTGCGCGCCCGACGACGAACGCGAGCTGTGGCAGGGGCTGGCGCAGATCTGCGTCGGGCTGACGCACCTGCAGCGGGGCAACGGGCGCGGCGCGGTGACGTTGTTCAGCAGGGGCGCGGCCAAGGCGCAGTCGTACGGCGGCGCGTACGACGCGGTCGGCAAGGCCGCCTCAGGCCTGACCCAGGACAGCGACCCCGCCGAGGCCATCGCGCTGATCCGGGCCAGCCTGCCCCGCTAGTCGCACTTGCGGGTGCTGGCGGGCGCGGTGTCGTTGCGGCCGGCCGCCGCGTCGGGGGCGACCTCCTCGGCCGTCAGCACGTAGCCGGTCTGCTCCTCGTTGATCGCGGCGGCGAAGATCACGCCGTAGACCTTGCCCTCGGGGGTGAGCAGCGGGCCGCCCGAGTTGCCGGGCAGCACCTGGCCGCGGATGACGTAGACCTTCCGCCTGACCGTGGTGTCGCGGTAGATGTCGGGGCCCTCGGCCTCCAGCTGGCCGCCGATGCGGGCGGGCTCGGCGGTGAAGCCCTTGCCCTTGGGGAAGCCGGCGACGATGGCGCTGTCGCCGCGGGAGCCGTCGCCGTCGAAGGCGAGCTGCGGCAGGTCGAGCCCGGGCACGTGGAGGATGGCGATGTCGCGGCGCGGGTTGTAGCGGACGACGGTGGCGGCGTGGCGGTTGTCGGCGGCGTCGATGACCTCCAGGCCGCGCGTGACACCGGCCACGACGTGGGCGTTGGTCATGATGCGGCCGGGCGCGTAGACGAAGCCGGTGCCCTCGATGTGCTTGTTGCAGCTTTCGGCGTTGCCCTGCACCTTGACGATCGCGCGGCGGGCCCGCCGCAGCTCGGCGCCCTGCAGCACGCTCTGGTCGGGCGGCTGCACGTCGATGAGCTGCCCGGCGCCGATCGCGTCGAAGACCGGCGGGAACTCCGAGCGGTCGATGAACTTCTTGAACGGCTGCTGCCAGTTGCGCGCGGCCTGCGGGATGGCTTCGTCGACGGTGGTCAGCAGCGCGGAGTTCTTGACCTGGTCGACGAGCGGGGCGAAGGACGTGGAGACGATCAGCGAGCCGATCAACCAGGCGATGACCAGCACCGACAGCGCGCTGGCGAACGTGCCGCCGACCGCGTCGGCCACCTTGGCGGGCTCCCACGTGACGTGGCTGCGGACGACCGCGCCCAATGTCGAGGAGGCGAACTGCCCGATCGTCGCCGCCAGGAACACGATCACGATCGCCAGCAGCGCCTGCGGCGTGTCACCGTCGACGAGGGACTTCGAGATGGGCGGGGCGATGAACACCCCCAGCACGGCGCCGCCCACGAACCCCACGAAGCTCATCGCACCGATGATGAAGCCCTGCCGGTAACCCGAGACGCCGAAGGCGATCACGAGGCCGATCAGAATGAGGTCAAGCAGATCACCGCGCACGCTTCAAAGGTAACCAGCGATAGGGTCAAGTGTGCACGTCTTCGATCAGGACGGCGTCACCCTGCTGACTATCTTGAGCTTCATGCCGCCGGACGAGACAGCAGTGCGCGACCTCATCCAGGCAGCTCTGCGCGACAGCGATCCCGACGGGGCCCTGCGCTGGCACGTGATCTCGTTGCTGCGCGAGCGGGGCGACCTGGAGTCGTTCATCGAGGCACGCCGGCTGTGCGCCGCGGACAGCGTGACCGAGCGGCTGCTGGGCGTCGACATCATGGGCATGTTGCGGCCCTTCGTCGACCGTACGCTGCCGGTGCTGCGCTATCTCGCGGCCAGCGAGGACGACGCGATGGTGCTCTACTCGGTGCTCATCGCCTTCGGCCACCTGGCCGACCCGCGCTCGCTCCCGTCGGTGATCGATCTGGCGGCGCACGACGACCCCAGGGTGCGGTACGGCGCCGCGTACGCGTTGCAGCACGTGCTCGGCGACCCGCCCGACCGGGCGGGGCTGGAGACGCTGCGCGCGCTCGCGGCCGACGACGACGCCGACGTGGCCGGCTGGGCCGCGCTCGGCGTGGCGCTCAGGTCGGGCGCCTGACGAGCGCTGAGCCTGACCCGCTCAGGTCGGGCGCCTGACGAGCGCTGAGCCTGACCCGCTCAGGTCGGGCGCCTAACGCGCGCTGAGCCTGACCACCTCGGGCGGCAGCTCCTCCACCCGCGTCGCGTCCCACGGAAGCTCGAAACCGCCCTCGCGCAGCACGGTGTCGAGCACCATCGCGGTGAACCCCCACACCAGCATCCCCCGCACCCGGAACGCGGGCCCCGCCGTGTCGCCACGGGGATGGCGGAGCATGACGCGGTTGGCCGGATCGACCAGCTCGGCGATCGGCACCCGCTCGACGGAGTCGACCTCGTCGGGCGAGGCCGCGTGGACCGCCGACGGCTCGCGCCACCAGGCGATGACCGGCGTGACGCGGTTGTCGCTGTAGGTCAGGTAGAGCTCGGGCATCGTGCAGATGACGTGCACCCCGCGCGGGTCGGCACCGGTCTCCTCCTCGGCCTCGCGCAGCGCGGCCTCGATGGGCCCCGCGTCCTCGGGATCGACGCCGCCGCCCGGGAAGGCCGGCTGGCCCGCGTGCCTGCGCCCGCGGGTGCTGCGCTGGATGAGCAGCACGTCAGGGCCGTTGGGGCCGTCGCCGAAGAGCATGAGCACCGCCGCGGCCCGCCCGCGCCCGTCTGGTGGCCGGAGTGGACGGGGGACTCTGATCCGCTGCGCTTGCGTCGCCAGTCGCTCCAGCCATTCGGGCACTCGGGTCACGCATCCTCCAACACGCCGCGGGGTGGTTCACTTCCCTTCTCAGGAGAAGGGGCCTGGCCTGACGAGCTTGTCGGCCTGGACGGGGTCGGTGGGGCCGGTGCCGTACGAGGGGCAGAGCGCGGCGAGCGGGCACACCCCGCAGGCCGGCCGGCGGGCGTGGCAGATGCGGCGGCCGTGCCAGATCACCCGGTGGGAGAAGATCGTCCACTCGCGTCTGGGCAGCAGCCCGCCCACGACGTGCTCGATCTTGACCGGGTCGGTCTCCTCGGTCCAGCCGAAGCGGCGTACGAGGCGCTGGAAGTGGGTGTCGACGGTCAGGCCGGGCACGTCGAAGGCGTTGCCGAGCACCACGTTGGCCGTCTTGCGGCCCACGCCGGGCAGCGTGACGAGGTCTTTCAGCTTGCCGGGCACCTCGCCGCCGTAGCGCTCGCAGACGGTCTGCGCCATGCCGATGATGCTGTTGGTCTTGGCGCGGAAGAAGCCCGTGGAGCGGATGATCTCCTCCATCTCCGACGGGTCCGCGGCGGCGTAGTCCTCCACCGTCGGATATTTCGCGAAGAGGGTGGGGGTCACCATGTTGACCCGCTTGTCCGTGCACTGCGCGGACAGGATGGTCGCGACAAGCAGCTCCAGGGGGTTGGTGAAGTCGAGCTCGCAGTGGGCGTCGGGGTAGGTCTCCGCGAGGATGCGGTTCATCTTGCGCGCCCGCCGGACCAGGGCAAGCTGGGTCTCCGGTTTGCGCCCCGCTTTCGTCGCCATGCCGCAACTGTAGAAGCTCCCGCGAACGGTTGAACCCATGACCGGTTTTCCGCGTACCACCAGCAGGCGCGAGAAGGGGGTTCTGGGATGAGGGAGCAGAAAGCGAGGCTGGCGGAGTTCGTCGGGCAGGGCGGGCCGCTGCGCGGGCAGGCGCTGCACCGGTTCGCGGTCGGCACGGTGGCGGCGGTGGCGAAGCTGCACGCCCGGGGCGCGACCGGGCTGCGGCTCGGCAAGGAGAGCGTGGCGCTCGGCCCCGGCGGTCAGGTGCTCATCGGCTGGCGTACGTCCGGGCCGCCCGCCCACTCCGACGACGTACGCGCGTGGGCCGACCTGGTCGTCTTCGCCGCAACGGGCTCCGAGTACGGCGACACGACCGTGCTCCCGCCCGCCCTGCGGATCGCGGTCGCGCAGTGCCGCAGACCCGACGCCGCGAGCCGTCCCACCTCGGGAGACGTGCTCAGGGTGCTGCTCAGCAGGTCCGTCGCGGCGGCGGTGGCGTCGGTGGACGACCTCTTGCACAAGGCGGGTTGAGCTTCAAAGGTGGTGCCGGTCACGATACGGGAACGGACGTCATGTACCTTTCCCTCCTGGTCCCTCCCGGACTCGACATGTCCGGGCAAGACCCGACCACTCCGGCGTTCCCCTAACCTGTGTACGCACGCCTGGAGTGGGGTGAGTCACAATGGCAGCAGAGGAGGCAGAGTGAACACCGAAGATGTGCTGGGCAAGGCCCCCCTGTTCGCCGCGCTCGACCGCGAGAGCGCCGCGGCGCTTCGCACGAGCATCACCGAAGTCCAGCTGTCCAAGGGACAGACGCTCTTCCACGAGAACGAGACCGGCGACCGGCTCTACGTCGTGCTGGAGGGCAAGATCAAGCTCTCCCGCACCTCGCCCGACGGGCGGGAAAACCTGCTCAGCGTGCTCGGGCCGAGCGAGATGTTCGGCGAGCTGTCGCTGTTCGACCCGCGGCCCCGCACGGCCACGGCCACGGCGCTGACCGAGGTCCGCCTGGCCGGGCTCGGCCACGACGACCTGCGGCCCTGGCTGACCGGCCGCCCCGAGGTGGCGCTCCACCTGCTGCGCGCGCTCGCGCAGCGGCTGCGCCGCACCAACGACGTGCTGGCCGACCTGGTGTTCACCGACGTGCCAGGGCGGGTGGCCAAGCAGCTGCTCGACCTCGCCGAGCGGTTCGGCACCAAGGCCGACGACGGCCTGCGGGTGCACCACGACCTCACCCAGGAGGAGCTGGCGCAGCTCGTCGGCGCCTCCCGAGAGACGGTCAACAAGGCACTCGCCGACTTCGCCGGGCGCGGCTGGCTGCGCATCGAGGCCAAGGCCGTGGTCATCCTCGACATGGACCGCCTCTACAACCGGTCGAGGTAGTCGAGCTGGGCGGCCACCGACATCTCGGCGGCCGGCCAGAGCGAGCGGTCGACGTCGGCGTACACGATCTCAACGATCTGGCGCGGCGTGCGCGCGCCCTGCTCGCGGGCCGCCCTGATCTGGTCGAGGCGCTGTCTGCGGTGGGCGATGTAGCCGTCGAGCGCGGCGATCGGGTCGGGCAGCACGGGGCCGTGGCCCGGCAGCAGCGCCCGCGCCTCCATGCTCTCGGCGGCGGCCCTCAGCTTGTCGAGGCTGCGGAGATAGTCGGCCAGGCCGCCGTCGCGGGCGATGATCGTGGTGCCCCTGCCGAGCACGGTGTCGCCGGTCAGCATCGCGCGGTCGGCGGGCAGCCAGAAGCACAGCGAGTCGAACGAGTGGCCCGGGGTGCCGTAGACACGGATCTCCAGGTCCCCGACGGTCACCACGTCGCCGTCGGCGAGCCCCTCGTCGCCGAGACGGTGGCGCGGGTCGAGGGCGCGGACGGGCGCGTTCACCATCCCGGCGAACCTCTTCGCGCCGCCGCTGTGGTCGAAGTGGCCGTGCGAGAGCAGGATCGCGGTGACCCGCCGCTCGCCCAGATGGTCGCGTACGCGGCTCAGATGCCCCTCGTCGTCCGGCCCTGGATCGACCACGACCACGTCATCACCCGCGCCGATCACCCACGTGTTGGTGCCGTCGAGCGTCATCGCCGACGGGTTGGGCGCGAGCAGGTTCTCGGCGTGCTCGGTGCGGGAGCCGTCGGGCGTCCCGAGCGGGATGTGCAGGCCGCTCACGACACCACCAGCCGCATCTCGCCGTCGATCTCGACCGCCTTCGGCATGACGGTCACGATGTCGCGCGGCGTGGCCAGCACCTCCGCCACGTCCGCGCAGCCGGCCAGCTCGCTCAGCGTCCGGTACGTCGGCGGCATCAGGAAGATCTCCCCCCGGTGCGCGAGGTCGAGCGCCTCGGCCGGCCGTTGCCAGACGACCTGGTCGGCCTCGCCGCCCACGTCGCGGGTGCGCTGGCCCTCGGGCAGCACCGCGACGAAGAAGCGCGTGTCGAACCGCCTGGTCTCGACCTCCGGCGTGATCCAGTGCGCCCACGCCTTGAGCAGGTCGGTCCGCAGCACCAGCCCGCGCCTGGCGAGGAACTCGGCGAACCCGAGCGCGTGGTCGATCAGCGCCAGCCGGTCGGCCTCCCAGTCGTCGCCCGTCGTGTCGGCCACCACGTCGTGAGGTCCTTGACCGGCCAGCAGCACGCCCGACTCCTCGAACGTCTCGCGTACCGCCGCGCACACCAGCCCGCGCGCCACCGCCTCGTCGGCGTGCAGGGCCGCGGCCCACTCGGCGGGGGAAGGACCGGCCCAGGCGACGTCGTGGTCGGTGTCGCGGACGTCGACGGAGCCGCCGGGGAAGACGTACGCGCCGGCGGCGAAGGCCATGGTGGCCTTGCGCCGCAGCAGGTAGACCTCGGGCCCCGGGCGCAGGAGCACCACCGTGGCGGCGTCCCGCGCCTGGACCGGCTTGACCCGCCCGGCCAGGACGTCCCGGGCCCGGGCGGCGAGTTCGGCTGGAAGCAGCAGTCCGGTCACATGACCTCCTCTAGAACTTCACTCGGTCATGGTGACATATGCCCATTCAGCCGACTTCGGCGATCAGCTCCACCTCCACCGGCGCGTCCAGCGGCAGCGCCGCCACGCCCACCGCGCTGCGCGCGTGCCTGCCGGCCTCGCCGAACACCTCCGCGAGCAGGTCGCTGGCGCCGTTGGCCACCTGCGGCTGCTGCACGAAGTCGGGCGCGCTCGCCACGAACACCACGACCTTCACGATCCGCCGCACCCGCGACAGCTCGCCCAGCTCGCCCTTGAGCGCGGCCAGCGCGTTGAGCACGCAGACGCGGGCCTGCGCCTTGCCCTCGTCCACGCCGAGGTCCACGCCGAGCTTGCCGGTCTGGTGCAGCTTGCCCTCCAGCATCGGCACCTGGCCCGAGGTGTAGACCAGGTCGCCGGTGCGCGTGGTGGGAACGTAGGAGCCGACCGGCGTGACGGGCGGCGGCAGCGTGTAGCCGAGCTCCTCGATCTTCTGCTCGGGCGTCACTGCTTCTCCCGCTTGAAGTAGGCGACGAGCTGCTCGGGCGTCTGTCCCTGCACGATCTGGACGAGCTCCCAGCCGTCGGCGCCGAAGTTGTCGAGAATCATCTTGGTGTTGTGGATCAGCACGGGTGCTGTCAGGTACTCCCACTTCTTCATGACGGCAGCTTATTGTGAGCAATCTCAAACGGTGGTCGTCGGCTTTCGACAAGTGACCGTTCGGTAGCCTCGAGTCGTGGACTCTCCGGACACGGATTGGGCCGACGTACGTCTCCATGTCGTCACCGGCAAGGGCGGCACCGGCAAGACGACCGTCGCCGCCGCCCTCGCGCTCGCGCTGGCCGCCGGCGGCCGCAAGGTGCTGCTCGTGGAGGTCGAAGGCAGGCAGGGCATCGCGCAGGTCTTCGACCTGCCGCCGCTGCCGTACGAGGAGCGCAAGATCGCCGTCGCCCCCTCGGGCGGCGACGTCTACGCGCTGGCCATCGACCCGGAAGAGGCCATGCTCGAGTACATGGAGATGTTCTACGGCATGCGCAGGGCCGGCCGGGCGCTGACCAAGATGGGCATCGTCGACTTCGCCACCACCGTGGCCCCCGGCTTCCGCGACGTGCTCGTCACGGGCAAGACCAGCGAGGCCGTACGCAGGCGCGGCAAGAACGGCCGCCGCATCTACGACGCCGTCGTCATGGACGCGCCGCCCACGGGCCGCATCACGCGCTTCCTGAACGTCACCCAGGAGGTCGCGGGCCTGGCCAAGGTCGGCCCCATCAAGAACCACTCCGACCTCGTCAGCGGCGTCGTGAAGTCCCCCGAGACGGCCGTGCACTTCGTCACGCTGCTGGAGGAGATGCCGGTCCAGGAGACCCTCGACGGCGTCTCCGAGCTGCGCGCCGCCGGGCTGCCCGCGGGCGGCGTCTTCGTCAACATGGTGCGCGAGTCCCAGCTGCCCCAGGCCGCACTTGACACGGCTGTCAAGGGCCGCTTCGACCCCGATGAGCTGGCACTCGGCCTCAAGGCCGCGGGCGTCGCCGACGGCGACCAGGCCGCCGAGCTGGCCAAGGCGCTCGGCGACGAGGTCGTCGAGCACGCCCACCGCACCGAGCTGGAGCGCGCCGAACGCGAGAGGCTGGCCGGCGCCGGGCTGACCGGCTACGAGCTGCCGCTGCTCGCCGACGGCGTCGATCTGGCCGGCCTGTACGAGCTGGCAGAGAGCATGCGCACCCAGGGAGCAGCGTGAAGAAGCCGCCGGCACTCGACGTCGACGCGATCCTCGACGACCGGGGCACCAGGATCATCGTCTGCTGCGGCGCCGGCGGCGTGGGCAAGACCACGACCGCCGCGGCGCTCGGCCTGCGGGCCGCCGAGCGCGGCCGGTGCGTGGTCGTGCTGACCGTCGACCCGGCCAGGCGGCTCGCGCAGTCGATGGGATTGACCGAGCTGGACAACACCCCGCGCCTGGTCAGCTCGCCCGAGGGCGGCGGCCAGCTCTACGCGATGATGCTCGACATGAAGCGTACGTTCGACGAGATCATCGAGGCGCATGCCGACCCCGAACGGGCCCGCCAGATCCTGTCGAACCCCTTCTACCAGTCGCTGTCCTCCAGCTTCTCCGGCACGCAGGAGTACATGGCGATGGAGAAGCTCGGACAGCTGCGCCGCTCCGACGAGTGGGACCTGATCATCGTCGACACGCCGCCGTCCCGCTCGGCGCTCGACTTCCTCGACGCGCCCGAACGGCTCGGCCGCTTCCTCGACGGCCGGTTCATCCGGCTGCTGACCGCGCCCGCCAAGGCCGGAGGACGCAGCGCGTTCCGGCTGCTCAACGCCGGGTTCGGACTGATGGCCGGAGCGATGACCAAGCTCCTGGGCGCGCAGGTGATCAAGGACCTGCAGACGTTCGTGTCCGCGCTCGACGCCGTCTTCGGCGGGTTCAGGCAGCGGGCCGAGATGACGTACCGGCTGCTGCAGGCGCCCGGCACGGCCTTCCTCGTGGTGGCCGCGCCCGAGCGGGACGCGATGCGCGAGGCCTCCTACTTCGTGGAGCGCCTCGCCGAGGAGCGCATGCCCCTGGCCGGCCTGGTGGTCAACCGGGTGCATGTCTCGCCCGCTTCGGGGCTCTCCGCCGCCCGCAGCGCCGCCGCCGCGGAGGACTTGGAGTCGAGGGGCGAGCACGAGCTCACCGCGGCCGTGCTGCGGCTGCACGCCGGGCGAATGCAGCTCGCCGCCCGCGAGAACCGCGAGCAGGAGCATTTCGTCTCGGCCCACCCCACGGTGCCCGTGGTGCAGGTCCGCGCCATGTCCGAGGACGTCCACGACCTGACGGGTCTGCGTCAGATCGGGACCCTGCTGGCCACCGCATAGAAGTACGGCCGACGGCGGCGCCGGCCGTACGCGGTCGCCTGGCTGGGGTCAGCCGGCGATCAGCTCATTGGTGCGTTCGTACTCTTCCTTGGCGGACTCGAGCAGCTCTCGCCACGAGTCCACGTCGGGCCGCCGTCGAAGCAGCGCGCGACGTTCCCGTTCGGTCATACCGCCCCAGACCCCGAACTCGATGCGGTTGTCCAACGCATCGGCGAGGCACTCGGTGCGGACCGGGCAACCCCGGCAGATGAGCTTCGCCCTGTTCTGCGCGGCGCCCTGCACGAACAGGGCATCCGGATCCGCACCCTTACAGGCGGCACGGGAGGTCCAATCCGTGATCCACATGTTTCGACCCCACTCCCCTTAGGTGGTCAGTCGTCATTTGGGGCCGACGGGCGCGGGCGCCGAGCCTCCGTATTCAGTTGCCGCAGGGAGAACGTACGCAACCAGACGTTCGGGCCGACAGACCCCAGAGGACCAATTTCTCGCGGCCATCTTGACCGGGAATGACTAGTCACCCCCGTCAGTCAAGGCGAAATGGTGTCGTGCTACCGATTCGGTCTGTCTTTCGACGTACTCTTGTAGGCGTGCAAGCCCAGGGCAAACGTCGTTCCAACCCCATCCTCAGTGTCCTGCGACTCCTCATCGCGGGCTCGGCCGCCGGGGTGCTCGCCGCCGCCGTGGCTTTGCCGGCGGTGGGCGGAGCGGGCATGTCGACCAAGACCGCCGTCGAGGGGCTCAACCTCAAGCCCGAGGACCTCGACGAGCCTCCCCTGCCTGAACGCACCGAACTCTTCGACGGCGACGGCAAGAAGATCGCGCAGTTCTACTTCGAGAACCGGCAGTCCGTCAGCCTCGACGAGGTCGCCCCGATCATGCGGACCGCTCTGATCGCGATCGAGGACTTCCGTTTCTACCAGCACGGGCCGATCGATGTGGAAGGAACGGCAAGAGCGCTGCTGAAGAATGTGACCAGCGGCGGCGTCACCCAGGGCGGTTCTTCCATCACCCAGCAGTACGTCAAGCAGGTGCTGGTCAACAAGGCCGAGACGCCGGAGGAGCAGGCGGCGGCCATCGCGCCCACGATCTCGCGCAAGCTGGCGGAGCTGCGCTACGCCATGGCGGTCGAGGAGAAGTACACCAAGGACCAGATCCTGGAGAAATACCTCAACATCGCCTACTTCGGCGCGGGCGCCCACGGCGTCCAGGCCGCCGCCAAGCGCTTCTTCGACAAGCCGGCCTCCAAGCTCAACCTGGTCGAGGCCGCCACGCTCGCCGGCGCCGTCCAGAACCCCGCGCGCACCGACCCCAACGTCGGCCCCGAGTCGCGGCAGCGCCTGCTGGAGCGGCGCAACACCGTGCTCGACCGCATGGCCCAGCTCAAGAAGATCACCCCGCAGGAGGCTGCGGCGGCCAAGGCGAAGAAGCTGGGCTACAAGGACATCAAGGCACCCGGCGGCTGCGAGGCCAGCAGATATCCGTACTTCTGCCTCTATGTCCAGTACGAGATCCTCAACAACGAGGACTTCGGCAAGAACCGCGACGAGCGCAGGAAGCTGCTCCAGCGCGGCGGCCTGCGGATCAAGACCACGCTCGACACCAAGATGCAGGCGGCCGCCGAGAAGGCGATCAAGAGGTACGTCAGCTCCAAGGACAAGCCCGTCGCCTCGCAGGCGATGGTCGTCCCCGGCACCGGCGAGATCAAGGCCATGGCCGCCTCGCGCACGTTCGGCCGCAGCAAGAAGAAGAACGAGATGAGCTACAACATCGTGGCCGACGCCGCCCACGGCGGTGGCCGCGGGTTCCAGCAGGGCTCGACGGCCAAGGTCTACACGCTGGCCACCGCCCTGGAGGAGGGGCTCAAGTACGGCGACGGGTTCCCCTCGCCGGCCGGCTACAAGGCCAGCGGCTACAGCTCGTTCAAGAACTGCAAGGGCCAGAACGTCGGCGACCCGTCCCACACCGTGCGCAACTCCAGCGAGGGCGGCGGCGGCTTCAAGACGCTCGAGACCGGCACCTGGGGCTCGGTCAACACGTTCTTCATCAAGCTGCAGGAGAAGGTCGGGCTCTGCGACGTCGTCAAGATGGCGAAGAAGCTCGGCGTCGAGCGGGCCGACGGGCAGAAGCTGTCGGAGGTCGAGACGTTCACGCTCGGCGTCAACGAGGTCGACCCCGTCACCATCGCCAACTCCTACGCCGTCTTCGCCGCCCGCGGCAAATACTGCAAGCCGCTCGCCATCACCGAGATCGAGGACAGGAACGGCAAGGTCAAGCAGTACAAGCCGAAGTGCTCCCAGGTCCTTGAGGAGGAGGTCGCCGACGCGGTCAGCGGCATCCTGTCCGGTGTGTTCACCAAGGGCACGATGACCGACGTCGGCGGCATCGGGCGCGACGCGGCGGGCAAGACCGGCACCACCGACAACTACATGTCGGCCTGGTTCTCCGGCTACACCCCCAACCTCGCCTCCGCCGTCAGCCTGGGCGACCCGCGCGGCACCTCCGCGCACAAGCTGATCGGCATCACCATCGGCGGGCGCTACTACCCCTACGTGTACGGCTCGTCGATCTCCGGGCGCATCTGGAAGGACTCCATGCTGGAGGCGCTCAAGGGGGTCGAGCCGGCCAAGTTCAAGTCGGTCGACCGGTCGCGGTTCGGCGGGTGCACCGACAACTGCGCGCCCAAGCCGAAGAAAAAGAAGAAGGGCGACGGGGCGTACCCGTTCGACAGCTTCGACCGTGACGGCGGCGACAGGTTCGGCGACCGGTTCGGCGACCAGCTCGCCGACGGGCCCGACCGTGGGCGCGGCGGTGGCGACGACCGGCGGGGCGGCCCCTTCGGGCGCGGCGGCGACATCGGGCCGCTCACCATGCCTGGCCGCTGACGCGCGCGGCCACGAGCGCCGGCTGACGCCCAGGGGTCCTGAGACGTACAGGGGTCCTGAGACGCCCAGGGGCCCTGCGACGCCCTGAGGCCTCCGCCCGGGAGGGAGGAGGCCTCGAATGCCCTCGGATGCCGCCCGGCGGCCCGCCGCGGCGCAGAGAGGCGCTGGGGGCCGGGCACGCGGGGTTACTGGGCAGGGAGCCGGGTACGCGGGGTTACTTGGCGGCGAGGCGGGCGCGTACCTGCGCGGCCACCCTGCCGCCCTCGGCTCGGCCGGCCACCTTCGGGTTGACCGCCTTCATGACCTGCCCCATGGCCTGCGGCCCCGAGGCGCCCGTCTCGGCGATGGCCTCGTCGACCAGCGCGCCCAGCTCCTCGTCGGACAGCTGCGCGGGAAGGTATTCCTCCAGCACCGCCTGCTCGGCCAGCTCCGCGTCGGCCTGCTCCTTGCGCCCGGCGTTGCCGAACGCCTCGGCGGCCTCGCGCCGCTTCTTCGCCTCCCGGGTCAGGACCTTGACGACCTCGTCGTCGGTCAGCTCTCTGGCCTCCTTGCCCGCGACCTCCTCGACGTTGATCGCGGCCAGGGCCATGCGGACCGTACGGAGACGTACCTCGTCCTTGCTCTTCAGCGAGGCCGTCAGATCGGCCTTCAGCTTGTCCTTCAAAGCGCTCATGCGCTTTATCTTGCCGCCTGCGCGGACCACCCCGACGCCATCCGGACTTCCCGTGCCGGATCTCGGGCATCATGAAGAGGTGAGGAAAGCCGCCGCAGTGCCCCTGTCCCTGCTCGGTCTCGGCCTTGCCGGGCTGGGCTACGCGTCCGTCGTCGAGCGCAACTGGTTCCGGCTGCGCCGCTTCGACGTGCCGGTGCTGGAGCGGGGGCGGCGTCCCGTACGCGTGCTCCACCTGTCCGACCTGCACCTGACGCCGCGCCGCACCATGCTCATCAACTGGGTGCGCTCGCTCGGAGCCCTGGAGCCCGACCTCGTGGTCAACACCGGCGACTCCATCGCCCACCCCGAGGCCGTCCCCGCGCTCCTGCACGCGCTCGAGCCGCTGCTGTCGCGTCCCGGCCTGTTCGTCTACGGCTCCAACGACCTCTACGCCCCCCAGCCGAAGAACCCGGCCCGCTACCTCTGGCGCACCTCCAAGAACGACCGCCGCCAGCACACCCCCAACCTGCCCTGGGAGGAGCTGGGGGCCGGCATGGCGGCCGAGGGCTGGCTCGACATGAACAACACCACCGCCCGCATCAAGGTGGGCGACCTCGACGTGGCCGTGGCCGGCATCCACGACAGCCACATCAACCGCGACCGCTACGACGTCGTGGCCGGCCCTGCCCCCGCCGACGCCGATCTCCGCCTCGGCGTCATGCACTCGCCCGAGCCGCGCAACATGACCCGCTTCGCCGCCGACGGCTACCAGCTCCTGCTGGCCGGCCACACCCACGGCGGCCAGCTCTGCGTCCCGTTCTACGGCGCCCTGGTCACCAACTGCGGCATCGACCGCGCCCGCGTCAAGGGCCTCAGCCGCCACGACTCCGCCTGGCTCCACGTCTCGGCGGGCCTCGGCACCTCGCCGTACGCCCCTGCCCGCTTCGCCTGCTTCCCCGAGGCGACCCTGCTGACGCTGGTGCCCCGGAGATAAAGGCGGTCACAAGCACCTTGGAAGTCCGCTAGACTTTCAGAAGCACGCGCAAGACGGGCGTGCGACCGGGGTGTAGCGCAGCTTGGCAGCGCGCTTCGTTCGGGACGAAGAGGTCGTGGGTTCAAATCCCGCCACCCCGACGCTGTTCGACCAGGTAAAGGGCTTGATCCGCTAAGTGGGTCGGGCCCTTTTCTGCTTCTGGAAGTCGATAGGACCCGATCGGGGAGCCATCTCACTCGGACTCAACCCGTCGGCTTGTCACCGAAGATTGTGTTCATGGTGTGGGCGCCCTTGGTGATCACCGGCTTGAGCTGGTGCCGGTAGACCGCTTCCGTGACGCTGGTGCCGGCGTGCCCCACGAGATCGGCGATGGTCTCGATGGGTACGCCCTGGTCGCTCATGATCGAAACGAACGAGTGAAGTAGTTCGCGGGATGTCCAGTCGGTTCCGATCCCCGCGTTCTTGGTGATGTGCCGGAACGCCCGTCGTACGTTCGCCGCGTCGAGCGGGGTGCCGACGTTCGTGCAGAACACCAGGTTGTGATCTTGCCATGCCTCGCCTGCCTTGAGCTTGTGGACGGCCTGGCGGGTGTGGTGTTGCCGGAGCGCCTCAGCGGCGAGCTTGGGTAGCTCCAGTGTGCGACGTGACTTGCGGGTCTTGGTGTCACCTCCTACTCGGTCGGCTCGCCACACGTAGATGGCGAACCTCTTGTGCCTGAACCCTGCCTCGGTCACCGGATGCCACGCCTTGAGGTTCGGGTTCCAGGGAACGACGTGATCCCAACGCAGTGCGCGGGCCTCCTCGGTACGGACGCCCGTGGTGAGGCTGAGCACCACGTAGGCGTGGAGTTCGGACGACTCCGCGGTCTTGAGCATCGCGTCCGCCTGCTGCCGGGTGAGTGCCTTGCTGGGTCGGCCTTCCTTGCCGGTGGGCGTGGTGACCAACTCGGCGATATTCCTCAACACCAGGTCACGCGCTTGCGCTTGCCGGATGGCCCGCTTCAGCACGCTGTGGACATCTCGTAGCGTCCGGGTGGCCAGATCGATTGAGAGTTCGTCGAGCCACTCGTCCACGTGATCCGCGCGTAGCTGCTGGAGCTTGGTCTTCCCCAGCCTCGGGATGACGTGCGTCTCTGCGAGGATGCGTAGCTTGGTGACGGTGCCCTCGGACCGGCCCTTGAGGCCCGTGCTGAGCCAGTCGTTGACGGCATCGCGCACGGTGTAGGTCTCTGATGCGGTGACGCCTGCCTCAAAGTCTTTGACGGCCTTGATCAGCTTGTCCTTGACTGCGGTCTTGGTCTTGGCCTTCCGCTTGAGACGTTGGCGTCTGCCGTCTGGGCCGAACCCGAGGGAGATGGCTCCGGTGTAGCCGTCTCCCTCGGGATAGATGGTAGCTTCGTACTTGCCGATAAGGATCTTGGCCAAGGGATCACCCCTTCTCGTGACGGTTGAGGTACTCCTCGATCGCCTTCCTGATCACCCACGACACATCTCGTTCCTGCGACTCGGCGTACCTGCGGAGACGGTCTTTCAACTCCAGCTGCCACACGTGTCGCCGCACCCGCGCCCGAGCCCGGGCGATCCAGGCCTGCAGTTGGTCCGACGTCCCGACGGGCTCCAGCGCTCGCCGCACGGTGGAGTCCGAGGGCGGCTTGCCGAAGAGCTGCTCCTGGTGGGCCAGCAGAGCGATCTGCCGCATGCTGGGGGCTCCCAGCGCGATCGCCACCGCGAGTTGGACCAGCACCACGCCCCGGTCCCACACCGGCGAGCCGCCCAGCCGGGCGAACACCCCGCCCAGCGCCCCTGTTAACCCACCCTGATCAGCGCATTTGCGCAGGAGCAGGGCTCCTGCGTGTCCGACGGGCCCCTTACCGTCCCCTCGAACAGACAAGCGGGCGGTCCCATGCCGTAGCGTTCACCCGAAAGGTGCAGCCGTTCTCTGCGATCTCGTGATCTAGGCAATCCGATCATCGCAGGCCGGAGGCACCTTTCTCTATGAACGATCTTCAGGACGAAATGCCAGCCGAATTACCGAGGTTAACGGAGGGTAAAGCAGAAGTCATCCATTATTTAGTGGCGGGAGAAAACAGTTGGGACAGATCCCTCTAATCTCGTAGGAGCGTGTTGATCGCGGAAACTGATGCTCACAGTGGGAGCAAGTAACCAACTGTGTTCGGTCGATTTTAGACGTATGGATAGTCTGGTATGGAATAACCCGGGGGTCATCTGTCGCCCGCGCATCATCTGCGATCACGGATGACAGGTCGTTGCCAGCAGCCTGCATCCAGTCCAGCCACAGCCCATAGTCGACGCGGAGTGCCTCGTGCGTTAGGCGTACTTTAGGTGGGATATCGCTGCGAATGAGGGCGTGAATCAGGCGTTTTTCCATGAGCTCATCGACAGCACCAGAAATTATGGGATAATCATCCTTGCGTATGTAGAAGACACGTGACCGGCGGCGTGTGCTCATATTTTGGACCTGGTTAAGAAGTTGGCTCGCTTCCGAGTGATAACCAATCTGCATATCATCGCTCATCGTGTGTATGATGGCCTCTCGCACTGAGCTAATTTTCCACGGCTCTACCAGTCGGTAGTTGTGGCGTTCGGCGATGGCGTTGAAGACGCGCAGGAACCGACGCGGTATCCCCTCCGAACTCCGAACCAGTTCATGGTAAGTGTCTTGCGAGTCGAAAATCAGCGAGAGGAATCGACTATCGGGAACCGAGTCGTGATCGGCGTCAAAAA
Organism: Nonomuraea sp. NPDC004580; assembly: GCF_040609855.1. NCBI lineage: Bacteria > Bacillati > Actinomycetota > Actinomycetes > Streptosporangiales > Streptosporangiaceae > Nonomuraea > Nonomuraea sp. NPDC004580. The sequence goes on along the minus strand of NZ_JBEXLH010000008.1, from coordinate 77,242 downwards.
GGTCTAGCCGTGGTTCGCTTATGAGAAGTCGGCGGTACAGCATCGTCTCATAGAACTGCCACTGTTCAACTTCTGTCATAACTGAGCGGTCGAGGTCCACAGCTACAAAGATGTCGGCGCCCACCTCAAGCCCATAATGCCTGGTACCACCCATCAAATTACTGAAACGCGTCTGATAGCGATTCCCTGCTATCTTTACTGATATACGAGGCGATCCGCTGAACGTGACCTTGAGCAGTTCGGCGAAGAGTGGTTGGATTGAACTGGTGGCAGTGCTATCCAGCGCAGACCACTCATCGATAAGCAAGTGGAGGGTCGAAATCTCTAGTATTTCAAGAAGCTCCACGATTTTCTTTCGCACCTCAACGAAGCGCGGGATAGCGGGGCTGTTCTGCACCATCTCATCTATGTGGCGACTTTCGAATCCTCTCTTCCGGCCAGCACCAGCCTTGGCACCCAGCTTGAACTCCTTGGGCGTGACCCCCACGCTTCCGGTGAGATTCAGGTCGTATTCTTCAGCGTCATTAAGTGCCTCGATTGCTTTTTGCGACCGCTCGAAGCGGGAAAATGCAGCAATAGGCATTCCTGTCTGTGACATCTCAGAGATGGACAAGAGGATGCGCTCGATCCTTTCCTTCAGCTTCGCCCGCCCCCTCAAGAGCCTCTGGCCCCACGACGGAGATCCAAGAAGGGTGTCAACCGCCTCCGACAACCTCGTGGCCAGGTCGTCCATAAACACCTGGAAATAGCCCAACCCTCTGACCCTGTCCGGTACAGTCACGCCAGTAGGAGAGGCTCGGAACTCATAACCAGTGAAATACAGCGCGAGATCATGACTAGTGCCCGCTTCTAGCTCCAGGTGGAGAGACTCCTGCAGCGCGCCCAGCAAAAGTGTCTTTCCGGTGCCTCTGCGGCCGTAAACGACCAGCCAGTCGCTGCCACGAAGCCGCTGCAAGTCCCCGACGTCCACGAAATAGCGGAGATACTCACGATGTCGGTCACTGCGAAGGGGGAGGCGGGCATGCTCAAACAATGCGCGCTCAAGTTGGTAACGTGCCATGGACAGATCCTGGCTCATCACGTATTCTCCCAACTCACAACTCGGCCGGCGTATCCCGGTCGGCTCAACGTGCGAACGCTTTGGATCTGCTCGTCGCGCACCGGCCAGTCCCTCTTCTGGGTCATGAGGAGGAGCTGTTCAGGATCGCTCACTTCATAGTGGATCGCCTGAATAATATCCGTGAGGGTTATCTCCTTAAGCCCACCCGTTATATTGCGCAGCGCCGCCAACTCGGCCGCGCGCAGAGCAACCGCCCGAAGCGCCGACCCTGTCAGGAAGTCCCGCACATACAGTACTTGGTTACTCGAATCGCCGTAACAGACCTCGGCGATGGCATTCTGCTCAGCTGGCGCGTAGAGCTGCTCTACAATCGAGTTTGCCAGGTCAGGAGCAGAGTCGGGGTCCATTAGGCGCAACTGTCTAACTAGAATCTCCCGGGCGGCCTTGGCGTCAGGACGGGGTATCCGAACATGTTGGCCCAGTCGCCCGTGCCGGAGCAGCGATGGATCGACAAGATCTTCGCGATTCGTTTCTCCGATCACCAGTATATGCCTAAACGGCGCGATTCCATCCATGTCCGCGGCAAATTCACTTACTGCTGATCCAGGTGAGTCCCCCCTTCCGCGAAGGTTAAACAGCGCATCGAATTCTGTGAACAGCATGATGACTCGCCGTCCCGCTGAAGCCTCCGCGCGTGCGCGTTCGAAGGGCACGCGAACGGCCTTCTCCGTTTCCCCCACATACTTGTCGAGGAGGTGCGGTGTGCTGATGTCTAGAAAGATGGGCGGATCTTCGCCATCCATCTCTGCATTGGCAGCGACGGCATTCGCCAAGGCATTCACAAGCAGCGTCTTTCCGCAGCCTATGGGGCCAGAGAGAAGTATCCCGTTCTGGCCGTGCACGCCCATTTCACAGAGGCGATTGGCATACCGAAGAGGGATTTCGGCCAACGCTCGCAATGTTTGCACTTGGCCCTCAAGCCCGCCTATGGAATCCCATGTCACGCCGGGGATTTTTCTCTCAGAAAGACCCTCTATATCTACGGGAATCCGTTCGAGTACGACTCCGGCGCGCCCGTCAACAAGGAGTAGATCACCCTCTGTCATATGGATGTCTTTCAATTGGTGAGTTAGTTTGAGGACTTCCTTCTCACCGCTGTGGTTGAGGGCTATGATGCGATCTTCATGCGGAAGTGCGCGAGTGAACGTATACAACTCACCAGTGGACGGGACCCATCGCGCCTCAACGATATTCAGTGCTTCATTAAGCATAACTTCTTGGCCGCTACGAAGCTTTCCAGGGTCGATATCTGTCTCGTACGATACGCGGAGCTTACGTCCGCCCGTGAACACTTCGGCAGATCCATCGCCGCGATCCGCCAGAAAGATCCCAAAGCCCAATGGTGGGCCTGTTACCCTGTCGAGTTCTTCCTTAAGGGCGATTATTTGGTCTCGCGCCTCTCGCAGAGTCGCCACGAGTCGTTCGTTCTGATCTGTGACCAGAGTCAACGTCTCGCGTGTCTCCGTGAGGCGAGTCTCGGCCACCTCGATCTGTCGGGGAGCCTCGAGCAACCGCTGACGAAGCGTGGCGACCTCCTCCTCAAGGAACGCCACCTGCTCATGGAGGCCGTCGTTCTCCATGAGCAGCTCAGCGACCCGTCTATCGTCCGCATCATGATTTGCCATGAGGCCACCAAATCAGTTGGGATATGTGAAACGTATCGTGCGATCCTGCGCTCAGCTAGATTCTTGCCGTCTCTACGACGGTCTAAGACCATCGATTGTGACGGGCTTCGCCTGTTACAGGTAGGCAGTTGACACGCCTTGGCGGCTGTTGGTCGAGCGAACAGAACAGGCCACCGCCGACAGTCGGTGGTGGCCTGTTAGCCGAGGTCAGCCGTGCACTGCCTCATTCCGTACACGCTGCCACACGTGCATGCTGACGGCGCGGATCTCGGTCGCGTCACGGAAGCAAGCGGGGTAAAGCAGGTTCTCCGGAGCGTCGCCGTTGGGCACGTTAGGGTGAGGTATGGCCAGAGCGGGCACCTCGACGACTACCCGCCGCTCGTCGCGACCGCACTGGGCCAGGACGGTGCCAGGTAGCCACGGCCACGAGTCGCGAGCGTCGTTCCGGTCTTCGCGTAGGGGATACCTGACGAGGACGAGGGTGTCCTCAGGGAACCGTCCGTCGTTGTCGTCGGGAAGGTACTCGTTGATCATGGGTTCCTCTCCCACTCCGGGGAGAAGCCACGGGAGCCATTTTTGGGAGCCACCGTCTTGCGGCCCCCTCAGACTCCGAGTCCTCCCCGGAGTGTTGTCTAAGGTGAGAGGCACCCCGATCGACTCAGATCGACATCCTTAGACTCCCCGGTGTTCCTTCGGGACGAAGAGGTCGTGGGTTCAAATCCCGCCACCCCGACAGTGCAGTAGGCCGCTTCCGTAGATCGGAAGCGGCCTCTTCTGTCTCTGCCGCAGTCCGACCTCCTCAATCGGGAGGTCTCACGAAGTGCCACATACGGCCCTCTGGCTCGCGGAGCCAGCACGCACGCGTGAACACCACACCAACCAAGATGCTGCATGCGGTGACCAGTGCCGCCGCAATGTTGAGATCCTTGACTTGAGTCTTCCGCCTGCCGGCAGGGTCTGGCAGGCGGCGGCCGGGATCAGGTCCTTGGACTCGGGCCGGCCACTAAAGATCTTTCTAATGCCGAACGTCGTGGAGGAGCAGCGCTCCGTGACCTGAGGGGACGGCGTTATGACGCTCGTTCGTGCTGGTGAGCCTTCACCAGAGTGGTCCACACCTGGCGGGCGTCGGGGTAGCGGCCTCGGCCTGTCTCTTTGTAGCCGTTGTTGTCGGTGTGGCGCAGGACGAAGAACCGGCCGGCCTCGCAGCACCATTCGTACGCGCCGCAGCATGAGGTCTCGGTCACGCGGACCGGGCGGTCGCTGGACGGGACGTGCGGTTCCCACTGGTGCATGCGGCGTGCTTCGGGTTCATACGGCGAGGGCGACGCTCGTTCGCGCCGCCCTCGGGGATTGCGGGTGGGGTGTGGCCGGTCTCAGTCGGCGGCGGGGATGGCCTTCTCCCTGCGCAGGCGCAGCAGGGTCACGCCGTAGATGTAGGCGGGGTCGGAGGCGTAGTGGTCGAGGCGTACGTGCTGGACCCCGCCGGTGGCGCCCGGTGCTAACGACTCCAGGGCCTCACGCAGGAGCGTCGCGGCACGCTCCAGCTCGCCGGTGATGCCGCTCGCTCCCCGGCCGTCGTCGTCACAAGCCGTCCACGAGGAGAAACCCTCGATGTCGAAACGCACGACTACATCAGAGCCACGCGCGGTACCAACCCTGTAGAGGACACCGGGAGGCGACCGGTGATGTCCGCCCCCGTGTCCTCCCGTCCCCGCAGGAGCACAGGATGACCGGCATCCCAGAGACCCCCGCCTGGGCCACCCGCCTGCTCGCGGCCCGCAACACCCGCGGCTGGTCCCAGCGCGACCCGGCCCGCGAGCTGATCAAAGCCTCCGACAAGCCGCTGACCGAGCTGCCCAACCTCATCCGCCGCATCCGGGGCCACGAGACCGGCGACCACCGCCCGGACGCCTTCTACACCCAGCTCTACTGCAAGGCGTTCGGCCTCACCGAAGACCAGCTCTTCGGCACCGTCACCAAGCCCGTCCCCGCCATCGCCCTGCCCGCGCCGGCTCCCGACGCCGACCTGACGCCGGGCGGTGGTGCGAGCGGGCTGAGCCGCTCCAGCAGCAGCGCCGCCATCGACACCGAGTCGGCCAGTTCCACCGAGCGTTCCGGGTCCCGGTGGGGGTCGGCGAGCAGCGGCGGTCGCAGCTCCTGGGATTCCGTCGCTCGTGTCATCGCAGCTCCCTTCTGGTCCGGGGAACCGTGATCCCCTGCACGAGACGAGCAAGCTGGCCGATTTGTACCATGGTGCGAGCTTCGGCGTTGTCGTTTCGCCTGCCTTTAGGTTGTCTCGAAATGTGGCTTCCGGGTGCACCGGTCACCTCATGTGGCTATGATCCCGCCTAATTTCGATCTTCAGATGAAGGGGTTCTATGAAGCGGCAGATCATGCGCACAGCCGGCGTCGCAGCTCTGGTCCTGACCGGGGTCCTGGGGATCAGCCCCAGTGCGCAGGCCGACCGCTACGCGTGCAAGTACAGCCTCTGCGTGTACGAGCACGACAACTTCAAGGGAGACATGTGGGCCTTCACCATCAGCGGCAGGGAGTGTCAGACCATGGGCAGGCTGAGTGACCGGGTGAGCTCCATGAGGAACAACGTCAGCCGGGTGCGGTTCTACAACGCCTCCAACTGCGCCGGTTCCTACGGCTACACGGCCCAAGGCTGGTCGGAAGACGCTGACCTGACGAACAACGGCTTCGACAACAAGGCCAGCTCCATGAAGCCCGGCTGATCACAGCGTCCACCCCCGTACCCACCAGAGGAGTTCGCGTGTCGCTTCGGCTGCTGGGCTCGGTGGTGGTCCTCCTGGCCGCGGTGGCGGCCTGCGCCACCACGGAGGGAACGGAACCCGCGCCCCCGGTGCCGATGCCGGGGGCGGAAGCGCGCGAGCTCTCCGTGCCTTTCGACAGGTACAACTTCTCTCCGGCGGACATCATGATCCTGGAGGCCGCCGAGGACCTCCTGATCCGCGACTGCATGCGGCGGCGGGGCATGGAGTGGGAGGTGCTGCCACCGGTCGTGGCCGACGACGTCGAACCGCCCAACCGGCGCCGCTACGGCGTCGTGGAGGCAGAGGTCGCCGGCCTCTACGGGTTCCGCGTCGCCCCGGACCGCCCCTCCGTGGCCCGGCGCTCCGCCGCGCGGGAGACCCGCACGCGACGCCTGTCGACGGCGGCGCGGGAGGCGGCGTACGGCGAGACGGGCAGTTGCCTGGGGGAGGCGCGCGATCACCTCCAACGCGGGACGCCGCAGGTCGACGAGGCGTTGTTCAACCGGCTCATCACGGAGACGTTCGAGCAGTCCCAGCAGGACCCGGAGGTCGAGCGGGTCTTTCAGGCATGGAGTGCCTGCATGCGGGAGCACGGCCTGCGCTACGCCGATCCGCTCGCCGCGGTCGCCGACGAACGATGGACGGGCGACGGCGCCCCCACCCGAGAAGAGATCCGCGCGGCACAGGTGGATGTCCGGTGCAAGGCGGAGACGGCTCTCGTCTCCGTCTGGTCCGCTGTGGAGAAACGCATCCAGGACGGTGCCGTCCGCGCGCACGCCGCCGAGTTCCAGGCGCTGCGAACGGCCAAGGATCAGCAGCTCGCGGCCGCCCGTCGCGTCCTCTCCGCCCAGGACTGACACCCTGTGCCGCGCGGATGGCGGCTGAGCCGACGGGGCGACCCCCACAGAGATCCACCGGGCCGGCGTGATCAGCGGGGCAGCAGCGCGTGACGGGCGTCAGGAGCGGTCGTCGCCGATGACGAACCCGGTGTGGGTGTCCACGTCCACGGCCGAGGGGGCGAGCACGGCGCCGTCACCGCCCAGGGCGAGGTGCAACCGCCCGCTCGTCCAGCCGTCCGGCAGCTCGGCAGCCCGCCGTGGCCCGAGTTGTGGGAGTTGTTTCAGCGGGTGGTGCCGCCGGTGTTCGGCGCGTCCTGACAGACGGTGCACCACCGCTTCAGCGAGTGGAGCCCCGCCACGGTGTGGGTCAAGCTGTACCGGACTCTGCTAGACGAACTCGGCGCGCGAGGAGAGCTGGGCTGGTCGCGGTGTGCGATCGACTCCGTCAGCGTGCGAGCCGGCACCCCGGTCATCCTCTCCGGCGGTGCAGAGGACAGCACTGTACGGATCTGGAACCTGGACACCGGCAAACCCATCAAGAGGACCTTCAGCGAGGCCTTTTTCACGACCACCACAGACCTGGCAGCCGGAAAGCGCAGCGATGGCACGCCCGTCGCCATCTCCGCGAACACCGACTTTCCCCTGCCGGATAAAGACATACCGGACGGCAAGATCTGGGCGTACAACCTGAACACCGGAAAGCCGATCGGAAAGTCCATCAAGATTCCGGCCACCCAGGTCGCGGACCTGGCCGTGGGGCGACGCGGTGACGGTTCCTCCGCCATCGTCTACGGCGATGTCTCCGGCAACGTGTCCGTGTGGGATCTGGACACCCGAGCGGCAGCGGGAGAGCCCTTCGCCGCGCGTTCCGGCCCGATCCACGCTGTGGCGGCAGGCCGACGCAGTAACGGGACGCCTGTCGTGATCACTGGTGGGAGCGACGACACGATACGCATCTGGAGCCTGGGGCCTTAGCCGGCTCGCACATCGCTGGGCGTCCGCGGTCGAGATCCTGCAGTGTGACCTTGACTTGGCGTCAGGACATGCATGGGACGCCAAACCGATACGGAACGGTCCAATACTGTTCCATGATGATCAATAGGATCGTGCTGCGATATCTCACAACTCAGGAGGCGTCCCCGTGCGTAGCCGATCTCTGCTGACCGCCGCTCTGTTAGCCGCGTCCGTCGTCGCCGTCGCGCAGCCCGCGTACGCCGCCGCGCCCGCCGTACAGATCACCAAGATTTACTACGACTCGCCCGGATCGCCGGACAACGGCGGGAACAGCAGCCTCAACGGCGAGTACGTGCAGGTCAGGAACATGACGAAGAAGGCCGTCAACCTGCGTGGCTGGACCGTGCGCGATGCTACGCGGCGGCAGGATCACATCTACACGTTCGGGACGTTCACCCTGAAGCCCGGCAAGACGGTCGCCCTGCGCACCGGGAAGGGCAAGGACACCAGCACCACCCGCTACTGGGGCAGGAGCGGGGGGACGCTGGCGTACATCTGGAACCAGAGCAGCGACACCGCCTACCTGCGGAACGCGGCTGGGAAGCTGATCGACTCCTGCTCGTACAACTCTTCGCGGCACGACTACAAGGTCTGCTGACCGCGCATCGACGAGGCAGGGTCCGAACCGCGATCGTCGGCGGCGGAGACGCCGGACGGGCCGGTGACGTGTCCCGATGCCAAGGTCGATGATCATGTCACTACCGGCGCGTACGGAGGACCGTGAGGAGGATCACCAGCACGTAGGCGCCCACCACGAGCAGGGCCGCGCTCATCACCAGCAGGAACGGCGGGAGGAAGAAGGAGCCCACCGCGCAGATCGCGCCCAGGAGCATCAGGGCCCAGCCGCCCGCGCGCTGTGAGCGCTGCCAGGCCAGAGCCAGGGCGCCGTTGGGGCCGTCCGGCATGCGGGACGGGCTGACCTTCGGCAGGACGTTGCCCATGCCGATCAGCATGATCCCGATCGCCACCCCCACCGTGCGCTCCAGCGGGAACTCATGGCCGGCCGCCCTGGACAGCAGGCCGGCCTGGAGGGTGACCAGCAGCAGGGGCAGGACGACGAAGAGCACGTTCATCGATCGCGTCTGGGAGCGCGGCGAGGCGACGAGCCGGGGGTCGACGTAGTGGCGCATGCGGCCGCCGATGACCGTCGAGACGGCCATGATCGCGCCGACCACGACCAGCGCGCCGGGCAGGGCGAAGGCCATGACGACGCGCGGCACGGTGACGCCGGAGCGGGTCTCGGTGGCCTCGCGGGTGACGATGCTCTCCGGGAGGGAGTCCCACAGCGTCCAGGCGATGGCGATCATGACGAGGAAGCCCACGGCGGAGACCACGATGCCCGTCCACGGCGGGCGTGCCGCAGTGGGATCCGCGGGCTCTTGGTTCTGGACGTGAGTCCGGTCCATGCGGCCTCCTCCGCTCGACGTGACATTTCAGAACGTAGATCCACCGCACCCGGCCGCGGTATCCGTCGTGCGGCATGAGGAGGTCATGTCGAACGGCCGGGTGGCCATGACCGAAGTCATGGAGCGGCCATTTGTCGCCGTTATTACTTTTTCATTCTTTCGCGACGCATCAAAATAGCCTTTTTTCTCGGCTTTTTCTCCGGGCCGCTGACACGCTCCGTGTTCGGGCCCGTTCAAACCATCGACGATAACGCCCTCGACAGCATATGGCCAGGCGTCGGCCTGAAATGCCAGAGGACTTTCACGGAGCGTGACTTTCCACATCCCTGACGCGTCTCGCTCCAGCCCGACCGACAGGCTCCCGGCGGGTTCGCACGGCCGCCCGTGATCACACTCGGTAATTGGACAAGCCTTCCGGCTTGCTTATCGTTTTGAGCCGTACCCCGGAACATCGGTGCGGGAGGCGCTGGGATGAAACTGCAGTACTTCGAATACTGTTTCGCCGACCGGCTCTTCTATGAGGAGCCGGCCAAGTGGGAGACCGCGCAGAAAGGTTACCGGCAGGCGGAGAGCCCGGCCCCCGACGGCTGGATCACCCTCCGCAAAGGCCCCTGGTACAACTACATGTGCGAATCGTCGACGTTTCCCGCACAGGGCTGGAAAATTCATGTTTCGGCGACTCGCGAAACTGCGCAGCAGGTGCTCGACATCACCGCCGCTTACTGTATCGAGCAGAAGATCTCGTTCAAGTTCCTGACCAGCGAGGCGGCGTTCATCGGCCGCAACCTGAAGTACGCCGACCGCGGCGGCAGCGGGAAGTTCATCACCATCTACCCGGCCGACGACGTCCAGTTGGAGAAGATCCTCGACGACCTGGACCCGAAGCTGCAGAGGTTCGGCGGGCCGTACATCCTGAGTGACCTGCGCTGGAAGGACGGGCCGCTCTACCTGCGCTACGGCGGGTTCGTCGAGCGGTTCACCCGCAACGACCTCGGCGAGCCAGCCATGGCCATCGAGACGCCCGACGGAGAGCTGGTGGTCGACAAGCGCGACCCGGTCTTCCACGTGCCCGACTGGGTCGAGCCCCCGCCATTCCTGCACCCGTTCCTGGAGGACCGCAAGAATGGCGAGCCGCCGACCGACTTCCCGTACGAGATCGATGCCGCCCTGCATTTCTCGAACGGCGGCGGAATCTACACCGCGGTCGAGAAGGCCACCGGCAGGAAGGTGGTGCTCAAGGAGGCCCGCCCGGGCGCCGGCCTCGACCAGGTCGGCCGCGACGCGGTGAGCCGGCTCAAGCGGGAGTACGAGTTCCTCAAGCAGCTCGCCGACGTGGAGGCGGTCGTCGACTGCTACGACTACTTCGAGCTCTGGGAGCACCACTTCCTGGTGCAGGAGCTGGTCGACGGCGTCACGCTCAACAAGCGCATGGTGCAGCGGACCCCGCTCATCAAGGCGAACGTCACCGACGAGGAGCTGCGCGAGTTCACCGAATGGGCGGTGGACATGGCGGACCAGCTCGAAGAGGTGGTGGCGACGCTGCACGAGCGCGGTATCGCCTTCGGTGACCTGCACCCGAACAACATCATGATCACCGAGGACGGCCGGGTGCGGCTGGTCGACTTCGAGCTGGCCACCTACGTGGACCAGGAGCAGCGCATCGGCATGGGCGCGCCGGGCTTCGTGCCGCCGGACAAGCGCGAGGCGCTCTCCGCCGACCGGTACGCGCTGGGCTGCCTCAAGATCGCCCCCTTCGTCCCGCTCACCATCCTGTTCACCCTCGACACCACGCGGGCCCGCGCGCTGGTCGACTTCGTCGAGAGCCGGTTCCCCGTGCCCGCGGGCTGGGGCGAGCGCGTGCTCGAACTGCTCGACCTCGGCCCGTCCGACTGGGCGGGGACCGAGGAGCAGATGGCCCACACCAGCGCCCTCATCGGTGGGCACGACGGCGCGGAGCGCGACTGGCCGGCCATCGAGGCGTCGATCGCCCGTGCCCTGTGGGCCAGCGCCACCCCCGACCGCGAGGACCGGCTCTTCCCCGGCGACGTCGAGCAGTTCAAGCTCGACGGCTACGGCTTCGCCTACGGCGCCGCAGGCGTCCTGTACGCGATGGCGAAGTCCGGCCACGGCCGGAACGAGGAGCACGAGCAGTGGCTGCTCGACCGGGTGCGCAACCACAAGGGCCTGCACCGCATCGGCTTCTACGACGGCCTGCACGGCATCGCGTACGCGTTCGAGGAGATCGGCCGCAGGGACGCCGCGCTGGAGGTCCTCGACCTGATCGACGAGGCCGGCCGGGTGACGCTCGCCGATGAGCTGCTCAGCGGGCTCAGCGGGGTTGCGCTCAACCAGCTCTACTTCGCCACCAAGCTGGACGATCAGGGCCTGCGGGACGCGGCGCTGAAGAACGCTCAGGAGTTGGCGGACCGGCTGACGAACCAGCCGCCTATGGCCCAGGGCGAGGACGGCAGGCACCGCAGGGCGGGACTGATGCACGGCGCCTCGGGCCAGGCCCTGCTGTTCGTTCGGCTCTTCGAGGACACCGGCGACTCGGCCTTCCTCGACCTCGCCGAGCGCGCCATCGGCTACGAGCTGGACTGCTGCACGCTCTTCGAGGACAACGACGTCCTGTACGTCAACGAGGGCTGGCGGACCATGCCGTACATCGGCGTGGGCTCGACCGGCATCGGGCTGGCGCTGAGCGAGCTGCTGCGGCACCGGCGTACCGACGAGCTGTCGGTGGCCATGGACCGGCTGCGCCGCGCCGCGCACGCGGAGTTCCACATCTGCCCGATGGTGTTCTACGGCACGGCCGGCCAGATGGGCTTCCTCCACCACATCCGCCGGCTCTACCAGGACACCGACCGCATCGACGAGCTGATCGCGACCAAGCGCGACCGCCTGCGCCTGCACATGGTGGGGCTCAAGGGCGAGATCGCCTTCCCCGGCGACCAGCTCATGCGGCTGTCCATGGACTTCGCCACGGGAAGCGCCGGCGTCCTGCACGCCCTGGCCACCCTGCGTGACCCGGGCCTGCCCCTGCTTCCCTTCCTCCACCCCTTCTCCAGCCGCGAGACCGGCTGAGAGACGAAGACCGGCCCCAACCGGCGGAAGGCCGTACGGCCTTCTGATCCGCCCCGCATATCACCAGAAAGGAAACACCACCATGTCGTTCCTCCTCGACCTGCAGAGCCGCACCGTCGCGGCCGACCGGGCCAACGGCGACTACGAGCCGCTGGGTCCCAGCTCCCTCAGCCCGTCGCTGTGCGTCAGCGGCTGGACCCTCGTCGGCTGCTGACTCTCACCCCGAAAGGAGAAAGCCGATATGTCGTACATCCTGAACCTCCAGGGCATCCGCGCCGAGCAGAGCACCGACCGCGGCATGGCCCAGCCGAGCTCGGCGAGCCTGTCCCTCTGCTTCAGCAACGCCAGCTGGGCCTTTTGCTGAGCCCGTGCCGACCACCTAAGGAGACATCGCCATGGGTTACGTGCTCAACCTCCAGGAGATGACGCGGAACGGCGCCCCCGCCGACGACGCCGCGCTCTCGATCAGCACCAACAGCTGGTTCGCCTGCCTGAGCAGCGCCAGCCAGATCTTCTGCATCACCACCTGATCCCGGCAGACCACTCACAGAAGCGGAGAAAACCATCATGAGCTTCGTTCTCGACCTCCAGGTGAAGAGCGTCAGCGAGGGCAGGGCCGCGGACGGCCCCGAGCCGCAGAGCCTCAGCTTCTTCAGCCCCGTCACCTGCTTCAGCACCACCAGCGTCGTCCTCTGCTAGTCCCCCTCCCCGAAGAACGATCGAAAGGAAACGACCATGGGTTACGTCCTCAACCTCCAGGGCCGCAGCGGAGCCGCCGCCGCGGGCGAAGGGCCGGACTCCATCATCAGCAGCGCCAGCGCCACCGTCGCCTGCGCCGGCAGCACGCTGAGCTACTCGATCTGCGCCACCCTGAGCACCTTCAGCGCGGCCATCTGCATGTGACGTCCGCATGACCCGGCCGGGGTGCCCGCACCGCACCCCGGCCGTCCCCTTTCCCGACCACGGAGGCCCCACGCATGACCTGGACAGACGCGGACCGCCTTCTCGCGCGTACGGTGCGGTCCGGCTGGGCCTGGAACGCCGCGCTCCTCACCCTGAACCTCTGCCGCTCCGCCGCAGCCATCGCCCTGCCCGCCCTGGTCGCCGCGGCCATCGACGAACGGCTCACCGGCTCAGGTGACACCGCGCTCCTGCTGCTGACGGCCCTGGTGGGCCTGCTGCTCCTGACGGAGGTGGCGAACCAGGTCATCGCCACCTGGTGCGTGAACTCGCTCGTCCTCGACCTTCGCCGCCGCTTCCTCACGCACGTGCTGCGGCTCGGGGTCAGGGACCGCGGCAGGTTCGCCGGCGGTGACCTGACCAGCAGGCTGCTGACGAACATCACGGAGGCGGCGTCCGTCGTGCCGCTGTTCACCGTGTGGGCGTCCTCGCTGCTGGTGTCGGGGGGTGCGCTGGTCGCGCTGTGCCTGATCGACCTGCGGCTGGCGGTCGCCTTCCTCGTCGGCGCTCCCCTGGCGACGCTCATGATCCGCGCGTTCGTCGGCCGGATCTCGCCGCTGCTGACCACGTACCTGGCCATCCAGGGCCGGATCTCGGGACGCCTGGTCGAGGTGCTGACCGGCATCCGCACCGTACGCGCGGCCGGTACCGAGCGCCAGGAGATCGATCGCGTCCTGTCCGAGCTGCCGGGCCTGCACGAGGCCGGGCGCGACTCATGGAACCTCCAGGGCCGGCTCAACCTGCGCGCCGCGCTGCTGATGCCGCTGATCCAGGTCGCGGTGCTCGCCACCGCCGGGTACGCGCTGGTGGGCGGCGACATCACGCCGGGCCGGCTCACGGCCGCGGCCGGCTACGCGGGGATGGCGCTCGGCCTGCTGAGCCAGGCCAACATGTTCATGGCGCTGGCCCAGGCGCGGGCGGGCGCCCGCCGGGTGCAGGAGGTGCTGTCCGTCCCGGTGACCGGGCACGGTGACCGTACGCTGCCCGCCGGGCCAGGCGAGCTCGTCTTCGAGCGGGTCACGGTCGTGGGCCCGGACGGGCCGGTGCTCGACCGGGTCGACCTGCGGGTGCCGGGCGGCGGCACGATCGCGGTGGTGGGCGCGTCCGGCTCGGGCAAGTCCACGCTGGCGTCCGTCGCGGGCCGGCTCATCGACCCGGACGAGGGCCGCGTGCTCCTGGACGGCGTGCCGCTGCGCGAGCTGTCCGCCGGCGCGCTCGCCTCCGCCGTCGGCTGGGCCTTCGAACGGCCTTCCTACCTGGCCGGTACGTTCGCCGAGGCCATCCGCTTCGGCGCCGCCCCCGACAGGATCCGCGAGGCCGCCCTGGCCGCGCAGGCGGAGCTGTTCATCAGCCGCCTGCCCGACGGCTACCTGACCCCGTGCGCGAGCACCCCGCTGTCGGGCGGCGAGCAGCAGCGGCTCGGCCTGGCCCGCGGCCTGGCGCACCAGGGCCGGCTGCTCATCATGGACGACGCCCTGTCCAGCGTGGACAGCGTCACCGAGCTGCGCATCTGCCAGGCCGTCGCCGCGCGTACGGACCTCACCAGGCTCCTCGTCACCCACAAGCTCTCGGTGGCCGCGCGTGCCGACCTGGTGGCCTGGCTCGACCAGGGGAGGATCCGCGCGCTCGCGCCCCACGAGGAGTTGTGGCGCGTCGCCGACTACCGCCGGCTGTTCCAGCCCGGCCCTGAAGACCACCATCGCGAGGAACGGGAGCTGAGCCGTGCCTGACGAGAACGTCGTGAGCTGGCGGCTGATCCGCCGCTCGCTGCTGCGCCGCCGCCGGTCGCTGATCGTCCTGGCCGGCTGGTCGGTGCTGGAGGCCGTGCCGGCCATGACCACCGGCGTGCTGATGGCCAGGGCCATCGACGAGGGGTTCCTGCGGGGCTCGGTGTCCGCGGGGCTGTGGTGGCTGAGCGGCATGCTCCTCGCGTACGCGATCGGCGCCGTGGCCTCGCGCTTCACCTCCCCCGTCGTCGGTGCGATCGTCGAGCCGCTCCGCGACGACCTGCTGCGGGCCGTGGTCACCGGCGTCGTGCGCGGGGACGGCGTGGACGACGCGGCGGTCTCGCGGGCCACGAGCCAGGTCGAGTCCGTACGCAAGGCCGTCTCGTCGCTGCTCAACGGGTTGCGGCGGTTCGTGCTCACCGTCGTCGCGGCCGTCGCGGGGCTGAGCGCGCTCGCCCCCGAGATCGTCTGGCTGACCCTGCCGCCAGTGCTCGTGGCGGCGCTGCTGTTCGCCGGGCTGCTGCGGCAGCTCGTCAACCGCCAGCGCGCGGCGATCGCCGCGAACGAGCGCGTCGCAGGTGAGGTGGGCGGCGCGCTGGCCGGGCACCGCGACATCGCGGCGTTCGGCCGCCAGGACGCCGTCGTCGGCGCCGTCACCACCGCGATGGCCGGCGAGCGCAGCGCGCAGCAGCGCCTGGCCCACGCCACCGCGACGCGCAGCGTGATCACCACGCTCGGCGGGCAGCTGCCGCTGCTGTGCCTGCTGTTCGCCGCGCCGTGGCTGGTGAGCAACGGGACGACCGTGGGCGTGCTGGTCGGCGCGGCGACCTACCTGAGCACGCACCTGGAGCCCGCCATGCGGATGCTCACCGAGGTCATCGGCGGCGCGGGCCTGCAGCTGGCGGTCACGGTCCGCAGGCTCGCCGAGGCCGGCGCGGCCCGCAGGGAGCTCTCCGGCGACCCGGCGACGGTGCTGCACGGCACGGACATCACGGTCGAGAACCTCACCTTCTCCTACGGCACGCAGGTGGAGCCGGTCCTGCGCGACCTGTCCTTCACCGTCGAAGCGGACGGCCACCTGGCCATCGTCGGCCCCAGCGGGATCGGCAAGTCGACGCTGGCCATGCTGCTGGCCGGCCTCGCCGTGCCGGACGGCGGCCGGATCAGGGTCGGCGGGACGGCGCCCGACCGGCTGCCGTCCGACCGGCGCAGGGAGCACATCGTGCTGGTGCCGCAGGAGTCGTACGTCTTCTCCGGGACGGTCGAGGAGAACCTGCGCTACCTCGCTCCTGATGCGAGCGAGGAGGAGCTCGATCACGCCGTACGCGAGGTCGGCGCGCACGTCCTGGTGACGGGGCTCGGCGGGCGGGCGGCGCCGGTGGACCCGGCCCGCCTGTCGGCAGGGGGGAAGCAGCTGATCGCCCTGGCCAGGGCCTACGTGAGCCGCGCCCGCGTGGTCATACTCGACGAGGCGAGCTGCCACCTCGACCCGGTCGCCGAGGCCCGCGCCGAGCTGGCCTTCCGCGCCCGGCCAGGCACGCTCATCGTGATCGCGCACCGGGCGTCGTCGGCGCTGCGCGCGGACCGGATCCTGCTGCTCGACGGCACCCGCGCCTGCTTCGGCGACCACCGGGGGCTGCTGGGCTCCTCACACCTCTACGCCGAGCTGGTCGGCGGCTGACCGGCCTGCTGGGGCGGGTTCTGGTGGGGCGGGTTCTGCGACACCCAGACCGCGAGCTGGGTGCGGTCGCGCAGCCCCAGCTTGCGCAGGCAGTTGGAGATGTGGTTCTTGGTGGTGCCCTCGGTGATGTACAGGCTTCGCGCGATCTCCCTGTTGGAGGCGCCCGAGCCGACCAGCATGGCGATCTCGTACTCGCGGTCGGACAGGCCGCAGGGCGGCTCGGCCGGCGGCTCCGGCTCGGGATCGGGCTGGGGGTCCGGCTGGTGCGCGCCGTCGCGGAAGGCCGCCACCAGGCGCTCCGTCGCGGTGCCGCCGAGCACGGTCTCGCCGCGCGCCACCCGCCTGATCGCCGTCACCAGCTCGTCGGGCGGGATGTCCTTCAGCAGGTAGCCCTTGGCGCCCGCGCGCAGCCCGCCGAAGATGTAGTCGTCGTCGTCGAACGTCGTCAGGATCACCGAGGCGATCCGCGGAAAGTCCGTACGCAACCGCTCGACCAGCTCGACGCCGTCCATGACGGGCATGCGGGCGTCCACGAGCGCCACATGGGGATGCTCGGCCGGCGGGGTGTCCGCCAGCAGGGCGAGGGTGTCGGCGCCGTTGCCGGTGGAGCCGGCGATCTCGATGCCAGGCTCGATCTCCAGCAGTTTGCGCAGGCCCTCACGCATCAAGATCTGGTCGTCGACCAGCATGACCCGGATCACGTCGTCGTTCCCCCCATATCCGTGGCTCGCGCCGGCACCGTGGCCTCAAGCGTGAAGCCCTCCCCCGGATCGCTGTGCACGTCCAAGGACCCGTCGATCGACTCCAGGCGTTCGCGCAGGCCGCGCAGCCCGAACCCGTTCGCGATCGCCTCTCCCCCGGTGCCCGCGCCGTCGTCGGAGACCGTCACCCGCACCCGCTCGGGGGTGGCGTCGACCGTGACCGTGATGTGGCGGGCCTTGGAGTGGCGCAGGGCGTTGGTCAGACCTTCCTGGACGATCCGGTAGCAGACGAGCTCGCCGTTCTCGTCCACGTCCGGCCAGGCGCCCGTGGCGGTGAAGGTCACGTCGGTGTCGGCGGAGCCGTACGACTGCGCGAGCGCGCGCAGGGCGGCGATGCCCGTACGGCCCTCCATGCGCAGTGGTCTGAGCGCGCGCACCCAGCGGCGGGTGTCGGTCAGGGCCTCCAGGGTCAGCTCCTTGGCCTGCCGCACCTCCTCCCAGGCGGCCTCGGGGCGCGCGGTGCGGTAGCGCTGGGCGTTGGCCAGGCCCACGTTGATGACCGTGAGGTAGTGGCCGACGGAGTCGTGCATGTCCCTGGCCATCCTGGCGCGCTCCTGGGCGATGGCCAGGTCGCGGGTCTGGGCGGCGTAGCGGCGCAGCTCGGAGTGGGCCTCTTCGAGGTCGGACAGGAGCTGCCTGGTGACCTCGGCGCGGCGCTGCGACTCGATCATGGCGATCACCACGACCATGATGACCAGGCACAGGAGCAGCACGCTCGCCCCGTTGAGCACAGCCGCCAGCGTCGCCTGCCCGGGATTGACGGCGCCGACCCCGAAGTGAAACAGGCCCGCCGTCGTCGCGTACGCGATGCTGCCCCGCAGCCCGAACACGACCAGCGCGTTGCCCACCGCCACGCTGACGATCAGCAGCGCCGCGATGCCGCCGGCCAGCATGAGCAGCAGGCTCGTGGCGAGGAACGCCACGGTCACCGCCTTGCGCAGCGGCGGCGGCTGCGTCCGCCAAGGCAGGAACGGCCAGAGCACGCAGCTCGGCGCCAGCGCACCGGCACTGATCAGCACGAATACCTGCGTCAGCGGCCAGTCGGCCGGGCCGAGCCGGCCTAACTCCGCCAATCCGGCCAGGAACACCAGAGCGCTGATGAGCGCGGATCCCCAGAAGAAGACACCGAACACGAGAGGAGGACGGTCGTCGGTGAACCCCACCCAACGACTCATGTCTCGAATGGACCCCGCGCCCGGCACACCGCGAGCATAACCGTCCACTTGCCGCGGCACAGCGTGGTGATGGTCATGCTTCGCCACTGCCCGGCCATGACTCGAGTCATGGTCATCTGACTCCCGGCCATGACCCGTATGTGCCCCGGGCAGGATATTGAGCCCTGACCGCCCAGATCTACGATGTACGTCTTGGGCAGCGGGGAGCTCGCCGAAGACCAGCGTTGAAACAGGTGGTCGAGGGTGCCGGTAAATCACACATTCGAAGCATTGGCCCACGTACGACGACGCGAAGTGTTACGCATTCTTCGGAAACATGATCGCCTTTCGGCCGGCCAGATCGCCGAACGCCTGGCGATACCCAGGCCGACATTGTCCGGCCATCTCAACATCTTGAAAGGCGCCGACCTCATCATCGGGGAAAGGGAGGGCACCACCATCTGGTACCGGCTCAACCTGACCGTGATGGAGGAGGCGCTCGGGCTGGCCCTGTCGCTCCTGAGCCGGCAGCCGATCGAGGAGGGCCAGCTGTCCTCCGTCTTCGCGGCGTCGCCCTCGGCGGCCGTCTACGCGGCCTCACCGTCGCGCATCTACGCGGCGTCACCGTCGAAGTCCTAGTAAGGCCGGTCTCCAAGGCAGACGTGGCACGCCTGCCGGATCGTGCACCGCGACCTCCAGCCGGGCAACGTCATCCTGGCCGCCGACAGGCCGCGCCTGATCGCCTTCGGCATCGCCGGCGCCCTCGACGCCTGTGGGACGCGCCGCGCGCGCTGGGCGAGGTGGGCCGCCTCCGCCAGCCAGCGCCGGGCCCCGGGCGAGTCGCCCATCCGGGCGTGCGCGGTCATGAACGGCTTGCGGTCGGAGGCGAACACGGCCTCGGTCAGGTCGAGCGCCCCCCACGTGGCGCCGACCACGGGCGCGAGCACCGTCGTCCCGTACAGCAGCAGGTCACACCCCGCCCGAGCGCTACTTCGCATCGGACGACTTGCTGGGGGACGGCGTCGGGGAGGGGGTCGCGGTTGCCGAAGGGGGTGCGGTGCCGGCAGCGCGTAATGCGGATCTAAGCGTCCAGGGTGAAGCGCGCCGCACTTCGGCGCGCAGCCCGCGCTGACGGCCAGGCGCTAGAGCCCGAGCAGCTTGGCGGGCTCGGCGATGATCTGCTGGATGACCAGCCCGGCCGCCCCGAGCACGGCGGCGTCGGAGCCGGTGGCCGAGACGACGACGTCGGGCGGTGCCCCGCGCATCTGCGCGAGCCGCGTGCCCAGGCCGTCGGAGACCGGCGCCGCCAGCCAGGGGAACAGCGGCGCGAAGATGCCGCCGAGCACGATCGTGCCGGGGTCGAGCAGGTGCACGGCCGAGGTGAGCGCGACGCCGAGCGCGTGCCCGGCCCGCCGGCACGCCTCCAGGGCCGCCTGGTCGCCGGACTCCAGGCGGCCCACCAGCTCGCGCACCGAGCCGAGGTCGCCGAGGAGGGCGTCCTGGCCCGCGTACACCTCCAGGCAGCCCCGCCCGCCGCAGCGGCAGCCGGGCCCGTCGGGCACGACCACGACGTGGCCCAGCTCGCCGGCCAGCCCGTACGTGCCTTTGAACACGCCGCCCTGCACCACGAGGCCGGCGCCGATGCCGATCTCGCCGGAGACGTAGAGGAAGTCGCTCTCCCGGGGCCCGAACCACAGCTCGCCGAGCGCCGCCAGGTTGGCCTCGTTGTCGATCTCGAACGGCACGTCCACGAGGTCCGACACGCGGACGTCACGCCAGCCGAGGTGCGGCGCGCTGCGCAGCATGCCGCCCTCGACCAGGCCGGGGACGGCGAGCGCGGCGCCGATGACGCGCAGTCCTGCGGCGGCCGCCTCGGCGGTGGTCTCCTTGGCCAGGGCGCGCAGGCTCTCCAGGATGGCGGCGGGGTCGGAGTTGCGGTTGTCGGCGGGGATGATGCGCCGCAGCCGGACCGTACGGGTGAGGTCGACCACGCAGGCGGCGAGGTAGTCGATGTTGATCTCCAGCCCGAGCGCGGCCACCCGGTGCCCGCTGAGGCTGACCGCCACGCCGGGACGCCCCCGCTCCCCGGCCCGCACGGCGCCGCTCTCAGCCACCGCGCCCGCCTCAAGGAGGTCGGCGACCAGGCTGGATACGGTGGTCTTCGTGAGCCCGGTCCGCTCAGCGAGCGATGCCCGGGTGTGAGGTCCTGATCGGTGAATGGTCGCCAGCACTACGGCCAGGTTACGGGCGCGCATGGAATCATGCCTGACCCCTCTTGACGACACGGCATCCACCTCCTCAGGATAAGTACAGATTATGGACTAAAAGTTACAGGGGCCCGAAAATGACCGCATCCTTCACGCCGACTCCCGACGACCGCTTCACCTTCGGCCTGTGGACCGTGGGCTGGCAGGCCCGCGACCCGTTCGGCGACGCCTCCCGGCCGGCGCTCGACCCGGTGGAGAGCGTCCACCGCCTCCATGAGCTCGGCGCGTACGGCGTCACGTTCCACGACGACGACCTGCTCGCCGTCGAGTCCGACCGCGACAAGGCCGTCGCCGCGTTCAGGAAGGCCATCGACGAGACCGGCATGAAGGTCCCGATGGCCACCACGAACCTCTTCACCCACCCGGTCTTCAAGGACGGCGCCTTCACCAGCAACGACCGCGACGTCCGCCGCTACGCGCTGCGCAAGGTCATGCGCAACCTCGACCTCGCCGCCTCGCTGGGCGCGAAGACGTACGTGTGCTGGGGCGGGCGCGAGGGCGCCGAGTCCGACGCCGCCAAGGACGTCAAGGCCGCCATGGACCGCTACAAGGAGGGCCTGGACCTCCTCTGCCAGTACGTCATCGACAAGGGCTACGACATCCGCTTCGCCCTGGAGCCGAAGCCGAACGAGCCGCGCGGTGACATCCTCCTGCCCACGATCGGCCACGCCCTGGCGCTGATCAACGAGCTGGAGCACCCTGAGATGGTGGGCCTCAACCCGGAGGTCGGCCACGAGCAGATGGCCGGGCTCAACTTCGTGCACGGCATCAGCCAGGCGCTGTGGCACGGCAAGCTCTTCCACATCGACCTCAACGGCCAGCACGGCCCGAAGTACGACCAGGACCTGATCTTCGGCCACGGTGACCTGAAGAGCGCGTTCTTCCTGGTCGACCTGCTGGAGAACGGCGGCTACGACGGCCCCCGCCACTTCGACTACAAGCCGCTGCGCACCGAGGACCCGCAGGACGTGTGGGACTCGGCGGCGGCGAACATGCGCACGTACCTGATCCTCAAGGAGAAGTCGCGCGCCTTCCGCGCCGACCCCGAGGTCCAGGAGGCGATCAGGGCATCGCGCGTCGACGAGCTGGCCAAGCCCACGCTCGCCGAGGGCGAGACCTGGCAGGACCTCGCCAAGGACGACTTCGACGTGGAGGAGGCGGCCGCCCGCGGCTTCCACTTCACCCGGCTCAACCAGCTCGCGCTCGAGCACCTCCTGGGGGTACGCGGATGAGCGGACCGATCAGCGTCCAGCTCTACACGGTCAGGGAGGCGCTGGCCGCCGACCGCGACGGCACGCTGCGCCGGGTCGCCGAGGCCGGCTACCGGGCCGTCGAGCCGTACGACCCGCTGAACGACCCGAAGGGCTTCCGCGCCGTCGCCGACGACCTGGGGCTGAGCGTGTCGGGCACGCACGCGGGCGCGGTGCTCCAGCGTGAGCCCGCCGAGGTGTTCGAAGCGGTCGCCACCATCGGCACGGACAAGGTGATCGTGCCGGCCGGCATCGCGCCCGAGGAGTTCACCACCCGCGACGGCATCGCCAGGGCCGCCGACCTGCTCAACGATCTGGCCGTGCAGGCCGCGCGGCACGGCATGCGGATCGGCTACCACAACCACTGGTGGGAGCTGGAGCCGAAGGTGGACGGCCGGCACGCCATCGAGGTGCTGGCCGACCTGCTGGCGCCCGAGGTGTTCCTGGAGATCGACACCTACTGGGCGGCCGTGGGCGGCGCCGACGTGCCCGCGCTGCTCGGCCGCCTGGCGGACCGCGTGATCGCGCTGCACGTCAAGGACGGCCCGGTGGTCAAGGGCGAGCCGCACACCGCGGTGGGCGCGGGCGCCATGCCGGTGCCCGAGATCCTCGCCGCCGCCCCCGACGCCCGGCGCGTGGTCGAGCTCGACGAGTGCGCGACCGACGTCTTCGCCGCCCTGGCGGAGAGCCACACGTACCTCACCTCCCTGGAGGGGCATTGAGCAACGGCCCGGTCGGCGTCGCGCTCGTCGGCGCCGGTGTGATCAGCGGCCAGTACCTACGCAACCTCACCTCCTTCCCCGACGTGCGCGTGCTCGCCGTCGCGGACATCGACACCGGCAGGGCCGCCGAGGTGGCCCGCGAGCACGGCGTCGAGGTGTCCGGCACCCTCGCCGACGCCCTGGCGATCCCCGAGGTGGAGATCGTCGTCAACCTCACCGTCCCGTCCGCGCACGCGGCCGTCGCGCTGGAGAGCCTGCGCGCCGGCAAGCACGTGTACGGCGAGAAGCCGATGGCGATGACCACCGACGAGGCCGCCAAGGTCATGGCCGAGGCGGCCGACCAGGGGCTGCGGGTGGGCGGCGCCCCCGACACGTTCCTGGGCGCGGGCCTGCAGTCGGCCCTGCACGCGATCGCCTCGGGACTGATCGGCAAGCCCGTCGCGGTCACCGCGGCCACGCAGAGCCTCGGGCCGGAGTCCTGGCACCCCAGCCCTGAGTTCTTCTACCAGCCGGGCGGCGGACCGCTGTTCGACCTCGGGCCCTACTACCTGACCGCGCTGGTCTCGCTGCTCGGTCCCGTCGTCCGGGTGGCGGCGGGCACGCGCAGGGCCCGCGACCAGCGCGAGGTGGGCTCGGGGCCCAAGGCGGGCAAGCTGTTCCCGGTGGACGTGCCCACCCACGTCAACGCCCTGCTGGACTTCCCCGGCACGGCGACGGCGTCGGCCACGTTCAGCTTCGACTCGGCGATCAACCGGCGGATGATCGAGGTGATCGGCTCCGAGGGCGCGCTCTCGCTGCCCGATCCCAACACGTTCGAGGGCCCGCTGCTGGTCCGCGGGCTGCGCGACGCCGACTGGCGGGAGCTGCCGATCACCGGCACGACCGCCGGGCGCGGCATCGGCGTGCTCGACATGGCGAGGTCGCTGCGCGCCGGCACGCCGCACCGCGCGTCGGGCGAGCTGACCTACCACGTGCTCGAACTCATGGCGGCCATCACGGAGTCGGGCGAGCGGGCGGAGTTCCGCGACATCGGCTCCGCCCCGGACGCCCCCGAGCCGCTGCCTGACGGCTGGGACCCGCACGCCGCGACGTTGTGAGAGGAATCCCCTTGAGGAGACCGGGCACGATTACCATGAGTAATCGTCCGGTCACAATAACCTCAAGGGGATCCCCATGCGTGTCCTGATCCAGCTTCGGCCCGCCCCCGACGTCGTCGCGTCGGTGATGGACTCCGGTGTCCGCAGCGCGGCGGCCGACGTCGCCGGTGACCTGCCAGGAGTCCTCATCGACCCGGCGTACGAGCCGGTCGCCGTCCCCCGCCCGCTCTCGCTCTCGCCCCACCAGCGCATGCAGTTCTCGCTCGCACCCGAGGACGCCTCGGTGCTGGTCAGGGGCGAGATCTCCGACGGCGAGCTGGCCACCCGCTCGGCGCTGCTGTCCTCCTCCGTACGCGAGGTCGCCGGCATCTTCGCCGACCCCTACATCCAGCCCAACCCCACCTGCGGCGGCGACGGCCCGGTCGGCGACTGGGCGGAGGTCAGGCGGCTGCTGCACGTCCAGGACCTGTGGTCGGCCGGCCACGACGGCGCGGGCGTGACGGTCGCGGTCGTGGACGGCGGCGTCAACACCGACCACGTCGCCGCCCGCATCGGCCACGACGTGACGCTCGACGCGCACCGGAGCTGGAGCCCGCCCGGCGTGCCCGCGCGGCCGGGCCGCCACCCGGTGGGCCACGGCTCGATGTGCGCGTTCGACGTGCTGCTCGCCGCGCCCAAGGCGACCCTGATCGACATCCCCGTCCTGCTCAGCCGGCGCGAGGGCGGCACGCTCGCCGACGGGCTGCTGTCGGACGCCGTGGCCGCCTACGCCCACCTCGACCGTATGCTGCGGGCCATGCCGGCCGAGTCCAGGTCGCTGGTGGTCAGCAACAGCTGGGGGCTGTTCTCGCCCGACATGGACTTCCCGCCGGGACACCCGGGCAACTACTCCGACAACCCGGCCCACCCGTTCAACCTGATCGTGGGCAGCCTGGAGGCGGCGGGCGCCGACATCCTGTTCTCGGCGGGCAACTGCGGGCGCGAGTGCCCCGACGGGCGCTGCGGCTACCCCGACCGGCCCATCACCGGCGCCAACTCGCATCCGTCGGTGCTGTCGGTCGGCGGCGTGGACACGCGGGGCGAGCGGGTCGGCTACTCCTCCCAGGGTCCTGGCCGGCTGTCGGAGCGCAAGCCCGACCTGTGCGCCTACACGCACTTCGCCGGGTCGGAGGCGGTCGGCCCGGCCGACACCGGCACCTCGGCGGCCTGCCCTGTCGCGGCCGGCGTGGTGGCCGCCGTCAGGACCGGGCGTCCGTCGGCCGAGCTGACGCCCGCCCAGCTCCGTACGCTGCTCCACCGCACCGCCGACGACCGCAGCACGGTCGGCTTCGACCACGACTACGGCTTCGGCGTCATCGACCCGCCCGCCGTGCTCGCCGCGCTCGCCCGCCACAACCGCACGCGCGCGGCCTGACATGGCCATCATCCAGATCCGCCTGCCGCCCGAGTCCACCCTCGACGACGCGCTGCGCCTGCTCGGCCTGTCCGACGACGACGCCGACGCCGACTTCGGGCTCGTGGCGGTCGCTCCCGGCCGCCACGTGCTGCGGGTCACCGAGGAGGCGGCCAGGCGGGTCAGTCACGAGCTGGCCGAGGTCTTCGCCGACCCCCGCATCGAGCCGCACGACCCCGGCTGATCTCGTAACGCGTTGGCTTCACCCGCGCCGACCCGCGACAATGCTGCGATGGCTGACAGTAAGGAGACCGACTGGGTCTCCAGGTTCGCGGACGAGGTGATCTCCGAGGCGGAGCGGCGCGCCCCGGGCCGGCCCATCGTCTGCGCCTCGGGGCTGAGCCCGTCCGGCCCGATCCACCTGGGCAACCTGCGCGAGATCATGACGCCCCACCTGGTCGCCGACGAGATCAGGCGGCGCGGCCACGCGTGCGTCCACCTGCTGTCGTGGGACGACTACGACCGCTTCCGCAGGGTGCCCGCGGGCATCGACCCGTCGTGGGCCGAGCACATCGGCAAACCGCTGACCTCGGTGCCCGCACCGCCCGGCAGCCCCCACGCCTCCTGGGCCGAGCACTTCAAGGCTCCGCTGAGCGAGGCGCTGGCCGAACTCGGCGTCGAGGTGCACGCCATCAGCCAGACCGAGCAGTACACGTCGGGGGCCTACCGCGAGCAGATCCTGCTGGCCGTACGCGAGCGGGCCAGGATCGACGCCGTGCTCTCCCGCTACCGCACCAAAGAGGGCGAGCCGCCGCGCGGCGGCGACTACTTCCCGTACAAGCCCTACTGCGACCTGTGCGGGCGCGACCTCACCACGGTCACCAACTACGACGACGAGACCACCGAGCTGGCCTACACCTGCGAGTGCGGCTTCGGCGAGACCGTGCGGCTGGCCGAGCACGACCGGGGCAAGCTGGTGTGGAAGGTCGACTGGCCGATGCGGTGGGCGTACGAGGGGGTCGTCTTCGAGCCGTCGGGAGTCGACCACCACTCGCCGGGGTCGGCGTGGGTCGTGGGCGGGCAACTCGTGCGCGAGGTGTTCGGCGGGCAGCAGCCCATCGGCCCCATGTACGCCTTCGTCGGCATCTCCGGCATGGCCAAGATGAGCAGCTCGAAGGGCGACGTGCCGACGCCGTCCGACGCGCTGCGCATCATGGAGGCGCCGGTGCTGCGCTGGCTGTACGCCCGCCGCAAGCCCGCCCAGTCCTTCAAGATCGCCTTCGACCACGAGATCCAGCGGCTCTATGACGAGTGGGACGCGCTGGGCCGCAAGGTCGCGGGCGGGCAGGCGCAGCCGGCTGAGCTGGCGGCGTACAACAGGGCCGTGTCCACCGCGGCGGGCTCGCTGTCCCCCACGCCCCACCCGGTCGCCTACCGCACGCTTGCCTCGGTGCTCGACATCACCACCGGCCACGCCGAGCAGACCCTGCGCATCCTGCGCGACCTCGACGGCGTCGAGACGCTGGACGCGGCGCGGCCCAGGCTCGACCGGGCGCAGCGCTGGGTGGACGAGCACCTGCCCGCCGACTCGCGCACGCGCGTGCGCGAGTCGCCCGACCAGGAGCTGCTCGACTCGCTCGGCGCCGACGACCGCGAGGCGCTGCGGCTGCTGGCCGACGGCCTCGACGACTGGACGCTCGACGGCCTGACCGACCTGGTTTACGGCGTGCCGAAGCTCCAGGCGGGCCTGCCGGCCGACGCGAAGGCGACGCCCGAGCTCAAGGCGGCCCAGCGGGCCTTCTTCGCGCTGCTCTACAAGCTGCTGGTCGGCCGCGACACCGGTCCCAGGCTGCCGACGCTGCTGATGGCGGTGGGCGCCGACCGGGTGCGCAAGCTGGTGGGCGCTTGAAGGGCGTCGTCGTGATCACCGGGGTCTCGGCCGCGGGCAAGTCCACCGTGGCCCAGGCCCTGGCCGAGCGGCTGCCGCGCGCCGCGCACGTACGCGGTGACGTGTTCCGCCGGATGGTGGTCGGCGGGCGCGCCGAGATGACGCCGGAGGCCGGCGACGAAGCGGTGCGCCAGCTCCGGCTGCGTTATCGTCTGGCGGCTACCACAGCCGACATGTATTTCGACGCCGGATTTACGGCAATTGTTCAAGATGTGATTATCGGCGGCGATTTGCAGCGATTCACGGAAATGATCCGTTCGCGGCCGCTGTATGTGATCGTACTAGCGCCCGATCCGGCCGCCGTCGCGCGCCGCGAGGCCGCCCGCGCCAAGTCCGGATACGGCGGCGGCTGGACGATAACCCAGCTGGACGCCGCTCTCCGGGAGGAGACCCCGCGCATCGGCCTATGGCTGGACACCTCCTGTCAAACGGTCGAGGAGACCGTCGATGAAATCATTTTTCGGGCCAAAGAAGGACGAATTGCCGACCCGCAGGAATAACCGCGATCTATGCAAGGCATTGGCAAGTGACTTGCATGTGTCCGGGGCAATCTTGGGTCCATGAACAAGCAGCCTTTCGCCGCGAGCGTCAGTGTCATCGTCCCCGCGATGAACGAGGCCGAGAACCTTCCTCACGTCTTCGCCACGCTGCCCGACTGGATCGACGAGGTGATCCTGGTCGACGGCAACTCGACCGACGACACCGTCGCCGTCGCGCGCAGGCTGCGCCCCGGTCTCCGGGTCGTCGTCCAGACCCGGCGCGGCAAGGGCAACGCACTCATCGAGGGCTTCCAGGCCGCCCGCGGCGACATCATCGTCATGATCGACGCCGACGGCTCCACCGACGGCAGGGAGATCCGCTCCTTCGTCGCCACCCTCATCAACGGCGCCGACTTCGCCAAGGGCTCCAGGTACGCCCCTGGTGGCGGCTCGGACGACCTCAGCCCGATTCGCTCCCTCGGCAACAGGTTCCTCACCGGCATCACCAACGTGCTCTACGGCACCCGCTACACCGACCTCTGCTACGGCTACAACGCCTTCTGGCGGCGCCACCTGGAGGTGCTCGACCTCGACTGCGACGGCTTCGAGATCGAGACCCTGATGAACGTCCGCGCCGCCCAGGCCGGCCTGGTCATCCGCGAGGTCCCGAGCCGCGAGCGCTCCCGCATCCACGGCACCAGCAACCTGCACGCCGTCCGCGACGGCTGGCGGGTGCTGCGGACCATCTGGCGCGAGCGTTCGCGCGGCTCCGCCGTCACCGCGCACACCCAGGTGGCGCTGGCCAAATGAGGAGTGACATCCTCGGACGATGCGCTACATAGTCATCGGAGCAGGAGCGGTCGGTGGCACCATCGGCGCCCGCCTGTTCCAAGGCGGGCACGAGGTCGTCCTCATCGCGCGCGGAGCCCACTACGAGGCTCTCAAGCGTGACGGCCTGCGCCTGCTCACCCCCGACAGCACCGAGACCCTGCCCGTGCCCGCCGCCGACGGTCCCGTGCCGACCCGCGGCGGCGACGTGCTCATCGTGGCCACCAAGTCGCAGGACACCGTCGCGGCGCTGGCCCCGTGGCCGTCCGACCTGCCCGTGGTCTGCGCCCAGAACGGCGTCGCCAACGAACGCATGGCGCTGCGGCGCTTCGAGCGGGTCTACGGCATGTGCGTGTGGCTGCCGGCCCAGATCCCCGCGCCGGGGACCATCGCGGCGCACGCGTACCCCTACTCGGGGATGCTGCACGTCGGGCGCTATCCCCAGGGTGTGGACGAGCTCGGCGAGCAGATCGTCACCGACCTCGGCAAGCACGGCCTGGTGGCGCACGCGTCCGACGACGTCATGCGCTGGAAATACCTCAAGCTCCTCGGCAACCTGGGCAACGCCGTCGAGGCGCTGGTCGGCCACGCGCCCGGCATGGCCGAACTGGTCGAGCTGGCGCGGGCCGAGGCGCGTACGGTGCTCGACCGGGCCGGCATCGCCTACCGCACGCCCGAGGACGAGGCCGCGGTCCGCGGCCACAAGGTGGACGCCAGGCCCATCGAGGGCGTCGAGCGCGGCGGCGGGTCGTCCTGGCAGAGCCTGGCCAGGGGCAGCGGCTCGATCGAGGCCGACTACCTCAACGGCGAGATCGTGCTGATCGGCCGCGAACACGGCGTGCCCGCGCCGGTCAACGAGACGCTGCGGCGGGAGGCCAACCGGGTCGCGCGCGAGCGGCTCGCTCCAGGCTCGATGACGCCGGAGCAGGTGCGCACGCTCATCGACGCGCGTTCCGCATCCTGATTCCGCTGAACTCCAGGGTGCTGGCCGTCACCTCGTTCCAGAACGGCCAGAGGTTGTCCAGCACCCTGAGCTGGATGCCCGCCTCCTCATGCAGCTCGAACAGGTCACCCACCTGCTCGGGCGGGCCGAGCGGCGTCACGGGGACCGTCGAGACCATGGCGTGCGGCGGGTCGCCGATGGGCTCGAAGGTGCCGGCGGGCAGCCGGTAGGCGTAGAGGCGGACGTCCATGATCGCCTTGAGCCAGGCGTACTCGACGGCGTGCACGCGCGGCCCGCAGCCCGCGCCGAGGATGCGCAGCGCGTCGTGCTCGGTGGTGCGCGGTCCCGTCCAGGCCATCGCCCGCGGGCAGGCGCGCGGGAACCAGTAGTCGGGGCAGCGGTCGTGGCCGACCGCCCACACGTAGGGCTCGCTCTGCCGGCTCGTCGGCGCGACATGCGGCTCGAACCTGTCGATCGCCGGGTCCTCCGAGAAGTGCAGGACCTCCCCTGGCGCTGGTCTCATGAACGTCATCTTCGCGCATACCCCGCCGATCTCCGGGCAGTGGAGAGCCTCTCTTTCCGACAAGGGGTGAGTTGGATGATCGTGTTGGGACTGCTCCTGATCCTGCTCGCCGGTGCCGCCTTCGCCCTGGTGCTCTTCGAGCAGAGCTCCAGGTACATCCTGTTCGGCTACACCTTCGAGTTCGGCCACGTCGAGATGTTCCTCGCGGGGGCCGCCGCCACGGCGCTCCTGCTGGTGGGTCTGTGGCTGATGGGCTCGGGTTCGCGCAGGACGGCCCGGCAGCGGCGCCGGCTGCGCAGCGCCAGGGCCGAGGCCTCCGACCGGGTGGCCCGGCTGGAGGACGAGAAGCGCGACCTGGAACGGCGGCTCGAGCGCGAGCACACGACGACCAAGGGCGACCACCTGGTCGCCGGTCGTGCCGAGGAACGCCGCTAGTCAGGCGTCTGGTCAGGCGCCTGGTCAGGCGTCGGCGTGCGGGCGCGAGGGCAGCAGCCTGCCCTCGCGCCGGCCCGCGCCTCCGGCACCTCGAAACCGAGCATCGTGAGCATCGTGCCGGGCGAGAGCGGCCCGAGCAGACCCAGCGTGAAGGCCGGAACGCCGAAGACGCCGATGGTCCAGCCGGAGAAAGATCGCGGAAGACGCCCGGAAATCCTCTCAAAGGGGGGTGTAATCTGCGAGGCGGTCTCATCATGCACCCGGAGGTCGCATGCCCCCCACGCGTGGCCGCCCCATCACCGTCAAGCTGCTCGTCCTCCTGCTCGTCCCCCTGCTGTCCCTGGTGGGGCTGTGGGCGTTCGCGGCCGGCCTGACCGGCGGCGACGGCCTGCGCCTGCTGGCCGCCAAGGACATGTCGGACAACCTCACCGGCCCGTCCGTGCAGGTCAACGTCGCGCTGCAGAACGAGCGGCTGCTGTCCGTCGGGCTCATGATGAACGGGCGCGGCTCCGACGCGCTGGTCGAGCAGCGCCGCGCCACCGACCAGGCGATCACGCGGTTCCAGACGTCGGCCGCGCGCGTCCGCGACCTGCCGCCCGAGATGCTCGACCAGCTCAGCGCGCTCAACGTCAGGCTTGCCCAGATCATCGACATCCGCCGCCAGGTGGACGCCTCCGTCGTCGAGCCCATCGACGTCATCGACGGCTACAGCGAGATCGCCGACGCCTCCTTCCGCCTGTACGACAGCATGATCCTGGTCCCCGACATGACGCTGTACCAGCAGGCCAAGGCGCTGATCACGATGGGCGAGGCCACCGAGGTGCTCTCCCGCGAGCGGGCGGTGATCGCGGCCGTGCTGGCCAGGGGCCGGGTGGACGGGCGCGAGCGGGAGGCGTTCACCGGCATGGTGGCGACCAGGCGGCTGCTCCACACGCAGGCGATGTCGTACCTGGACGGGGGGTTGCGGGCGTCGTACGAGCGGCTGGCGGCCTCGCCGGTCTACAAGGAGTGGCTGGAGGTCGAGGACGCCGTCAAGGACCAGTCGCCGAAGGACGGCCTGCCCGCGGCGGCGGCCACCTGGCCCATCGACGGCGAGAACCTGTGGGCCGCGGTCCAGCGCAACCAGACCGCGTCCACCAAGACGCTGGCCGATCGGGTGACGCCGGACGCGGTCGGCATGCTCATCAAGATCGGCGTGGCGGCCGGCGCCGGCCTCCTCGCGGTCGTCGCCTCGATCCTGATCTCGCTGCGCTTCCGCAGGCGGCTGGTCCGCGAGCTGGCCGCGCTGCGCGACGCCGCCACCGAGCTGGCCGAGGTGCGCCTGGCCGGGCTGGTCAAGCGGCTGCGGACGAACACCGAGCCGCCCACTGCCGAGGAGGTCGCGCCCCTCCAGGTGGAGGCGGACACCACGGAGGTCCGCGACATCGTGCAGGCGTTCAACGACGTGCAGGCCACCGCCGTGGAGGCCGCCGTGGACCAGGCCAGGCTGCGCCACGGCGTCAGCCAGGTCTTCGTGAACCTGGCCCGCCGCAACCAGTCGCTGCTGCACCGCCAGCTCCTGCAGCTCGACAGCATGGAGCGGGCCGAGGAGGCGCCGGAGACGCTGTCCGACCTGTTCAAGCTCGACCACCTCACCACCCGCATGCGCCGCCACGCCGAGAGCCTCATCATCCTGTCCGACCAGACGCCAGGCCGCGGCTGGCGCAACCCCGTGTCGGTGCACGACGTGCTGCGCGCCGCCGTCGCCGAGGTCGAGGAGTACGAGCGGGTCGAGGTGCTCCAGCCGCCGCCCGTCGCGCTCATCGGCTCGGTCGTCACCGACGTGGCCCACCTGATGGCCGAGCTGATCGAGAACGCCACCCTCTTCTCACCGCCCCGGACCCGCGTGGACGTGCGCAGCGCGCTCAGCCCGCACGGCATGGTGGTGGAGGTGGAGGACCGGGGGCTCGGGCTGCCCAGGGTCGAGCTCGACGAGCTCAACGACCGGCTGACCAACACCCCCGAGTTCGACCTCGCGCAGAGCGACCGGCTCGGCCTGTTCGTGGTGTCCCGGCTGGCGGCCAGGCACGGCATCAAGGTCCGGCTGGTGTCCTCACCGTACGGCGGCCTGACCGCCACGGTGGCGCTGCCGTCGTCGCTCCTCGCGGACCAGCCGGCCATGGCCGGCCGCTGACCTTCCGTGGGAGCGGCCCTTCCGAGGGTGCGGCCCGGCGTTCCAAGCGGCGTCAGAGGCGGTGGAACGGCTCGCTGAAGTGGGCCGTGGCGAGGATCGCCTGCTCCGCCCTGAGCCCGGCGAGCACGTCGGCGCGGGTGCGCGCGGCCGTCTCCTGGTCCTCGTCGTAGAGGTAGCGGATCGCGGGATCGGCGAGCTGCACCGGATGCAGGACCAGGTCGCCGGTCATGGCCAGCTCTCCCGCGCGGGCGATCTGGTGCCCGGGAGTGTGGCCAGGCGTGGCGTGCACGTGGACGCCCGGCGCGACCTCGGTGTCACCCTCGACGACGTGGAGCTGGTCCTTGAGCGGGGTGACGACCTCGTCGAGCATGCGGCCCGCGGCGGCGTCCAGCTCGGCCCGCTGGAGCACGTGGCGCGCGTTCTCGAACACCGGCCTGCCCTCGGCGACCGTGCCGGAGGCGTGGTCGCTGTGCAGGTGGGTGATGATGACCGTGCCGATCTCGGCGGGCGTGACGCCCGCGGCGGCCAGCTCGCCGCTCAGCGTGCCGGGGACCGGCGCCCAGCCGGAGGCCGGGGAGTCCGCGGCGCCGATGCCGGTGTCGACCAGGGTCAGCCGGTCGGCGGCGTCGCGCAGCAGATAGCAGTGGAAGTGCAGGACCCAGGGCTCGTCGGGAAGCCCGGAGCCGGGGAACAGCTCGGCCGGCGGGCGGCGGATCGACGGCCCCATTGGCCCGACGGCGTCGCAGAGGGGTGTGACCTCGACGCCGGAGCCGGTGATGATCGGTTGGTGCGGCATCCGCCCAGACTAGGCGGCGACGGGCTGCCGGGGAACGTACTCGTTCTCGATGTCGGCGGCGTAGACGGCGCGGCGGCAGTTGGCGCAGCGGTAGATGATCGGGCCCTCGTCGAGCTCGTGGTGGCACCGCGGGCAGCGGCTGACGGTCTTCATGGTGCTCCCCCAAGGAGTTTCTTCGTATGTGCCTATGGAACCCTCATCGAGTTGCAGGGATCCTGCATGCCACTTGACACGATGACGCTGCGCCGATGGGGGCTCTGTGCCGTTCGATACACCGGCTGCGGTAATTTCCCTCGCGGGCCGGTGCTACGAAGAACATTGTCACTCGCCAGAGACTTCCGCGCGGGCGAAGACACGAGAACGACCCCGGAATAGCCCAACAGGGCTAGGCGTTGTATGAACCAGATCGTGTGGTATGTTCCCACCAAGCGTTGAGCTTCAGCTCCGCTTCGATCTCTCTCGACTCGGGCTTCGCCCGTTCTCTTCCGGTTTCCACTGGACGGCGGCGGCCCGCTCTTTCACGACCGCCGATCGTGACGCACGATCCGGCGCATCTCCCTCAAAGGGGCCCACCATGTCTGTGCACACCATTCCCGAGCAGCGTTCGTCCGCTCAGGTCCGCCTTGTGAGCGGCCTGCTGGACGTACGCGACAAATCCGCTTTCATCAGGGCGGCTCACCTGCCGGGACCCGGCGACGTCCGCGTCCCGCCCGAGAAGCTCCGCCAGTACGACCTGCGCCCCGGCGACCACGTCACCGCGCGCTTCGCCGGCAACAAGCTGGTCGGCGTCGAGTCGGTCAACGGCCTGTCCGGCTGGCACGACAGGCCCGCCTTCGGCGCCCTCACCCCTATCCACCCCACCGAACGGCTGAGCATCGAGACCGAGTCGCTCAGCACCCGCGTCATCGACCTGTTCGCCCCCATCGGCAAGGGGCAGCGCGGCCTCATCGTGGCCCCGCCCAAGGCCGGCAAGACGATGGTCATGCAGGCCCTGGCCGCCGGGATCGCCCGCAACCACCCCGAGGTGCACCTGATGGTGCTGCTGGTGGGCGAGCGGCCCGAGGAGGTCACCGACATGCGCGCCCGCATCGACGGCGAGGTCTACGCCTCCACCTTCGACCACCCCGACCGCGACCACACGGCGCTCGCCGAGCTGGTCATCGAGCGGGCCAAGCGGCTCGTCGAGGCGGGCCAGGACGTGGTGGTGCTGCTCGACTCCCTGACCCGGCTCGGGCGGGCGTACAACAACGTGGCGCCCAACGGCGGCCGCGTGCTGACGGGCGGCATCGACGCCCGCGCGCTCTATCCGCCGAAGCGCTTCTTCGGCGCCGCGCGCAACGTCGAGGGCGGCGGCTCGCTCACCATCATCGCCACCGCGCTCGTGGACACCGGCTCCCGCATGGACAACAGCCTGTACGAGGAGTTCAAGGGCACCGGCAACATGGAGCTGCACCTGACCCGCGAGCTGGCCGAGCGGCGGCTGTTCCCCGCCGTCGACCTCGACGCCTCGGGCACCCGCCGCGAGGAGATCCTCCTGCACGACCAGGAGCGGCAGATCGTCTGGCGGCTGCGCCGCTCGCTGTCGGCGATGGAGCGGACCCGCAAGATGGAGGTGCTGGTGGAGCGGCTGCGCTCGACGCCCTCCAACGCCGCCTTCCTCCTGGAAGCCGCCGCCGCCTGAGCGTGCACCAGAATGGCCGCATGCTCGCCGACATCGTCGAACACCTCATCTGCCCCGTCTGCCGAGCCGACCTCCGGCTGGACGGCCCCGCCCTGCGCTGCGCGGCCGGGCACTCCTTCGACGTGGCGCGGCAGGGATACGTGAGCCTGCTGGTCGGATCGCGGCCGCCGGGCACCGCCGACAGCGCCGCCATGGTGGCGGCCAGAGCCGATTTCCTGGACAAAGGCCACTATGCGCCGCTCGCGGACGCGGTCGCCGATGCCGTCCGCAGCCGAATCGTTCCAGCAGAACATGAGTCCTCTACCGAAACGAATGACGGCGCGGAGTTGAGGGCGTACCGTGGGGCGGGAGTGGAGGCCGGTGACGGCACGGGGCCAGGAGGTCCCGGGCAGGAGCCGGACATCGTCGACGACCGTGGCGTGGTGGGCAGGATCTCGCCGGTGGTGGTCGACGCAGGCACGGGCACCGGGCACTATCTGGCGGCCGTGCTCAATGCGATGAACGATGGCATCGGGATGGCGTTCGATGTGTCGAAGCACGCTGTACGCCGGGCGGCGCGGGTGCATCCCAGGGCAGGGGCGTTCGTGGCCGACGTGTGGTGCCCGCTTCCGATCAGGAGCGGGGTGGCCGATGTGGTGATCAACGTGTTCGCGCCCAGGAACGGGCCCGAATTCCGGCGCATCCTGCGTCCCGGCGGCGCGGCGGTGGTCGTCACTCCGGCGCCGCATCACCTGAGTCCGCTGGTCGAGCAGCTGGGGCTGCTCTCGGTGGATGAGGAGAAGGAGCGCAGGGTGGCACGCAGCCTGGAGGGTTTCGTGGAGGTCGACCGGCGCTCGATCGAGTTCGAGATGGAGCTGGGGCATGGTGACATCGCCCAGGTCGTCGGCATGGGCCCGAACGCGTGGCATAACGAGCCGGCCACCCTCGATGCGCGAATCGCCGCATTTGTGGCGAAGAATGTCGCCACGGGAAAACAGCGCGTAGTAACCCGTGCGGCGTTTCAGCTGTCTATCTTCGAACCGGCGCCCCGATCAAGACCTGTTTCTTGACGGGCCTGTGCGACTGGTGTTACTGATGGGGCATTTAGTCCGAAATTCCCCCACATTATCGGAGAATTTCCCCGGCACAGGCGCAATACTGGACGACATCCCACGCCCCGGGGCGCGGGACATCAATGGGAGGGGGCGCACCGGATGAAGGCGGAGGAACGCTGGCAGGCCAGGTTCCGGGCGTCGCGCATGACGCTGCCGTCCTGGGCGCGCCAGGCCCCGAACCGCTCCATCTACCGCTCCAACGCCACCGGCAAGTGGGAGGTCTACGCCTGGGACCGTGTCGCCGGCACCACCCGCCAGGTCACCGACCAGCCCAAGGGCACCGCGTACGCGGCCATCGACCCGACCGGGCAGTGGATCTACTGGTTCGCCGACACCGACGGTGACGAGCTCGGCGGATGGTGGCGCCAGCCGTTCACCGGCGGCCAGGGCGAGCCGGTCGCGACCGACCTGGAGCCGGGCCAGCCCAGCGGCATCGCGCTGTCCACCACCGGCGCCGCCGCCATCAGCCTGGCCAGCGGCGACAGGTTCCGCGTCCACCTCGTACGCCCAGGCGCGCCCACTGAGACCCTGTACGAGCACACCGAGGCCGCCTGGGTGGCCGCCATGTCGCTCGACGGTTCCCTCATCGCCATCAACCACGGCGAGTACGGCGACTTCCGCCACCCCGCGCTGCGCGTCATACGCCAGGACGGCCGCGTGGTCGGCGAGCTGCACGACGGTCCAGGCAAGGGCGTGGTCGGCCTGAGCTTCGCCCCCGTCGTCGGCGACCGCCGCCTGCTGGCCCTGCACGAGCGCCGCCGACGCAACGAGCCCCTCGTCTGGGACCCGGCGACCGGCGAGCAGCGCGAGATCTGGCTGCGCGACTCGGGCGAGCTGTCGGCCGAGTGGTACGACGACGGCCGCGGCCTGCTCATCCTGCGCGACGACCGCGCCCGCACCTACCTGCACCGCTACGACCTCAGAGGCGGCGGGCTGACCCTCATCGAGACGCCGCACGGCGTGATCGAGGAGGCCGCGCCGAGGCCCGGCGGCCACGTCGAATACTCCTGGTCGAGCGCCTCGCGCCCGCCGGTCATCCGCTCGACCAGCGGCCAGGTCGTGCTCAACGCCGGCGGCCCGCCCGCGCCGCCGAGCGTGCCCGTCGAGGACATCGACGTCGAGGGCGAGGGCGGGCGCATCCACGCGCTGGTGTCCAGGCCGGAGACCGGCACGGCCCCCTACCCCGCGGTGTTCCTGCTGCACAGCGGGCCGACCTCGCACGACCGCGACGAGTTCTCGCCCGAGGTCGCGGCCTGGGTGGACGCCGGGTTCGCGGTGGTGCGGGTCAACTACCGCGGCTCCACCGGCTACGGCTCCGACTGGCGCGACGCGCTGCACGGCGACGTCGGACACATCGAGCTGGCCGACGTGGCGGCCGTGCGCGAGTGGGTGGTCGATCACGGCATCGTGGACGGCACGCGTACGGTGCTGGCCGGCACGTCCTGGGGCGGCTACCTCGCGCTGCTCGGCCTCGGCACCCAGCCCGGCCTGTGGGCGTGCGGCATCGCCGCGGTGCCGATCGCCTGCCACCAGACGTCGTACGAGGACGAGGCCGAGAGCCTGCGCGCCTACCACCGCGCGCTGCTGGGCGGCTCGCCCGACGAGCAGCCCGAGCGGTACGCGGCCAGCTCCCCGATCACGTACGTCGACCAGATCAAGGCCCCGCTGCTGATCCTGGCCGGCGAGAACGACACGCGCTGCCCGCTGCGCCAGATCGAGAAGTACGTGGCGAGGCTGGCCGAGCACGGCCGCGAGCACGAGGTCTACACCTACGACGCCATCCGCGGCTCGCTGGTCGTCTCCGAGCGCATCGCGCAGACGGCCCTGCAGCTCGACTTCGCGCGCAAGCACGTCGGGTGCCCCTGACGAGAGGGCGGCTTGACCTCTGGTCAGGGAACATGTCAGCATCACGGCACCCTGTTACCCGGCTGGAGAACGTACGTGAGCAGCAAGAACCCGGGCCCGCCATGATCGGGCAGGCGCTAGCGGGCGCGCAGCACCACGATCGCGAGGTCGTCGGCGCTCGGCTCGGAGGCGAACTCGGCCGCGCCCCTGCGGATGCGCTCGGCCACCGCCCTGGCCGACAGGCCCGCACACTCGGCCAGCATCTTGGCCAGGCCGCCGTCGTCGTCGAGCAGCCGCCCGCCGGAGCGGCGCTCGGTCACCCCGTCGGTCACGGCCAGCAACACGTCACCGGGGTCGAGCCGCACGGTGTCGGCCTCGAACATGACCTCGTGGAAGACCCCGAGCAGCGACTGCGGGGTGGTGACCGCCTCGACCTTGCCGCTCGGCTTGAGCCGCAGCGCCTCGGGATGGCCGGCCGAGACCAGGCGCACCTCCAGGCCGCCGTCGGCCACCGGCGTGATGTCGCCGTGCAGCAGCGTGAGGAACCGCGCCCGCTCGCCCTCCTCCAGGATCGCCTGGTTGAGCCGGCCGAGCACGGCGGCCACGCCGTAACCCTCTCTCGCCAGCAGCCGCAGCGTGTGGCGGGCCAGGCCGGTGACGGCGGCGGCCTCTGGGCCCGTGCCGCACACGTCGCCGATCGCGAAGCGCCAGGAGTCGTCGCCGGCCTTGAACAGGTCGTAGAAGTCGCCGCCGACCTCGTTGGCCTCGCCGGCGGGCTCGTAGATGACGCCGTAGTCGAGGCCGGGCACCTCGGGCTCGTTGGGCGGCAGCAGGCTGCGCTGCAGCGCCCGGTTGGCGGCGGCCTGCTGGGCGTAGAGGCGGGCGTTGTCCATGGCCAGCGCAGCGCGCCTGCCGATGTCGTCGGCGAACTGGATGACCTCGTCGGGGAAGCGGTCGGGGCGGCCGAGGCACATCATGCCGAGGCTGCGGCCGCGGGCCATCAGCGGCACCGCCAGCACCTGCCACTCGGCGAGGTGGATGGTGGAGGTGACCCTGGTGTCGGCGGCGGCGACGTCCATCTCCGTGAGCTGCTCGCGCAGGCCGTCGATGCGCGCCTCGTCGGCGTGCCACAGATAGACCGGGCGCGGCGGCGCGTTGTTGTCGGAGGTGTAGACGGCGCACCAGTTGGCCAGCCGCGGCACCACGACCTGGGCGATGATGGCCGGCACCATGTCGGGGTCGAGCGTGCCGGCGAGCAGGTCGCTGGCGTCGGCGAGGAAGCCCAGCCAGTGGGGCCCTCTGCTGCTCTCCTCCATCCATTCGGCTGCCATGCTGTCCGTGGAGCCAGGTAGCGTGAGCCTTGCCCAGTGGACACGGGAATCGCCCGCAAAGGTGACTCCCCACTCCTCGACGTGCACGGAAGGAGCCTTCGGATCACCTTGGGAGAGGTTTCGCTGCCGCAGCTCGACCTGGACTGCGTCCCCGAAATGCTTCCAAATCACCTCAAACGGCTCGTCAGCGGCCTGCGCGGTAAGATCTCCGGCGACCTGCTCGGCGGTGTGGAGCATGCCGCCAGTGGCCCACGCGGTCATCACCTCGCGCGTGAACCTCATCGCAGCCGTCACAGCGGCCTCGCCGGGCGCGAACGTCGCAGCGAGCACCGCATGGGGAGAAGCAGTCATCCTCACGTGCCTACCACACTTCCCGCTGACTTGGGGTAAATCCAAGGACAGGACTACGAGCTACTCATCGTGACAGACTTGAATCACTCGCCGGAGCCAGCCGCGAGTGAAGGAGGCCCCATGACCACGGCCAAGGCCGAGCCAAGCCCGGAGGAGAGGACGTACACCGAGTCGGATCTCGTGCCCATCCTGGAGACTCTGTTCTCTTGGCGTGACGGCGACTTCCGGCGTCGGGTTCCTCATGCTCCTCCCGGCATCCTGAGCGAGGTGCGGCTGCTGCTCAACGAAGTGGCCGACCGTCGCGAACACCTGGCCAACGAGCTGACCCGCGTACGTAAAGAAGTGGTCAAGGAGGGCCGCTTCGGCGAGCGGCTGTCGCCCGGGCCCGGCGTCGGCGCATGGGCGGAGAGCGTCGAGTCGGTCAACCAGCTCATCGACGCCCTCGTGAGCCCGGTGAGCGGCGCGGCCGACGTCATCGACGCGGTCGCCAAGGGTGACCTGTCGCGCCGCATCGACCTCGACAGGTCGGCGCGCGGCGAGGTGCGCCGGCTGGGCAAGGCCATCAACGGCATGGTCGACCAGCTCGCGTTGTTCAACTCCGAGGTCACCCGCGTGGCGCGCGAGGCCGGCACCGAGGGCCGCCTGGGCGGCAGCGCCAACCTGCGCGGCATGTCGGGCAGCTGGCGCGACCTGACGGAAGCGGTCAACACGATGTCCTCGCGCGTGGCGGCGCAGGTGCGCGACATCGCCGTGGTGACCACCGCCGTGGCCAAGGGCGACCTGAGCCGTAAGGTGACGGTCGACGCCGTGGGCGAGATGTTCGAGCTGAAGAACACCGTCAACACGATGGTCGACCAGCTCTCCGGCTTCGCGGAAGAGGTCACCCGAGTCGCCCGCGAGGTCGGCACCGAGGGCCAGCTGGGCGGCCAGGCGCAGGTGACCGGCGTGTCCGGCGTCTGGAAAGACCTCACCGACAACGTCAACTTCATGGCCAACAACCTCACCTCGCAGGTGCGCAGCATCGCGACGGTGGCGACGGCCGTGGCCCAGGGCAACCTGTCGAAGAAGATCACCGTCGACGCCCAGGGCGAGATCCTGCAGCTGAAGGACACCCTCAACACGATGGTGGACCAGCTGTCGTCCTTCGCCGACGAGGTCACCCGAGTCGCCCGGGAAGTGGGCACCGAAGGCAAGCTGGGCGGCCGGGCCGAGGTCAAGGGCGTGTCGGGGGTCTGGAAGGACCTCACCGACAACGTCAACTCCATGGCGGCCAACCTGACGTACCAGGTGCGCAACATCGCCCAGGTCACCACCGCGGTCGCCAACGGCGACCTCACCCGCAAGATCGACGTCGACGCGCAGGGCGAGATCCTCGAGCTCAAGTCCACCATGAACACGATGGTCGAGCAGCTGTCGTCGTTCGCGTCCGAGGTCACCCGAGTCGCCCGCGAGGTCGGCACGGAAGGACAGCTGGGCGGGCAGGCACAGGTAAGAGGTGTGTCGGGGGTCTGGAAGGACCTCACCGAGAACGTCAACTCGATGGCCAACAACCTCACCTCCCAGGTACGCCAGATCGCCGCGGTGTCCTCGGCGGTGGCGCAGGGCAACCTGTCGAAGAAGATCACCGTCGACGCCCAGGGCGAGATGCTCCAGCTCAAGGACACCCTCAACACGATGGTGGACCAGCTGTCGTCGTTCGCCGACGAGGTGACCCGTGTCGCCCGTGAGGTGGGCACGGAAGGCCAGCTCGGCGGCCAGGCGAGGGTGAAGGGCGTGTCGGGCGTCTGGAAGGACCTCACCGACAACGTCAACTCGATGGCCAACAACCTGACGTACCAGGTGCGCAACATCGCCGAGGTGACCACCGCGGTCGCCAACGGCGACCTGACCCGCCGCATCGACGTCAACGCCCAGGGCGAGATCCTCGCGCTCAAGACCACCGTCAATCGCATGGTCGACCAGCTGTCGTCGTTCGCCTCCGAGGTCACCCGAGTCGCCCGCGAGGTGGGCACCGAGGGCCAGCTCGGCGGCCAGGCCCGCGTCGAGGGCGTCGAGGGCACGTGGAAGCGCCTCACCGAGAGCGTCAACGAGCTGGCGGGCAGCCTCACCACCCAGATCCGCGCCATCGCCACCGTGACCAGCGCCGTCGCCCGCGGCGACCTGACCCGCTCGATCGCCATCGAGGCGCAGGGCGAGCTGGCCGAGCTCAAGGACAACATCAACTCCATGGTGGGCAGCCTGCGCGAGACCACGCAGGCCAACCAGGAGCAAGACTGGCTCAAGTCGAACCTGGCCCGCATCTCCCGGCTCATGCAGGGCCACCGCGACCTGCTCGAAGTGGCCAAGCTGACGATGAGCGAGCTGACCCCGCTGGTCTCGGCCCGCTACGGCGCCTTCTACAGCATCGATCCCGAGGGCGACCACGAGCTGATCCTCATCGGCGGCTACGGCGTACGCCCCGACCGGGGGCCGCGCCGGCGCTTCGCCATCGGCGAGGGCATCGTCGGGCAGGCCGCGGCCGAGGGCCGGCACATCGTGCTCGACGACGTGCCGCCGGAGTTCATCACCATCGACAGCGGGCTCAGCCGCTCCACGCCGGCGCAGATCGTGGTGCTGCCGATCCTCTTCGAGAACCGCGTGCTCGGCGTGCTCGAGCTGGCCTCGTTCACGCCGTTCGGCGAGGTGCACCTCGACTTCCTGACGCAGCTCGTCGAGACCATCGGCGTCACGATGAACACGATCATCGCCAACTCCCGCACGGAAGACCTGCTCACCGAGTCGCAGCGGCTCACCCGCGAGCTGCAGGAACGCTCCGACGAGCTGCAGCGCCAGCAGGAGGAGCTGCGCAGGTCAAACGCCGAGCTGGAGGACAAGGCGGCGCTGCTGGCCAAGCAGAACCGCGCCATCGAGATCCAGAACTTCCAGATCGAGCAGGCCCGCCGCACGCTGGAGGAGCGCGCCGAGCAGCTCGCGGTCTCCTCGCGCTACAAGTCCGAGTTCCTCGCGAACATGTCGCACGAGCTGCGCACGCCGCTCAACAGCCTGCTGGTGCTGGCCAAGCTGCTCACCGAGAACGCCGAAGGCAACCTCACCTCCCAGCAGGTCGAGTTCGCCCGCACGATCCACAGCGCGGGCTCGGCGCTGCTGCAGCTCATCAACGACATGCTCGACCTGTCGAAGGTCGAGGCCGGCCGGATGGACATCCACCCGATCCAGGTCTCGCTGCCGAAGATGGTCGACCTGCTGGAGGCCGCGTTCGCGCCGCTGGCCCAGGACAAGGGGCTGGCCTTCCACGTGGAGGTCGAGCCCGACGTGCCGCAGGAGCTGCGCGCCGACGAGCAGCGGCTGCAGCAGGTGCTGCGCAACCTGCTGTCCAACGCGGTCAAGTTCACCCCGCGCGGCGAGGTGAAGCTGCGCGTCTCCACGCCGCCGCCCGGCGTGCAGTTCGACGACGACACGCTGCACGACGCCGACGACCTGCTCGCGTTCCAGGTCATCGACACCGGCATCGGCATCGCGCCCGACAAGCGCGACGTCATCTTCGAGGCGTTCCGGCAGGCCGACGGCACCACCAGCCGCAAATACGGCGGCACCGGCCTCGGCCTGGCCATCTGCCGCGACATCGCGCGGCTGCTCGGCGGCGAGATCCACGTCGACAGCGAGCTGGGCAAGGGCAGCACGTTCACGCTCTACCTGCCCGCCTCCTACACCGGCCCGCTGGCCGCCACCGACGGAGGCTCCGCCTCGCGGCGCCAGCTCATGACGCCGCCGTCGGAGGAGGTGCCCACCGCCGCCGCCACGCCCGAGCCGCCGCTGCCGCTCGACCTGCCGATGCCCGAGCTGGTCGAGCCGCCCGTCGAGACGCCCAGCCAGTGGCAGGGCGACGACCCGCTCAACGGTGCGAAGATCCTCATCGTCGACGACGACATCCGCAACGTCTTCGCGCTGACCAGCGTGCTGGAACGACACGGCTCCACGGTGGTCTACGCTGAAAACGGACGGGAAGGCATCGAACAGCTCGAACGGAACGAGGACGTCGCGCTCGTGCTGATGGACATCATGATGCCGGAGATGGACGGCTGGGCCACGACCTCCGCCATCCGCCGCATGCCGCAGTTCGCCGACCTGCCGATCATCGCGCTGACCGCCAAGGTCATGCGCGGCGACCGGGAGAAGTCCATCGCGTCCGGCGCGTCCGACTACGTGCCCAAGCCCGTCGACGTCGACCGTCTGCTCGAACGCCTGCGCGGCTGGCTCAGCCGAGGGCGTGGCAGCACCTCAGACGCGTCCGCAGCACCATCCGAAGGGTCGTGATCGATGCCGGAGCGTGCCAAGATCCTCCTCGTCGATGACCGCGAGGAGAACCTGATCGCCCTCGAAGCCATCCTCAGCTCGCTCGACCTGGTGCCGGTGCGCGCCAGATCGGGCGAGGAGGCGCTGAAAGCGCTGCTCAACACCGAGTTCGCGCTGATCCTGCTGGACGTACGGATGCCCGGCATGGACGGTTTCGAGACGGCCGCCCACATCAAGCGGCGTGAGCGTACCCGGAACATCCCGATCATCTTCCTCACCGTCGTCGACAGCGCGCCCGACTACGCCTTCCGCGGCTACGCGGCGGGCGCCGTCGACTACCTCACCAAACCGTTCGACCCGTGGGTGCTGCGGGCGAAGGTCTCGGTGTTCACCGAGCTGTACAACATGAACAAGCGGCTCGCCGAGCAGGCCACGCTCCTGCGCGACCGCCTCAGCGGCGAGCTGCCTCCGGGCGCCGGTGATCAGGCGTCGGTGCTGCCCGAGCTGTCGCGGCGGCTGACGGCCGTCGAGGACGAGCTGGCGAGGGTGCGCGAGCTGGCCCGCAAGTCACAGGATCCCGCGCTGGCCGTGCCGCTGGCCGATCTCGCCGAGCGCGTGACCCGCCTGCGCGCCGGCTTCGACGCCCTGTCCTGATCTCTCACCGCCGCGGCGGTGAGAGATCACTGGCGGGCGCGTTCCAAAGCGTCCCAGAAGCCGCGCCGCAGCGCGTGGCGTACCTCGTCGTGCAGCAGGAAGTCGATCGGCAGCGACGAGCCCTGGAGCAGGCGGGCCTCAAGGTCGGACGGCATGCGAGGCTTGCGGGCGAGGACCGCCTCTAGCCAGAGTGCGGGGGCGTCGCGGGCGACGGACTCGCCGAAGTCGTGGCCCTCCCTGTGGGCGGCCTTGACGGCGTCGGCCAGCGTGGTCGCGCCCGCCGTGGCGGCGGGCGGGGCGACCGGCGCGGGCTGGGGGCCGGTGTAGGGGCCGAGCTGCGCGGGCTGGTAGGAGCCGCTCGACTGCCCGGCCTGCTGCTGGTAACCGGTGCTCGA
The DNA here is from genome assembly GCF_040609855.1 of Nonomuraea sp. NPDC004580. Lineage (NCBI taxonomy): Bacteria > Bacillati > Actinomycetota > Actinomycetes > Streptosporangiales > Streptosporangiaceae > Nonomuraea > Nonomuraea sp. NPDC004580. The sequence continues at coordinate 32,596 of NZ_JBEXLH010000008.1, read as the reverse complement.
CTGGCCGGCCTGGCTCGGCTGCTGGTACGACGTGCTCGACTGGCTCGGCTGCTGGTAGCTGGTGCTCGACTGGCTCTGCTGCTGGTAGCTCGTGCTCGGCTGGGCGGGGAACTGGCCGGTGCCGTTGCCGCCCGACTGCGGCTGCGCCTGGATGGGCCCGGTGGCGGGCGCGGGCGCGGGCGGCTGCTCGGGCTGGTAGTTCGCGTACGTCGGCAGCACCGGCGGCGACTGCTGCTGCCCGCGCCCTGACGAGGACCCGCTGGAGGAGGCGGCCTGGCCGCTCGACGAGGACCCGGCCGCGTGGCTGCCGGTGGACTGCGGCGTCTGGGGAGTCTGCGCGCTCGGCATGGGTGGCAGCGAGGACGCCGGCAGCGACGGCTGCGACGGCTGGGCGGGCGGCAGCGAGTGGGTGGCCTGGCCGTTGCTGAGCGGCTGGTGGTGGCCGTTGGACGCCTCGGTGACGCCGGTGACCAGCGTGACGTAGGGGCGCAGGTGGACCGCCCCCAGCTCGACCAGGTCGTCGCACTCCTGGCGCAGGGACCGCGAGACGGCCCAGCCGCCCTCGGCCGCGATGTGGATGACGCTGACCCTGATGCCGAGGTCCTGCGCGTCGCACACCACCTGCGCCAGGTCCTCGTCGCCGCTGACCACGACCGCGTCGCAGATGGCGTTGTTGCGGGCGAGCGTCATGAGGTCGCGGTGCACCTGGGCGTCGACGCCCTCGCGGCGGCCCGGCCTGATGCGTGAGAGCCGCAGCTTGAGGCCGGGGATGTCGGCCAGCACGTCGTGCTCGGGAGTGCGGCGGCCCTCGACCGTCGCTTCGTACCAGTAGCAGCGCAGCAGCGGCAGGCCGGTGCGCTCGCGTGACAGGCTGGTCATCAGCTGGAGCAGCCCCGGGTAGTCCCAGGCGACCGCTTCGCGATGACGCGTGCCGTGCACGGCCATCGCGCCATCAGCCAGCAGATAGCCAGCGTCCACGAACAGCGCGCAGCGATCCACTGACCCCGCCCCTTTCCTGGTGGTCCGACCTTGCTGGCTCTGCACCGTCAGAGACCGGACTCGGCGGCCCTCTCTCAGGGTAATGAAAGCAGGTGATCGCGCGAGGCTTAATCCCGACGATTCGACTAGCGCTCGCCGGCATGCCGGACCAATCAGGCGAACCGTACCAGTTTGTCCCGTTTGTGGTCACGGCCGCGCCCTCACACTCAGCGCGGCCACCCCGAACAGGACCACGTCCTTGTCCGTGACGATCGTCAGCCCGGGATCGACGCCGAGCTCGGCGCTGACCGTGTCGACGTCCACGCCGAAGGTCAGCTCCGCCACGCCGCCGGCCGAGCCGTCGAAGACGTTCGCGCGGTCGCGGCCGCCGCCCACAGGGGTCAGCGGGCCTGAGCCGAGCGAGACCTTGTCGCCCTGGAGGTCGGCGTCGCCCTCCCAGGCGACCAGCTCCGCTCTGGCGGGCGCGGCGGCGGGCGTGAGGCCGCCGAGCGGGAGGCGTACGCGGCGGGCCGCGCCGCCGACCACGGTGGCCGTGTCGAGCACCATGGCCTGGCTGTACGGCTCCTCCGGGTCGGTCACGATGAGCACCAGGCTCCAACCGGCGTGGCGGGCGGCGCCCTCCCGCATGGGGGCGTCGGCGGCCCACCACGTGCCGCTCCTGCGCACGCCCGCCACGAGGTCGCTGACGTCGGCGAACGCCTGGTAGACCGGACCAGGGGGCAGCTCGCGGACCGCCACGTCGGCGGGCCTGACCGTCACGTAGTGCCGCCGGCCCGGCGGGCGCAGCCTGATCGGCCCCGCCTCCTCACCGGCCGCCGACCAGTAGAGCCCCGCCCACACGATCTCGCCGCCCTTCGGCAACGTCAGCGCCGCGCCGCTCGACGACTCGGTCTCCGGCCGGTCGTCCAGGTCGAGCGCGCTCATCGGCCACAGGTCGTTGTCACGCTGGGTGCCGGCCCTCCTGCGGGCCTCGGCGCAGCTCATGGCGTTACGCGGGCAGCTCAGGAGCGTGTTGCCGATCGCCCTCACACTCACCCGCCCATCGGTGGCGAACCTGGCCGGCGCTCCCGTCGCCCGTACGCCGTGCTCGGCTCTGGCCCGCACCCGAAGCCCCCCGGCCGCGACGAGCACGGAAGGCCCCTTGCTCTGAGGCGCCTCTCCTGCCACCGCCACGCGAAGGAACACCGCCGTGCCCTGGCCGGCCGCCAGCGCCTTCCTGAGACACCTGGCCCCGCCCGCGGCGGGCCGGCAACTCCACCCATCCACCATCCGCACCGGCCCAGCGACGGCGAAGCCCGGGCCGCCCTTCGTGGCGGGGATGAGGGTCACGCCGGCCGGCAAGCGGACGTCGGCGGCCAGGGTGGCGCTCGGGGAACCGCCGTGGTTGTGGAGGCGGAGGGCGATCATGCCGGGCTCGGCGCGGACGAGGGCGCCCAGCGGCTCGATCGTGGCACGCAGTCGGGCGGGGCCCGGTTTCGGTTCGGGGTCGGCCGGCGGTGGCACTCGGGCAGGTGCCTCGCTGGGCGTCGGGGCGCGTACCGGGACCGGAGTCTCGGGGGGCGCCTCGACCTGCACCGGATCGGGCGTGGCGGGCGACTGCGCGACCGGCGTGAACGCGGGCGGTTCGGCCCGCAGCGGTCGCTCGTCGGAGACCAGCAGCAGCCCGGCCGCCGTGGCCACCAGCACCGCCGTGCCGCCCGCCAGCATGGCCTGCTGCTGCCTGGGGGCCCGGCGCAGCCGCCGCACCACGCCCAGCAGGCCCCCGGCGCCGCCGCCCGCCATCACCTTGGCCAGCGCCGCCGCGTAGCCGCCGAACATCGGCCCGGCGATCAGCGGGCCCACCATGACGCGCAGGCCCCTGTCGACGTCGGTCAGCTCGAGCAGCACCCCATGGCACTCCTCGCACGCCTTGACGTGGTCGTCCACCGTCTTGGAGTCGCGCCGCGCCAGCCCGCCGCGTACGTAGGCGCCCATCTTGCCCAGCACAGGACGGCACTCGCGCTGCGGCGGCGCGCCCAGATGCATCTGCAGGTACGCCTGCCGCAGCCCCTCCCTCGCCCGGTACGCCAGCGCCGCCACGCCGTTGGCCGACAACCCCAGCAGCGGCGCCACCTCCACCGGCCTGGCCCGCTCGACCTCGGTGTGCCACAGCACGGCCCGCCATCGCTCGGGCAGCGACAGGTACGCCCTGGCGATCAGCGACTTCTCCAGCCCCACGAGGGCGGGGTCGACGAAAGGCACACCCGGGTCGTACTGCTCGATCTCGCCCGTACTCACCTGGCGGCTCTCGACGCGCGACCGGTCGTGGACCGTGCGGCGCACGACGGTGAGCAGGTAGGTGCGGAACCCCGAGTCGGGCCCGCCGCCCCTGCCGACCAGGTCGAGGATCTTCGTGAACGCCTCCGCCACGACGTCCTCGACCTCGGCGCTCCTGACGAGCTGCCGGGCCAGGGCGCGCGCCGCCGCCACGTGACGCTCGTAGAGCTGCCCGTAAGCAGCGGCGTTGCCCTCTCTGACCGCCTGAAGCAGCTCTGCGTCGCCCTGCGGCGATTCAGTACCCATAGTGACCTCACGATTACGCGGGGTTGCCCGCGCAATCATTCCGCACTCTCCCCAATGACTAAACCGGGTATGCGCCTTTACTCCAGCACCCGTCGGAACCCCAGGCTCGCGCCCGCGCGTGCGGTGCTGGGCGGGCAGGGCCGAGCGGGCAGGGCCGAGCGGGCAGGGCCGAGCGGGCAGGGCCGAGCGGGCAGGGCCGAGCGGGCAGGGCTGGGCCCTCGCGGGGGTGGGGTGGAGCCTAAGCTTGGGCGCATGACGGATCGCGACACCCTCCTGGCCGAGATCAAGAAGAAGGCCATCGTGCACGGCAAGGTCATCCTGTCCTCCGGCAAGGAGGCCGACTTCTATCTCGACCTGCGGCGCATCACGCTCGACGGTGTGGCGGCGCCGCTCGTCGGGCGGGTGATGCTCGACCTGACCGCCGACCTCGGCTACGACGCCGTCGGCGGGCTCACCATGGGGGCCGACCCGGTGGCGGTCGCGATGCTGCACGCTGCGGCGGCGCGGGGGCGGACGCTCGATGCGTTCGTGGTGCGCAAGGCGCAGAAGGCCCATGGCATGCAGCGGCGGATCGAGGGGCCTGAGGTCAAGGGGCGGCGGGTGCTGGTCGTCGAGGACACCTCCACCACGGGGTCGTCCCCGCTGACCGCTGTGGAGGCGTTGCGCGAGGCGGGCGCCGAGGTGGTGGCCGTCGCGACGATCGTCGACCGCGGCGCCACCGAGCGCATCACGGCAGAAGGACTCGAATACCGCACGGGTTACACACTGGCCGATCTCGGCCTCTAGCTCGGCTTGCGCGTCCTGCGCGCCGGCCGGCGCCGGGTTCCGGCCCGGCTCGCGTGCCCGCCGGCCGGCCCCGCCTCTGGCCGCCCCGCCCGTCAGTCGGGGGACGTGACCGTGAAGGCTTCGCGTTCGCCTTGGGTGCCCTGTTCGCGGGGCTTGCCGTTCTCCGTCACGCGGACGGTGCCGGCGTCGGTCAGGACCACGTCCAGTTCCGGCTCGAAGTAGCTGACCTCCTCGCCGCGGCTCATGTCGCGGTAGTGGAGCACGTCGCCGCCCGGTACGCGGACCGTGACCAGGGGGCAGGTCTCGGCGAGGCATTCGATGCGTACGGTGGGCACCCGCGCGGCGCTCGACGGGGTGGCGTCAGAGGTCGCGTCAGGCGTGGCCGTTGCGGTGCCGGTGGCGGGGGCACGCTCGCGCGGGCGCTCGGGGGCGGCCTCGCCGATCGAGCCGACCGAGCCGAGCAGCGCCCGCCCGCCGACGAACAGGAGTGCCACCACCGCTGACGCGCCCAGGACGAGGAGCGCTAATCGGGCGAGGCCCATCGGTTCAGACCTGTGGCGTCCCACAGGGGGCAGCGTACCTGGAGATGATCCGCCCCGCCCGGCTCATGAGCGGCCGGGCGGCGGGCGGTCAGAATTGGCCGTCGAAGCCCGTCGGCACGCGGTGGTGCTTGCCGCTGGGCTCGGGGAGCTGCTTGCCGGCCCTGCGGTGCTTGATGGTCTCGACGAAGATCGGGATCAGCGAGATGAGCACGATGAGGAAGACGCCGGGCAGGATGTACTTGTCGATCTGCTTGGGGTCGACCTGGCCGCCGAGGAAGTAGCCGAGGAAGAGCAGGCCCTCGACCCAGACGAGGCCGCCGATGACGTTCCAGAGGAAGAAACGCTTGGGGCTCATGCCGAGCACGCCGGCGACGGGATTCATGAACGTGCGGACGATCGGTACGAACCTCGCCAGAATGACCGCCTTGGCGGGACCGAACTTCTCGAAGAACTCCTCTGCCCTGACCACGTGGTCCCGCTTGAACAGCCGCGAATCGGGTTTGTCGAACATCCTGCGGCCGAATCGTGCACCCAGGAAATGCCCGAGCTGAGCGCCGGCGATGGCGCAGAGGGGTGTGCCGATCACGAGAAGGGGGAAAGAAAGCGGCTCGATGCCCATCCCTTTCGCGACCTCGGCCGCACTGAAAATCCCCGCCGCCACCAGCAGCGAGTCGCCAGGCAGGAAGAACCCGAGCAGGAGCCCCGTTTCGGCGAAGATGATGGCGAGCACTCCGATAGTGGCAAAAGCCCCCAAAAGGGTCAGCCACCATGTCGGGTCAAGGAGATTCAAGAGCGAGTCCACGGGGGGAGAGCCTACCTGTAGCCGGGATGCGCCAGATGACCATCAAGCGCGCGTTGTCTCTACCACAGCGGGTAGTGAGCCGGGATACTGGGCCCTGGCGCGATGCCGTAACTTCTCAGGGAGATGAATCATGCCTATTGCGACTCCAGAGGTCTACGCTGAGATGCTCGACCGGGCCAAGGCCGGTGGATTCGCCTACCCGGCGATCAACGTGACCTCCTCCCAGACGCTGAACGCCGCACTGCGCGGCTTCGCCGAGGCCGAGAGCGACGGCATCGTGCAGGTCTCCACAGGCGGTGCGGAGTTCCTCTCGGGCGCCACGGTCAAGGACATGGTCACGGGCGCGACGGCGCTCGCCGAGTACGCGCGGGTGGTGGCCGCGAAATACCCCGTCACGGTGGCGCTGCACACCGACCACTGCCCGAAGGACAAGCTCGACGGCTTCATGCGGCCGCTGATCGACATCTCGCTGGAGCGGGTCTCCAAGGGCCTCGACCCGCTCTTCCAGTCGCACATGTGGGACGGCTCCGCCGTTCCGCTCGACGAGAACCTGGAGATCGCCAAGGAACTCCTGGAGAAGTGCGCCAGGGCGCGGATCATCATGGAGATGGAGATCGGCGTCGTCGGCGGCGAGGAGGACGGCGTCGTCGGCGAGATCAACGAGAAGCTCTACACGACGGCCGAGGACGCGCTGGCCACCGCCGAGGCCGTGGGCGTGGGCGACAAGGGCCGCTACATGCTGGCCGCCACGTTCGGCAACGTGCACGGCGTCTACAAGCCGGGCCACGTCAAGCTGCGGCCGAGCGTGCTCAAGGAGATCCAGGACGCGGTGGGCGCGAAGTACGGCAAGGACAAGCCGTTCGACCTGGTCTTCCACGGCGGCTCGGGCTCGCTGCTCGAGGAGATCCAGGAGGCCATCTCGTACGGGGTGGTGAAGATGAACGTCGACACCGACACGCAATACGCCTTCACCCGCCCGATCGCCGACCACATGTTCCGCAACTACGACGGCGTGCTCAAGGTCGACGGTGACGTCGGCAACAAGAAGACCTACGACCCCCGCTCGTACGGCAAGGCCGCCGAGGCCGGCATGGCCGCCCGCGTGGTCGAGGCGTGCCAGAGCCTGAAGAGCGCTGGGACGAAGATCTCCTAGTCATTTGGGCGGCGCGGCGGGTATGACTTGTCCTATGGATAACCTTCTCGCCGGGCCGCCCCCGACTCAGCTGCCGGACCTCCCCGAGGCCAGGCAGGCACTGGAATCCGGTGCCAAGGCCGCCGACGTGGCCGCGCGTTTCCCCGCCTATCCGGCGGCCTGGGCTGCTCTCGCGGAGGAATACTTCGCTCAGGGCCACGCCGTGACCTCCTACGCTTTCGCCCGTACGGGCTACCACCGCGGGCTCGACGCGTTGCGCCGCAGCGGCTGGAAGGGACATGGGCCCATCCCCTGGGAGCATGAGCCCAACCGGGGTTTCCTGCGCTGCCTCTACGCCTTGTTCCGCGCCGCGCAGGCGATCGGCGAGAAGGACGAGGCCGAGCGGTGCCTGCAGTTCCTCAAGGACAGCACGGCGACCGGCTACGACGCGCTGACCAAGGGCTAACTCTTGGGACGAATAGGCACGTTCGGGTAGTCTCTCTACGCAAGAGCCCCTGTCGCGCTTGCGTCAGGGGTTTTCGTTTTGTGCTCGGGAGACTGAACCATGCCGGCTGCCGTTCTCGTGGGTGCCCAGTGGGGCGATGAGGGCAAGGGCAAGGCCACCGACCTGCTCGGTGGCGACGTCGACTACGTCGTCCGCTATCAGGGGGGCAACAACGCGGGTCACACCGTGGTCATCGGTGATCAGAAGTACGCGCTGCACCTGCTCCCCACGGGGATCCTGTCGCCGGAGGTGGTGCCGGTGATCGGCAACGGCGTGGTGATCGACCCGGGAGTGCTGCTCAGCGAGATCGACGGGCTGGCCGAGCGGGGCATCTCCGCCGAGCGGCTGCTGATCTCGGCGAGCGCGCACCTGATCATGCCGCACCACAAGGCCCTCGACAAGGTGACCGAACGCTACCTGGGCAAGGCCAGGATCGGCACCACCGGACGCGGCATCGGGCCAGCGTACGGAGACAAGATCGCCCGGATGGGCGTGCGCGTCCAGGACCTGCTCGACCCGGGCATCCTGGCGAAGAAGATCGAGGTCGCGCTCACCGAGAAGAACCAGGTGCTGACCAAGGTCTACAACCGCCGCGGCATCGACCCCGCGGCGGTGCTGGACGAGTACCTCGCCTACGCCGAGCGGCTCAAGCCGCACATCGCCGACACCTCGCTGGTGCTGTCGAAGGCGCTGGACGAGGACAAGTTCGTGCTGCTTGAGGGCGGCCAGGGCACGCTGCTGGACATCGACCACGGCACGTACCCGTTCGTCACCTCCTCCTCCCCGACCTCGGGCGGTGCGTGCGCGGGCGCGGGCATCCCGCCGAACCGGCTCACGAAGATCATCGGCATCCTCAAGGCGTACACCACGCGCGTCGGCTCCGGTCCCTTCCCGACCGAGCTGACCGACGAGGTCGGCGAGTGGCTGCGCAAGACCGGCGGCGAGTACGGCGTCACCACCGGCCGCAACCGGCGCTGCGGCTGGTTCGACGCGGTGATCGCCCGCTACGCGACCAGGATCAACGGCATCACCGACTACTTCCTCACCAAGCTCGACGTGCTGTCGGGCCTGGAGCGGATCCCGGTGTGCGTGGCGTACGAGGTGGACGGCGTGCGGCACGACGAGATCCCGATGACGCAGACCGACTTCCACCACGCGAAGCCGATCTACGAGGAGTTCCCCGGCTGGCAGGAGGACATCTCCAGCGCCAAGTCGTTCGAGGACCTGCCGCCGAACGCGCAGGCGTACGTGCGCACGCTGGAGGAGATGAGCGGCGCCCCGATCTCGGCCATCGGCGTGGGCCCTGGCCGCGACCAGACGATCGTGGTGCGCCCGCTGGTGTGACGGATCATGAGTACCGCGCGGAGATCTCGGCGGCTGCCGTGACGATCTCCGCGCGGGCCTCGGGCGGGGCGACGACCTCGACGTCCGGCCCGAACTGCCTTCGCGAGGGAGTCGATCGTCACTATCTGAACAACTATCTGAGCCATCCCGCGGTCCTGGACTGGTTGACACGCAACTCCGTGCGAAGCCCGATCCCCAGCATCAGCACCACCGTCCTGGGCACCTTGCCCGTGGCGCTCCCTCCTCAGGAGGTGCAACGGTCAATCGGCCACGCGCTCCACACCTTGAGCGAGAAAATCGAGGCACACGAACGGATCGCGGAGGCGACCGCCGCACTTCGCGACACGCTGCTTCCGCTTCTGATCTCCGGAGCTGTGATCGCCCCTGGCGAGGAGGAGTGACGCCTCTCAGGTGAGGACGGCGGCGGTCATCGGGGTGTGCAGCCGCCAGCCGAGCGTCTCGTACAGTGCCCGGCCCTCGGCGGTGGCCACCAGGACGCCGGTGCGCGCGCCACGCAGCGCCGCCGTGGCGGCGATCGTGCGCATGATGGCCGTACCCAGTCCGCGTCTGCGGTGGCCGGCGCCGGTCTCCACCTGGTCCACCACGGCGGTGGTGCCCGCGACCGCGAACTGGCCGCGCGCGGCGACCTCGCCCGCGGGCGTCAGCAGGCGCACCGCCGTGACGCCCGCCCTGGTGGTGACGGCCAGGTGGTAGCCGGCCGGGGCCGGTGGCGCGGCGCCCCCGAGCCGGGCAGCCGGGGTCAGTGGCATGCTCCCGAGCCGGATGGTCATCATGAATTCCGGGTCCTGGACCGACCAGCGCTCAGGCAGCAGCGGGGCGACGGCCTCGGCGGGGGCGCAGAGCTTGAGCCAGGTGCCGGGCGTGCGGATGGTGGCCGTCAGGCGGCGGAGGATCTCGGGGGTCGGCGCGGCCACGATGTGGCGGGCCACGTGACCGGGCAGTCCGACGTCCACGCGCAGGCCCCAGGGCTCGCGTACGGGCCTGGGAGCTTTGCGGGAGATGACCCACCCATCAACCCATGCCCGGACTGTCGGGAAATGGGCTGCTTTGAGAACCTCCGTCATGAAGAACAGCCTATTGTCTGACCCGATCCGCCCGACCGGGCGTACCCGGATAAAAAGGACACGGCGTGGCACTGCCTGAGAGGGCCCCCGGCCAGGTAGGGTCCCGGTTGTGCGCGTTGAGATACATGGTCACCGGGGGGCTCGCGGCCTCTGGCCCGAGAACACCCTGCCCGGGATGAGCCGCACGATGGAGCTGGGCGTCCACGCGCTGGAGCTCGACGTCGCGCTCACCGCCGACCGCCGGCTCGTGCTCACGCACGACCTCACGGTCTCGGCCGTCACCAGCGCCGACCGGCGTCCGGCCCACCCCGGCGATCCCCTTTATCCCTACGTCGGCAAGCCCATCAACTCCCTGACGCTGGCGCAGCTGCGCACGCTCGACGTGGGCGTACGCCTGCCGCGCCACCCCGACGACCCGTTCGCCCTGACGCAGGTCCCCATGCCCGAGACCCGCATGCCGACGCTCGGCGCGGTGCTGGGGCTGATCAACGCCTACGAGGCCGACGGCGTCCGCGTGCACGTCGAGCTGAAGTCCGACCCCACGCGACCGCACCTGACGTCCGACCCGCGGCTGTTCACCGAGATGGTGCTCGAAGAGCTCGACAGGCACCGCAGGCTCGACAACGCGGCCGTGCTCAGCTTCGACTGGCGCATCATCAGGCACGCCGCCGAGCTGGCGCCGGGCACCCGGCGCTTCGCGCTCATCGAGCTCGACACCCTCCACTGGAACGAGGGCGTCGGCGACGACGTGCCGGCGGCGGCGCGCGACGCGGGCGCCACCACGCTCTCGCCCGAGCACATCATGGTCGACGAGACGCTGATGGCTCAGGCGCGGGCCGCCGGGCTCGACGTCGCGGTGTGGACCGTCAACGACCCGGCCCTGGCGGCCAGGATGCTCGATCTGGGCGCGGCCGGCATCGTGACCGACTACCCCGACCGGATGCGGGACCTGTGGCGGGAGCGGGGGCTTGAGCTGCCCGATCCGGTCGGCCCGCTCAAGCCGGTGGGCGTCTAGCTAGAGCCAGCCGTTGCGGCGGAAGCCCCGGTGCAGCAGCACGCAGGCCGTCGCCATGACGGCCAGCACCGCCGGATAGCCCCACACCGTCTGGGTCTCGGGCATGAAGTCGAAGTTCATGCCGTAGATGCCGGCGATCATCGTGGGCACGGCCAGGATCGCCACCCAGGACGAGATCTTGCGCATGTCCTCGTTGGCGAGGGCGTTAGAGCGTGCCAGCGCGGCCTGCAGGATCGAGCTGCACAGCTCGTTCGACGACTCCACCTGCTCGCACACCCGCGACAGGTGGTCGCCGACGTCGCGGAAGTATTCGCGCATCTCCGAAGGGACGACGCGGCGCTGCGGCAGTGCCGACAGCGGCGCCTGCAGCGGCGTGACCGCCCGCTTCATCTCCAGCATCTCGCGCTTGAGCTGGTAGATCCGGTTGATGTCGCGGGAGCTGACGTCGGCGAAGACGGTGGCCTCGACCTCCTCGAGCTCCAGCTGCATCAGGTCGGCCACCTGCAGGTACTGGTCGACCACGTGGTCGGCGATGGCGTGCAGGACGCCTGCCGGGCCGCGGTTCATCAGCTCGGGCCGGTCCTCCAGGCGCTCGCGGACGCCGCTGAGCGGGCAGTGCCGGCCGTGGCGCACGGTCACCACGAAGTCCGCGCCGAGGAACACCATGATCTCGCCGGTGGCGATGATCTCGCTGTTGCCGGTCAGCTCGTCGTGGTCGAGGTAGGCGATGGTCTTGAGCACCATGAACAGCGAGTCGCCGTAGCGCTCGACCTTGGGACGCTGGTGGGCCTTGACGGCGTCCTCGGCCGCGAGGGGGTGCAGGCCGAAGACGCCGGCCAGCCACTCGACCTCGGGGGCGGCGGGCTCGTGCAGGCCGACCCAGACGAAGGCGTTGGCGCCGCCCTCAGAGGCGGCATTGTGCCCGCGTACGAGGTCGAGCGCCTCGTTGATGCCGGTGGCCGGCACCTTCTTGCCCTGGACGTAGGCGCCGAACTCGACGACGGAGTCGCCGGGCGGCACGTGGACGTGGGAGGCGGGCTTCACGTGCTGGCGGGGAGCACGCGAGGGTACGGAGGAGTGTCGGTTGATGCGACGGAAAAGGGTGGACGAGCGCATGGCAGTCCCTTTCCGCCCGACCAGGCACGCTCCACGCGCGACGAAGTCACCTCAATCAAACACGGATGCGTGGAGGCACGATCAGGCTGCCGAGTTGGAGTGGTCGGGGGTATGCACGGCGTACGTGTGCGAGCACGTACTGCTGGGATCACCAGGATTCATCCCGGACCACCTCCAATCACGCGAGACGCCGCAAAGCCGCCCTAACCTACCACAGGCGGGAAGAACCTCTTCGACGATACTCGTCCCCAGGCCCCCGCCTAGGGAGAACTCCACAAAGTTTCTTGCCTATTCCGGCATTCCGTGTCATCGCGCCGTCATCACCGCTGTCATCGCGACCGGCGACCCGCGTCAGGCGGCGGGCCTGCGACAATGGAGCCCGTGCGCGTTCTAGTCATTGGATCCGGAGGGCGTGAGCACGCCCTGTGCCGTTCACTCAAGCTCGATCCGCAGGTCAGCGAGCTTCACTGTGCGCCAGGCAACCCTGGCATCGAGGAGGTCGCCACCGTCCATCCCGTCGATCCGCTCGACCCCGAGCAGGTGGCCGAGCTGGCCAGGCGGCTGCGGGTCGATCTCGTGGTGATCGGGCCGGAGGCGCCGCTCGTGGCCGGGGTGAGCGACGCCGTACGCGAGGCCGGCTTCGCCTGCTTCGGCCCCTCGCGCGACGCGGCCATGATCGAGGGCTCCAAGGCGTTCGCCAAGGAGATCATGACCGCCGCCGACGTGCCGACCGCGCGCTCGCGCACCTGCACGACCGAGGCCGAGGCGGCGGCGGCGCTCGACGAGTTCGGCGCCCCCTACGTCGTCAAGGACGACGGGCTCGCGGCGGGCAAGGGCGTCGTCGTCACCGACGACCGCGCCGCGGCGCTCGCCCACGCGCTGGCCTGCGAGCGGGTCGTCATCGAGGAATACCTCGACGGCCCCGAGGTGTCGCTGTTCGCGCTGTGCGACGGCAGCACGGCGGTGCCGCTGCAGCTCGCCCAGGACTTCAAGCGCGCCTACGACGGCGACGAGGGCCCCAACACCGGCGGCATGGGCGCCTACACGCCGCTGCCGTGGGCGCCCGACGGGCTGACCGAGCAGGTCATGCGCGAGGTCGTGCACCCGACGATCGCCGAGCTGACCCGGCGCGGGCTGCCCTACCAGGGCGTGCTCTACGTCGGCCTCGCGCTCACCGCCAAGGGGCCGAAGGTGGTCGAGTTCAACGCCCGTTTCGGCGACCCCGAGACGCAGGTGCTGCTCGACCGGCTGGAGACGCCGCTCGGCGGGCTGCTCATGGCCGCCGCCACCGGCGAGCTGGGGCTCGACCCGGTCTTCAAGGACGGCTCCGCCGTGTGCGTGGTGATCGCCTCCGAGGGCTACCCCGAGTCGCCGGTCAAGGGCGACCCGATCACCGGGCTCCAATCCACCGACCGGGCCTACGTGCTGCACGCCGGCACGGCGCGGAAGGACGGCGCCGTCGTGTCGGCCGGTGGGCGGGTGCTCAGCGTCGTCGGTCACGGGCCCGACCAGGAGAGCGCGCGGCGGGCGGCGTACGAGCTGGCCGGGCGCATCGGGCTGCGCGGCTCCCACCACCGCACGGACATCGCGCCCGTCCGCTGACCGCAGGACGACGACGCGAGGCGGCCGCTTCGCCGGGAGGGCGGGGGCACTCCGCCCCCGCCGGACGGCGCACGCCACCCCTCACCCGGTGACCGGCCGCCCGGTGGCACACTTGACCCCGTGAAACACGTGCACTCTGGCAAGGTCCGCGATCTCTATCAGACCGCCGACGGCCTGCTGGTGATGGTCGCCTCCGACCGGATCTCGGCCTTCGACCACGTCCTTGAGCCCGACATCCCCGACAAGGGGGCCATACTCACGCAGATGTCGCTGTGGTGGTTCGACCAGCTCAAGGACGTCGTGCCCAACCACGTCGTCAAGCGCGGCGACGACGCGCGCAGCGTGGTGTGCAGGCCGCTGCGCATGGTGCAGGTCGAGTGCGTGGCCAGGGGCTATCTGACGGGCGGCGGCCTGGCCGAATACCGCGCGAGCGGCACGGTGTCCGGGGTGCCGCTGCCCGCCGGGCTGCAGGACGGCTCACGGCTGCCCGAGCCGATCTTCACGCCGTCCACCAAAGCGCCGCAGGGCCGGCACGACGAGCCGATCTCGTACGAGCGGGTCGTGGCGGAGGTCGGCGCGGAGACCGCGGAGGAGCTGCGCCGCATCACGCTGGCCGTCTACGCGCGCGGCGCGGAGATCGCGGCCGAGCGGGGCATCATCGTCGCCGACACGAAGATCGAGCTGGGCTGGGACTCCGACGGCGTGCTGACGCTGGGCGACGAGGTGCTGACGCCCGACTCCTCGCGCTTCTGGCCGGCCGACGAGTGGCAGCCGGGCCGCAGTCAGCCGTCTTTTGATAAGCAATTCGTACGAGATTGGCTGCTATCGCCCGAATCCGGATGGGACAAATCAACCGGAAACCCCCCACCGCGCCTTCCCGACCACATCGTCGAACGCACCCGGCAGCGATACCTAGAAGCGTATGAGCGCATCACGGGGGCTTCCTTTAGCGGATGATTCGGCTGGGTCATGTGGTGTGAGCGACTACTGTTGGCCCGATCGAGCCTCACCGCCAGAATTCAAGGAGCCGCACGAATGGTCCGTTACCGCGTGCGCGGTGGCAACGCACTGCGTGGAACCGCGTTCATCCAGGGCGCGAAGAACGCCGTGCTCCCCATGATCGGTGCGGCTCTGCTGGCCGCCAAGGGCCGCACGGTCCTGCGCAATGTGCCGATCATCGAGGACGTCCGCCGCGCGGTCGAGCTGGCCGAGGCGATCGGCGCGTACGTCGAGCTGCACGAGTCGGAGCGCACGCTGGTCATCGACGCCTCCAAGGTCAGCAGCCCCGTCCTGCCCGCCGAGATCGCCAGGCGCTTTCGCGGGTCGGTGCTGTTCACCCCCGCCCTGCTGCACCGCCTCGGCGAGGCCGTGGTCGAGGGCGTGGGCGGCTGCAACCTCGGCAGCCGCAACCTCGACTTCCACTACCTCGGCTACAAGCGCCTGGGCGCGATCGTCGACGAGGGCGAGACCGTCATCCACGTCAAGGCGGCCGGGCTGACCGGCGCCACCCTCTATCTCGACACGCCCTCCCACACCGGCACGGAAAACCTCATCATGGCCGCCTGCCTGGCCAAGGGCACCACGGTCATCGAGAACGCCGCCCTTGAGCCCGAAGTGCTCGACGTCATCGACATGCTGAGCAAGATGGGCGCCCGCATCAGCGGCGGCGGCACCGGGTTCATCACCGTCGAGGGCGTCGACGAGCTGCACGCCGTCGAGCACACCGTGATGCCCGACCGGCTCGACGCCGGCGTCTTCGCCATGGCGGCGGCGCTCACCCAGGGCGAGGTCAGCCTCGTCGGCACCGGCCTCGACCTCGGCGTCGTGCGCTACAAGCTGGAGCAGATGGGCGTCGAGTTCCACCGGCAGGGCGCCGTGCTCCACGTACGCTGCGACGGCCCGCTGCGGCCGATCAACATCATCACCGACACCTACCCCGGCTTCGCCACCGACCTGCAGTCGCCGATGATGACCGTCGCGGCCCTCGCCGACGGCACCAGCTACATCCACGAGCGGATCTTCGACGGCCGGTTCGCGCTGGCCGGCGAGCTGAACAAGATGGGCGCCAACGTCGAGGTGGAGGGCAGCAGGGCCATCGTCCGTGGCCGCACGCCGCTCACCGGCACGCAGGTGACCGCCCACGATCTGCGCTCGGGCATCGCGCTCGTGCTCGCCGGCCTGGCCGCCGAAGGCGAGACGGTGATCGACTCGGGTTACCTCATCGACCGCGGCCACGCGCATCTCGCGGCGCGAATGCGGGCTCTCGGAGCGGACATTACACGAGAGATTTCTGAACGCTAAAAATCGCCAGAAAAGTGGCGATGAGCTGCATCAACACGTAGTCGGGCGGTCAACCAGAACGGCTTTCCGGAAAAGTCGGGCGTGACATTACGGCCCCCGCGAGCGATCGTTCCAAAAGAGAGCACTGCAACGGACGGCAGGATGGGACGAACATTGGTCGAGAGGGCCGAAGAAACTCCCCGAGTGTCACGCCCGGGCGCTATGACACCGGACCTCACCATCGGCGTGGTCGGACCCCACGACCTGGTCGAGCGAGTCATGCTGATGGGTCACGCCGCGGCGCCGCTGCCGTGTCGCCTGGTCGCCGCGGCCTACCGCGACGAGCAGGAGGCGCCCGACAAGGTGACGCGGCTCGGTCCCGGTGTCGACGCGTGCCTGTTCGCCAGCCCGGTCCCCTATGACCTGGCCAGGCGTTCAGGCGTGCTGACGATGCCCGCGACGTACGTGCAACTCGGCGGAGCGGCACTGGTGGCGGCGCTGGCCAAGGCCGCGCTCGACACCCGCATCGACCCGAAAAGGGTCAGCATCGACGTGGTCAGCAGGGCCGATGTCGAGGAGGCGTACACCGACCTCGGCATCCCCGCGGCGGACGTGCACAGCCGCGACGAGCCGGGAGCCACCGGCACGATCGCGGCCTATCACGAACGCCTGGCCCGGCAAGGCGCTACCACGGGAGCGCTCACATGCCTGCCCGCGGTGGCCGAACGGCTGCATACGGCAGGCGTACCGGTCATCAGGATCAGGCCGACCTCGGCGGCGGTCCGTACGGCGCTGCACACCGCGGCGCTGCTCGGGGCGCACCACCGGCTGGAGGAGTCACAGCTGACCGTCGTGCTGGTGGAGGTGCCGACGCTGCGCGAGCCCGTGCGGCGCGCGGCCCCCCGCTACTGGCGCGACGAGCTGCGGCTGTCGCTGCACCGGCTGCTGGTCCAGGAGGCGAACAGGATCAACGCCACCGTCTGGCCCATCGACGATCACAGCTACCTGGTGACCGCCACCAGGGGCTCGATCGCGGCGGCGACGGACGGATTCAGGGTGTTGCCCTTCGCCGCCAGGATCAGGGACGAGCTGGGGCTGGCGGTCGAGGTCGGTGTGGGCATGGGTCGCACGACGCACGACGCCGAGTCGCACGCACGCGCCGCGATGGCGCGGACGCAGGCGGGCAAGCAGGCACAGGGCTTCGCGGTGGACCGCGAGGGGCGGGCGCTGATCCCGGCTCCGCGGATGCCACCGACCGGGGCCACCGCACTGAAACCGAAAGGAGTGGAAGTACTGGCCCGGCTGGCGGCCAAGCTCGAAGGCGGCGACACGGTGGTCGACGCCGAAGGAGCGGGCAAGATGCTCGGGGTCACGCCGCGTACGGCACGGCGGTTGCTGCGCACGTTGGTTGACGAGGGACTCGCGTGGCCGCTTCCGCCCAACCGCACGCCGCAGCCGGGGCGTCCGCGCCAGCTCTACCGGCTGATCGTGGAGAAGCTCGGGCCCCGCTGAGCTGGGGTGACAGGGCCGGCCCGCCGCAGGTTTCGCGGCGGGCCCGGCTCGCTCGTTGACCGAAGCGTGTCCGCTTGGGGAACATTGCGGGCGCACTCTTGTGAACTCATTGGTTGACCCGTGTAGATGCGGGTATGTTCTCCGTCGCCCCCGATCGACGGGATTCGGACGGGGGCACCAAATCCTTTCGGCACCGGCCGTCCGTGGTGACGATCCCCCTGCGTAGCGTGAGGTTCGACGGGCCCCGCGGACCTTTTCGGGCATGGTTAGGGAATGGGCCGTGTGTCCGCCCGCACGAACGGTGCCAGGCGGGGCTGTGCGGCGCGGTGAGCGCCTTTCACCCGCAGGTCGGCCTCCTTCCCCATGACCCGCGGCACCGGCCCTGTCAGCGCCTCCGCGCCCCGAGTTCAAGGACTGATATTCGTGGGTGTTCTGTCGGTCTTGCGCTGTACAGTCATGAGCCATGAGTGCCAACGCTCCTGACAGCCGCTCCCCTCTCCTCATCTGGGGCGCTCTGGCGATCGTCTACGTCGTGTGGGGCTCGACGTACCTCGGCATCAGGATCGCCATCGAGACGATGCCGCCGCTGCTGCACGGCGCCTCCCGGTTCGTCACCGCCTCGCTCCTGCTGGCCGCGTTCCTGCTGATCAAGAAGGGCAGGGCCGCGTTCAGGATGACGCCGCGCCAGTTCGGCGGCGCCGCGCTCGTCGGGCTGTTGCTGCTGACCGGCGGCAACGGCATGGTGGCCGTCGCCGAGCAGCACATCTCCAGCGGTCTGGCCGCGCTGCTGGTGGCGTCGGTGCCGCTGTGGCTGGTCGTGTTCCGGATCATGGCCCGCGACCGGCCCGCGCTGCTGACGATCGGGGGCGTGCTCGTCGGGTTCGGGGGCGTGGCCGCGCTGTCGCTCAACGGCGGCGGCGAGTCGGCCGGCACCACCGGCATCGTGGTGATCCTGCTGGCCTCGCTGTCGTGGTCGATCGGCTCGTTCCTGTCCGCCCGCATCCCCATGCCGCCCAACGTGTGGACGGCCAGCGCGGTCGAGATGCTGGCCGGCGGCGCCGGGCTGGCGATCGTCAGCACCTCGATCGGCGAGCACGTCGACCTCGCCGCGATCTCCGGGCGGTCGTGGGCGGCGCTGACCTACCTGGTGCTGGTGGGCTCGCTCGTCGGGTTCACCGCGTACACGTGGCTGCTCGGCAACGCGCCCATCTCGCTCGTCTCGACGTACGCCTACGTCAACCCGGTCGTGGCGGTCATCCTGGGCGTGCTGGTGGTCAACGAGCACGTGACCGTGCAGATCGTGCTCGGCGGCGTGGTGATCCTCATCGGCGTCGCCCTGGTGGTCTCGACAGAGCGACGCGCGAAGAGGACACCGGCACCGGCGCCGGCCGGCGAGGCCACGGCGCCGCAGAAAGCCTGATCAGCCGCGGAAGCGCGCGGCGGCGGCGAGGAAGACGTCGTTCGCCTCGGGCGAGCCGATCGACACCCGCACGCCCTCGGGCTGGAACGGCCGCACCGCCACCCCGTCCTTCGCGCACTCGGCGGCGAAGTCGAGCGTGCGCTCGCCGAGCCGCAGCCAGACGAAGTTGGCCTCGGAAGGCGGCACCGTCCAGCCCTGCCCGATGAGCGTCTCGCGGACGCGGGTGCGCTCCTTGACCACCCGCTCGACCCGGTCGAGCAGCTCGTCCTCGGCGGCCAGCGAGGCGATCGCGGCCACCTGGGCGAGGCTGTTGACGGCGAACGGGATGATCGTCTTGCGCACGGCGGTGGCCACGGGCTCCTGCGCGATCATGTAGCCGACGCGCAGCCCGGCCAGCCCGTACGCCTTGGAGAACGTGCGCAGCACGGCCACGTTCGTCCGGTCGCGGTAGAGGGTCAGGCCGTCGGGCACGTCCTCGTCGCGGACGTACTCGCGGTAGGCCTCGTCGAGCACGACCAGCACGTCCTCGGGCACCCGGTCGAGGAACGACTCAAGCGCGGCCCTGCGGATGGCGGTGCCCGTCGGGTTGTTCGGGTTGCACACGAACACCATGCGGGTGCGGTCGGTGATCGCCTCGGCCATGGCGTCGAGGTCGTGGTCCTCGCCCGCCAGCGGCACGCGTACGGACATCGCCCCGGCGAGGTCGGCGAGCAGCGGATACGCCTCGAACGACCGCCACGCGTAGACCACCTCGGCGCCCGGCTCGCTCACCGTCTCGAACAGCTGCTGCGCCACGGTCACGGACCCGGGCCCCAGCGCGACGTGGGCCTCCGGCACGCCGAAGCGCTCCGCGACGGCCTCGGTCAGCTTGACCGCGCCCGCGTCGGGGTAGCGATGGATGTTCCTGGCCCCCTCGGCGATGGCCTCGACCACGGAGGGCAGCGGGTCGTACGGGGACTCGTTGGACGACAGCTTGTACGACCGCCCGTCGGGCGCGGCGACCGCCTTGCCCGGCGTGTAGGGGGCCATGGTGTCGAGAATCTGGCGGAAACGAGGCATGGCATCACCTTAAGAGCAGCGGCCGGGTGGGACATCACCCGCCTGTACTTGTGAAGGGGCCTTATTCCTTGAGGCTGCGCAGCATGGGCGGGTGGAGCAGCTCGGCGGGCCCGCGGCGGTAGAGCTTCGCGGGCCGCCCGCCGTCGCGGGTCGTGGTGGCGCCGGTCTCGACCAGGAACCCCTCGGCCTTGGTGACCTTGCGGTGGAAGTTGCGCGGGTCGAGGCTGCGGCCCCAGACGATCTCGTAGACCCGCCGCAGGTCGGCGACCGTGAACTCGGGCGGGCAGAACGCCGCGCCGAGCGAGGTGTACTCCAGCTTGCCGCGCGCCCGCTCGACGCCGTCGAGCATGATGCGCCGGTGGTCGAAGGCCATCACGGCGAGCGAGCCGACCGGCTGCCAGCTCATGTGCGCCTTCTCCGAGGCCGGCAGGTCGGGGGCGAGGCCGAGGTAGGCGACGCTGAGCACGCGCTGGCGCGGGTCGCGGTCGGGGTAGCCGTAGGTCTGGAGCTGCTCCAGGTGAACGGGCGCGCCCGGCAGACCGGCCCGCTCGGCGAGGATGCGGGCGGCGGCGGCCGGCAGGTCCTCGTCGAGCTGGATGAAGCCGCCGGGCAGCGACCAGCGGCGCAGGAACGGCGGGTTGTCGCGGCGCCAGACGAGCACGCTGAGAGCCTGGTTGCGCACGGTGAGCACGACCAGGTCGACGCTGACCGGGATGCTCGGGACCATGCCCGGCACGTTACACGCGTCCTGTGGAGGCGGCGAACCGTGCGGCCCTGCTGACGACGCCGGTTGACGACGCCGGTTGACGATGCCGGGTGACGACGCCGGGTGACGACGCTAGGTGACGATGCGGACGTGCAGCGGCTCGGTCGTGCTCTGCCCCGAGGGGAGCTTCACCCCGATGCGCACCCATTCGCCGGCGGGCACCTTGGTCCAGTCGAACGGCACCCACGCCGCCTGCATGCCCTCCGGCAGCTCCTCCTCGATCGGGTCGGTGTCGAGCCAGCCGACGCTCGCGATGTTCATCTCCTCGGTGCCGCCCGACCACTGGACGGTGACGGTGCCGAGGTCGAGGTGGTAGCCGCGGACCTCAACGCCGTCCTGGACGTCGCGGGGCCGCCTGATGGCGTCCACGGCGATCGGGCGCTGCCAGTCCTTGACGATCTCCTCCTCGACCGACGGGCTGCCGCACGTCATGAAGTCGCTCCACATGTAGGAGACGATCTTCTGGACGTACCGGCCGGCCATGGTGACCGCCTGGTCGAGGCGCTCCTTGTCGGTCTTGCCGCGGGTGCCCGTGGGGGCGCAGGGCCTGTCGCCCGACGGCTCGAAGACCTCCACGTTGGCCCAGAGCTGCACGTGGTAGCCGGAGTCCATCATCTCCTCGCGGGCCTCCGACATGGCGCGGTAGTAGTCGCGGGTGGAGCCGTGGTAGGCCGTCTCGTACGTCGACTCGCCCACCACCGGCCGCAGCCGCTCGTCCACCTCGTCGCCGCGCTCGTCGGGCCAGAACAGGCCGACCTTGCCGGTGCCCCGGCTGTCCTGCGGCGCGATGATGCCGACCCCCGTGCGCACCAGCGCCTTGAAGCCCTCGGCCACCTGCTGCGGCGTCTGCCCGAACGCGACCCGCTTGCGGGCGTCGAGGTAGGGGCTGATGAGGATCGGCTTGCCCGACAGCTCCTGCTGTACGATGCGGTGCTGGTCGGAGTAGACCTCCAGCGTCGGGTTGTCGGCCAGCGTGGCCGACATCTGCACCTCGAACGGCTGGTAGACGCCGCCCAGCGACTCGCGGTCGGCGAAGCGGGCGCCGTAGTCCTGCACGATGCGCCTGGTCAGCGTGGTGAGCGTGCCGAGGTGCCGCTTCTCGGCCCTGATCGGCGTCTTGTGGTCGCGCGGGGCCAGCGGCAGCGCGGGGAAGATCCGCATGCCGAACTGGTCGCCCAGGTCGAGCAGTTCCTTCAGGCTGTCGCGGGGCGAGCCGGCCACCAGGATCATGTCGTACGACTGCGCCTTGCTGCTGAAGTCGCAGGTGGCGTCGTCGGAGCCGTCGGCCTGGGTGATGAGCCGGTAGTAGACCCGCTTGCCGACCTCGATGGCGTGCTCCATCTCGGGGCAGCGGTAGAGGTCGGGTCCGAACGCCTCGTCGGTGCGGTAGACGTACATGCGGCCGATGCGGTTGCCGGGGTTGGCCTGCTTCAGGTCGCGCTCGGCGGCGTCGTGGCAGCTCAGGCCGTCCTCGACGCACGGCTTGTAGAGCGAGTCGATCGTGCCGTCCTTGGCACGCACCTGCCCTGAGGCGGTGACCGTGCGGAACTGCAGGCCGTAGCCGATCCTGATGATCGTGTCGCCGCCGACGCGGTGGATCTCCTGGAGCTGCTTGCGCCAGGTGCACGGGTTCGACTTGGGGGTGATCCAGTAGCCGGTCACCGCGTAGGGGGCGATCTCGCCGGTGTCGAACGTTCCACAGGGGTCGGTGAACTCGCTCACCTTCGGCGTCGGCAGCGTGGCCGACCGCTTGGGCGCCGGTGACGTCGCGGCCGTCGGCTCGGAGTCGCCGGGGCGCAGCACGATGACGACGGCGGCGATCACGGCCAGGACGGCTACGCCCACGACCAGTAAGAGCCAGCGCACGTTCAGGAACCTACCCGCCCTTGTCGATGACAGCTGTGAGTTACGGCTTGACCCCGGCCCAGGACTCAAGCTGTGACACGAACCGCTTGGCGGAGTTGGGCCAGTGGTGGTTGGCGCGGGCCGCCGCGTAGCCGCGCGCTCCCTGCGCCCGCCGCTCGCGTACGTCGTCCCGCAGCGTGAGCACGGCCTGCGCGACCGCCTTCGGGTCCTCCCACGGCACCACGACGCCGCTGTCGTACCGCTCGACCAGCTCGACCGCGCGCGGCGAAGGCGTGGTGATGACGGGGATGCCGTGCGCCATGTACTCGATGATCTTCGTCGGCATCGAGTGCCGGTAGTTGGGCTCGTCGTGCAGCAGCGACAGGCCGGCCAGCGCGCCGTCGAGCCGCTTGAGCGCCTCGTCGTTGGGCATGAAGTCGCGCCACTCCAGCAGGCCGTCGGTGACGGCCTGGTTGAGCAGCGGGCGGCTCTGCGGGTCCGCGTACCCGATGAGCTCCACCACCACCCGGTACGGCTGCAGCAGCTTGGCCACCTCGATCGCCTCAAGCACGCCGCGGGCCCGTGACAGCCACCCGAGGTAGACCACCCGGTCGTCGCCTGGCGGCGTCACCGAGTCGGGCACCCACGTCTCGTTGGGCACGATGAGGTGGGCGTGCTTGAAGCGGCCCGCGTACGCGGTCTCGGCCAGCAGCAGGTGCATGTGCCGCTCGGCGGTGCCCTCCAGCATGCGGGCGAGGAAGCGCACGGGCGGGCGCAGCGGCGCGGGCAGCCACGGCTTCAGCGAGAGCGTGGCCGGGGTGTCCTCGTGGACGTCCCACACGATCGGCGGCCTGTTGCGCAGGCCCCAGACGGCGAACAGCAGCTCGGGGTCGTGGATGAGGACGAGGTCGACCTTGTCGCGCATCTTCTTGAACAGCCGGCGCGCGGCCAGCACGGCCGCCACCCGCTTGCGCTGGGCGGCCCTCGGCAGGTCGACGCCGTTCACCCAGGGTCGCGGGACGACTCCGTGCGCGGTGTACGAGGCGGCGTACGTGACCTCATGACCGGCATCCACAAGGGCACGGATCTGCCGATGCAGAATTCTCGCGTCCTCGGGGTTATGCACCACCGTCATGACGAGCACGTGCACTGCGCGCAGCCCTCCGTCGCTACAGCCGCTCGACGCGTTCACCCTCGGCGAGCACGCCTCGGGTGTCCAGCACGAGCTTGGCCTTCGCCTCGACCATGTCGAGGTCGAACGCGGCGTGCTGCTGCAGCAGCAGCGTCACGTCCGCGTTGGTCACGGCCTCCGCCAGATCCTCCTCGCGCGGCACCGCGGTGCCGTCTACCGACCACTCCTTGACGTAGGGGTCCGCGAACGAGAGGTCGGCGCCCAGTTCCAGCAGCGCACGCGCCACGGGGAGGGCCGGGGTCTCGCGTTCGTCGGCGATGTCCGGTTTGTAGGTGACGCCGAGCAGGACGACCTTGGCGCCGTTCACGGCCTTCTTGTGCCGGTTCAGCAGGCGCTGTACGCGGGCGACCACGTACGAGGGCATCCGTTCGTTGATCTCCTGCGCGAGCTCGACGAACCTGAAGGGGTAGCCCAGCTTGCGCACGGTGTACGACAGGTAGGACGGGTCGACCGGGATGCAGTGGCCGCCCACGCCGGGCCCCGGCAGGAACTTGTGGAAGCCGAACGGCTTGGTGCCGGCGGCCTCGATGGCCTCCCACAGGTCGATGCCCAGCTCGTCGCAGAAGATCGCCATCTCGTTGACGAGGGCGATGTTGACGTGCCGGTAGGTGTTCTCGAGCAGCTTGGCCATCTCGGCCTCGCGGGTGCCGCTGACCGGCACGATCCGCTCGATGAACCGCCCGTAGAACGCGGTGGCCCGGTCGCGGCAGGTCGGCGTGAAGCCGCCGACGACCTTGGGCGTGTTGCGCAGGCCGAACTTGGCGTTGCCCGGGTCGATGCGCTCGGGCGAGAAGGCGAGGTGGAAGTCCTCGCCCGCGATCAGCCCCGAGGCTTCGAGCAGCGGCCTGGCCACCTCGTCGGTGGTGCCGGGCCAGGTGGTGGACTCCAGCACGACGAGCGTGTCCCTGCTGAGGTTGCGGGCGACGGCCTTGGTGGCGCCCTCCACGGCCGACAGGTCGGGCCGGTGGTCCTCGTCGAGCGGGGTGGGCACGCAGATGACGATCGTGTTGCTTCTGGCCAGCACGGTCTCGTCGAGCGTGGCGCTGAACCCTCGGGACAGCATGTGCTCGAGGTCGGCGTCGGTCAGGTCGTCGATGTAGGAGCGCCCGGCGTTGAGCGCGTCGACCTTGACGGGGTCGACGTCCAGGCCGACGACTCGCAGACCGGCGGCCACCGCCTCCTTGGCGAGCGGCATGCCGACGTAGCCCAGGCCGATGACAGCCAAGTCTATTTCTGTCACAGCTGTGCCTTAGAGAGCCGGAAACAACACTTCATGGTGGCAAAGGTTATCTCAAGTCCACCTAGCTCACGCCTAATGCGAGCGAACCAGTCACAAGAGACAGGCATCTGAACGGTCATCGATCGGCAAGGGAACGGTATAGAGCTTGATAAGTCTCGGCAACGCGGCTCCAGGTCCGCTTCGCCGCGACCTCCGCCCGGCCCGCCTCGCCCATCTCGGCGCGCTTGGCGGGATCGTCCCTGAGCCCGCCGATCGCCTTGGCCAGCGCTTCCGGATCGCCTGCGGGCACGAGCTTCCCGGCCCCGTCGGAGCCGACCAGCTCCGACAGCGCGGGAAGGTCGCTCAGCACGACCGGCTTGCCGAGCGCCATCGCCTCGACGGGTTTCAATGGCGTAACAAGTCGGCACACCCGCAGGTCCTCACGCGGGCAGGCGAAGATGTCGATCGCGTCCTGGGCCTGCAGGGCCTCGTCGGGCCCCACCCGGCCGGGCAGGATGGCGTCCTTGAGGCCCAGCTCCTCTACCAGCGCGAGCAGGTTCTCGCGCTCGGTGCCGTCGCCGACGATGAGCACGCGTACGGGAGAGCCGCCGTCGCGCAGCAGCGCCGCCGCCTTGAGGAGTGTGGCAAATCCCTCATAAGCCACGATGCTCGACACCGAGCCGACGACGATCTCGCCTTCCTCGATGCCGTACGCGCGACGGAAGGCGGCCCCGTCGTAGTGGGCGGTCAGCAGCGAATCGTCCACGGCGTTGGGCGCGAGGTGGATCTTGTCCCTCGGCACGCCGCGCTCGACGATCTCCGCGGCCATCGTCTCGGCCAGCGTGACGACCGCGTCGGCCTCGCGCATGAGGAACGCCTCACGCTCGCGCTGGAGCACGTGACGCTGGCTGCCGATCCTGATCGGGTCGCGGGAGGCCCACGTCTCCTCGAGGAAGCCGCGGACCTCGTAGACGAACGGCGTGCCCGTGCGGTCGCGCACGGCGTGGGCGATCGAGCCGTTGCGGTGGTCGGTGGCGGCGTGCAGGAGCTGCGGGCGCAGCTCGGTGACGAGCTTGGTGACGCGGTCGGCGCCCCTGATGATGCGGCCCTGCGTCTCGAACGGCATCTCGCCGTGGGGCTCGGGCAGCAGCCGGTGGTAGGGGATGCCGTCGATCTCGTCGTACGGCGCCGCGTCGGCGTGCCCCTGCAGCATCGGCCAGCCCCAGCTCGTGACCACGTGCGGGTCGATGCCCGCGACCTTCTGGGCGCTGACGATGCGGTGGGTGCGCACGGTGTAGCCGGCCTGCGTGTACGGCAGCGCGTTCGTGACGACGTGCAGGACCCGGTTCTGGACCCGCTCCAGGATGGCCACCTTGGGCGCGGGCGGGATGGGGTCGGGGCTGATCGCGGCCAGTTCGCCCCGGTAATAGGCGGCCCTGCGCTTGACGAACGGGTATTTGGTGTGGGCCTCCAGGACGGCGGCGGCCTCGCTGACCCGCCCGGCGTCCCAGTGGAGCTTGGCCTCGTTCCACGGGCCCTTGACCACGCGCATGCCGAACTTGCGCACCATGCGGCGGGCCCGGCGGGCGGCCGGCCAGGCGACGCTGCCCACGACGGGGCGCAGCCGGGGCGGGAGCGTGTCGGCGGCGGCCTGGGCCACGCGGACCGGGTCGGACTTGACCTTCGTCCACACCACGCGGGAAACGATGACCGGGTGGTTGACGAAACCCTTGAGAAGCCCACCGACGCCGGCACGGGCGGACTTCGCGGAGACCCGGTCGGAGGTACGGGAGGAGTCTTGACGACTGGCGTCGGATGCCACGGTGGGACCGTACCATAGGCAGCGTTTTTTCCCTTCCGCTATGAAAGGCGAGGTCAATGAGGGAGAACCCCCTGGTCCTGCACGTTTTGGGTGCTCGTCCCAATTTCGTGAAAGCGGCCCCGGTGGTGCGGGCACTCGGCGAGCTCGGCGTGCGGCAGGGCATCATCCACACCGGTCAGCACTACGACGCGCTGATGTCGGACGTCTTCTTCGCCGACCTCGGACTGCCCGAGCCGGTGGCCAATCTCGGCGTCGGCTCCGGCAGCCACGCCAAGCAGACGGCCGCGCTGCTCGTGGGCCTGGAGGAGGTCGTGCAGGAGCACGATCCCGACCTGGTCGTGGTCTACGGCGACGTGAACTCGACGCTGGCCGCCATCCTGGTCTGCGCCAAGCTGGGCGTACGTACCGCGCACGTCGAGGCGGGGCTGCGCTCGTACGACAGGGGCATGCCTGAAGAGGTCAACAGGGTCGTCACCGACGCCCTGGCCGACCTGCTGTTCGCGACCTCGCCCGAGGCGCTGGCGTACCTCGCGTCCGAGGGGATCCCGGCCGACAAGGTGCACCTGGTCGGCAACCCGATGATCGACAGCCTGTTCTCCGCGCTGCCGTCGCTCGACCCGGCCCCGATCGTGGCCAGGCTCGGCCTGCCCGAGCGCTACGCGGTGGCCACCCTGCACCGCCCGGCCAACGTGGACACCGCCGAGGCGGCCAAGGAGCTGGTGGACGCGGTGGTTGAGGTGTCGCGGCAGGTCCCGGTCGTGGTGCCGGTGCATCCGCGCGGCAAGGCGCGGCTGGCCGACGCGGGCCTCGTGGACGGCGAGTCCGTCAAGGTCATCGACCCTCTTGGGTATGTGGACTTCCTCTCACTCGTCCGCGGCGCCGCGCTCGTCGTCACCGACTCGGGCGGCGTGCAGGAGGAGACGACCATGCTGGGCGTCCCGTGCCTGACGGTCCGGCCCAACACCGAGCGGCCGATCACGGTCACGCACGGCACGAACCGCCTGGTCACGCCCGCGCTGCTGCCGGTCGCGGCGGAGAAGGCGCTGGCCGACGGCGCCGCCACGCCGGCTGGTGAGCTGCCGGTGCTGTGGGACGGCAAGGCGGGGCCGCGCATCGCGACGGTGATCGCGGCGTGGTTGAAGGGGGACAACCTGGCTCCCGCATCTCACGGCAAACGCCCCGAATAGCGGCCATACCCCCCGTAGTATGAATCACCTCCGCTGAGCGATAGGCGTACCACCATGGCCGAAACCCCCGAACAGCCCGCTTTCCAACGGCTCGGGCCCGTCAACTGGCTGCCCGAGGAGCGCAAGCTCATCGAGCGCTACGAGGCCGAGGTCAAGGAGCTGCGCAGGCGGCTGGAGATCGCCGAGGCGAAGGCCGCGTACGCGTCGTGGAAGCTGGAGGCGACCCAGGCCAAGCGCACGTTCAAGCTGGGTGAGGCCCTGGGGTCGAAGAAGCCGGCGAAGATCGTCGAGGCCGTGCGGTCCAGGGAGCGCGCGCCCAAGCCGCCGATGCCGGTGACCGAGGCCGTCGAGCTGGCGAACAACCGGCCGCCCGCGGTCGAGGTGCCGCCGGCGAAGTGGCCGAAGGGCCCGGTCAACCGGCCTGACCTGAAGGTCGCGGTGATCCTCGACGACTTCTCCAGGATGGCCTTCCGCTACGAGTGGGACCAGATCGAGTTCGGGCTCAAGGACTGGCCGGAGATCTTCGCCGATAAGCGGCCCGACCTGCTGTTCTGCGAGTCGGCCTGGCACGGCAACCAGGGCCGCTGGCGCTACCAGATGACCGGCACGAACGCCCCCAAGGAGCCGCTGCGCGACCTGGTCGCCTGGTGCCGGCAGGAGGGCATCCCGACGGTCTTCTGGAACAAGGAGGACCCGCCGAACTTCGACTTCTTCATCGACACGGCCAAGCTGTTCGACTACGTGTTCACCTGCGACGGCGACATGCTGCCGAAGTACCGCGAGGTCCTGGGCCACGACCGGGTCGACGTGCTGCAGTTCGCCGCCCAGCCGCGCGTGCACAACCCGATCCAGCAGAACAAGGGCCGCCTGCACGACGTGGTCTTCGCCGGGATGTACTTCCGCGATAAGCACCCCGAGCGCCGCGAGCAGATGGAGACCGTGCTCGACCCGGTCAGGGAGCTCGGCCTGCACATCTTCGCCCGCAACGGTGAGGTGGACGAGAAGTACGCCTGGCCGGAGAAGTACCGGCCGCACATCGTGGGCGAGCTGCCCTACGACCAGATGCTGGCCGCGTACCGGATGTACAAGGTCTTCCTCAACGTCAACTCCGTGCTCGACTCGCCCACCATGTGCGCGCGGCGGGTCTTCGAGCTGTCGGCCTGCGCCACGCCCGTCGTCTCCGGGTGGTCACGGGCCATCGAGGAGACGTTCGGCGACCTGATCCCCATCGCACGGGAGCCGGTAGAGTCGTACAACCAGGTGCTGCACCTGATCAACAGCCCCGAGCTGCGGGCCAGGATGGGGCACCTCGCGATGCGCGAGGTGTTCGACAAGCACCTGTTCTCCCACCGCGTGGACCAGATCCTGCAGAACCTCGGCCACCAGGTGGCGCCGCGCTCGCGCTCGATCACCGTCGTGCTGCCCACCAACCGGGCCGCGCAGATCGAGCACGCCATCTCCTCGGTGGCCAAGCAGCGGCACCGGCCGCTCCAGCTCGTCATGGTGCTGCACGGCCTGGACATCGACCCCGTCGTGGTGGCCGACAAGGCGCGGATGGCCGGCGTCACCGACGTCGTCGTGCTGCCCGCCGACGCCTCGCTGACCCTCGGCGCCTGCCTCAACCTGGGCATCGCCGCCGCCGAGGGCGAGCTGATCGCCAAGATGGACGACGACAACCTGTACGGCGAGCACTACCTGTCGGACCTGGTCAGGGCCTTCGACTACTCCGACGCCGAGCTTGCGGGCAAGGGCGCGCACTACGCGTACTTCGAGGGCTCCAACACGACCATGCTGCGGCTGCCCGGCCTTGAGCACCGCTATTCGTGGCTGGTGCAGGGCGGCTCGTTCCTCGGCAAGGCCGGCCTGTTCCGCTCGTATCCGTTCGCGGACATCACCAGGGGTGAGGACACCCATCTCGTACGCCGCCTCAAGGAGGACGGCGTCAAGATCTACTCGGCCGACCGGTTCAACTTCGTCTACTGGCGCAGCGCCGACACCAAGATGCACACCTGGCAGGCCGACCACATCAAGCTGACCAGGAACGCGCAGTTCTCTTTCGTCGGCCGCCCCGACGACCACGTGCTCATCTGAGATCTCCCGGCGCCCGCCGGGAGATCCACATGTGCGTTCTCAGCGGCTCGCTTTCGCGAGGTTCTGGTCGGCGAGGTTGGCGAGCTCGTACAGGCCCTTGGGCTTGACCTGCTGGCCGACCACGAGCATGGACATGATCGTGGTGCCGCGCCTGATCATCACCGAGCCGATCTGCGCGTTCTGCTTGCCGCCCGCCGCCGTCGTCAGGTAGGCCCGCGACTGGTCGCCCTTGGCGGGCATGTCGAGCGTGCGCGTCTTGTACGTGACCGGCGTGCCCCCGACGTCGGCCGTGTAGGAGGCGCACTTCTCGGGCAGCGCGGCGGGGAAGTCGGGCTTCGGCAGCGACACCACGGCCTGGCTGATCGAGCCGCGCTCGGCGGAGAAGGCGATCACCGCGGCGGGCGACTTGGCGACGTCGGTCCTGGCCGCGTCGAGCTGGGCCGCGCCCGCGCACTCGGGGTGCTGCAGCTTGGCCTGGCGGACCGCCTCCAGACCCTGCTGGGTGGACTTGAGCGAGCCGAACGCGCCGGTCTCAGGGCCGTACGCGACGCTCATGCCCTTGGGTACGGGCAGCAGCGCAGCGCGCAACCTGTCGGTCTCGGCCGCCGACGGCGCGGACGGCGCCGAGGCGGCCGGGGCCGCCGGCTTGTCCTCGGTGGCGGAACATCCGGCCAGGACGAGAGTGCCCAGAAATATGCCGGAAACTGCTTGACGCATGGGTTCTCCATTTCACTCCAGCGGCATTGTGGAAACGTTAGAGGACGCGACGACTGAGGGGCCGCACAACGTCGCTATTCGCGGTTATGGCGGCTTCGGGAGCGATTTACCGTTCGCCCGTCGCAGCGGGCTCTACCTCGGCGTATGTGCCGCAAAACGACATCAGCCGTATTGGTCTGGGCAAAATGTTCGCCGATGTCCTGCGCGTCTCTGTGCGGCTTTTCTCCTGCCTGTTGATGATCGCGGCATGAGCCTGACCCCGCGCGATCTCGGTATGGATGTGCCCATTTCCCGCCGCGACTTCTTCGACGGGATCGCCGTCTCCTGCGTGGCCGGCGCCACCACTCCGTCCACCACCGCATCCATCACCGGGCCCACCACCGCGTCCACCAGAACGGCCCTGGAGCCCGCGAGAGCGCCCGCCGCCCTCACTGTGCTCGGGGACACCGGTGAGGCGCTCAGCGTGCCGCACGCGCTGCGGGACGGGCGGTTCTGGGAGCACGCGGGCGCTCCGGTGCCGACCGGGGAGCGCTACGGGCTGGTCGTCGTCGGGGCGGGCCGCAGCGGGCTGAGCGCCGCCGCCGAGTGGTCGCGGCGGCGCCCGCACGACCGCGTGCTCGTCCTCGACAACCACCCCGAGGGCGGGGCAGGGCGGGAGCGGCTGCGCAGGGGCACCGCGTTCGACGCCGTGATGTGCGACAAGGAGAGCTTCGGCGCCGACACTCTCCTCACGCTCGGCTCCCCCGGCTGGATCGACCGGCTGCCCATCGCCGAGGAGGCGCGCGCGGACCTGCGCACCCTGTACGGCTCCCCGCCCGACTGGCTGCCGGGGCTGTCGCCCGAGGCCAAGGAGGAGCGGCTGGCGGAGCTGACGTACTCGGCGTTCCTGCGCGAGGTGTGCGGGGGGCACCCCGACGCGGAACGGTTCCTGCGGACCATGTCCGCGCCCGAGTGGGGCTACGACACCCGGGCGTTCGGCGCGATCGACGCCTGGGGGACCGGCTACCCGGGCTTCGCCGGGCTGGGGCTCGACCGGTCGCGGCCGTCCCGGTACAACTCGGCGACCGTACGCGCGGAGTGGCACGGGCAAGCCCCCGAGCCCGCCCCGCCCGTGGCGCGGCACGTGCGGTGGTCGAGCCCGGTCGTGTCCGTGCGCGACGGGGCAGGCGCGGCGACCGTCGGCTACTTCGACGGGCACCGGGTGCGCACGGTCGAGGCCGGGGCCGTCGTCCTGGCCTGCTGGAGCGCGGCCGTGCCGTACCTCGTGCCCGGCCTGCCCGAGGAGCGGCGGCGGGCGCTGAGCAGGGCCGTACGCGTGCCGCTGCTGCGGGCCGAGGTGCGGCTGAGCGACCCGGCGGCGTGGCGGCGGCTCGGCGTGCGCCGGGTGCGGTGGACCGGCGCGTACTGGTGCGCCGCCGAGTTCGCGGCGCCCGACCTGGTGCGGCTGCTGGCCACGCCGTGCCGGTCGGAGCTGGGGCCCGACGCGGGCTCGGCGGCCGGGCGGCGCGAGCTGTTCAGGACGCCGTACGAGGTGCTGGAGCACACCGTACGCGACCAGCTCACCCGGCTGCTCGGCCCGGCCGGCTTCGACCCGGGACGCGGCGTCGCGGCGATCACCGTGCACCGCTGGGGGCACGCGCTGGCGCCGCAGTACTGCCGCCCCTGGCACCCGTTCCACCCGGACGGCCCGTCACCCGCCGACGCGGCGCGCGGGCGCTTCGGCCGCATCGCCATCGCGGGATCGGACGCGGGCGACGACGCCGCCGTGCGCGCCGTCGAGGAACTGTCATGAAGACGCTGTGGCTGCGGATCTTCCTGACCGGTCTCGTGCTGTGGCTGGCGACCGTGGTGGTCACCGGCTGGACGGGCAACTCGAACCTGGTGCCGACGGTGGTGCTGTTCGGCAGCTTCCTGGTGCCGGTGACGTTCGTGGTGTGGGCGTACGGGCGGGGGCGCTCGCCGGTCGTCACCGTGGAGCTGCTGTTCCAGGCGTTCG